>NZFS01000015.1 GCA_002690725.1 Gammaproteobacteria bacterium
AAATGTTTTCTAATGTTGCAAAAAATCTTGATATGAAACATGTCATGATTGTTCACGGCGATGATGGTCTTGATGAGATTTCAATTTGTTCAGAAACCAATATTTCGGAATTAAAAGACAATAATATTAGTGAATATAAAATTTCTCCAAAAGATTATGGACTAAACATGTCTTCATTTGATCAAATTGCTGCGAATTCTTCGGACGAAAGTCTTCTACTTGTGAATAGCGCATTTAATGGAGAGAGTTCTGCTGTACAAGACATGATCGCGTTAAATAGCGGGGCTGCTTTATATGTAGCAAATGTAGTTAATTCTATAAGTGATGGCGTAGAAATGGCATTTGATTGTATGAATAACGGACAAGCCGCACTAAAATTAGCAGATTATGTGAGGGTTTCAAACGAATAATGAATATCCTTGATGAAATAGTAGCAAAAACAAAATCTAAACTTGAAGAAAAAAAACAAGGACTATCGCTTGAAGAATTAAGTTCTAAAATAGATTTCAAGAACCTTAAAGAAACAAATTTTAAGAAAAGTCTTCAGAATAAAACTGAAGCTATTATTGCTGAGATTAAGAAAGCATCTCCAAGCGCAGGCATCATCAGTGATAATTTTGATCCAGTTTTAAAATCAAAAGAATATGAATCTTTTGGAGCCTCAGCGCTTTCTATTCTCACAGAGGAAGATTATTTTTTAGGAAACATCGAGTATCTTAAGGATGTCAAAGCAACTACAAGTCTTCCAATCCTTAGAAAAGATTTCATAGTTGATGAGTATCAAATTTACGAGTCAAAGTTGATTGGAGCAGATTGTATTTTACTAATTGCTTCGATACTAAATGACAAAGAATTAAAAAATTTTTCAGAGACAGCAGAAAGACTCAAGCTTGATTATATTATTGAAGTTCATGATGAGGATGAATTACAAAGAGTACAACATTTCTCTAATGCAATTATTGGAGTCAATAATAGAAATTTAAAAACTTTTGATGTTGACATTAAAAATTCAGTTGAACTAAAAAAAATTTTTGAGGGAGAAAATATTTTTATTGCAGAATCTGGTATAAAAAGCAAAAAAGATATTGAGTACCTCCAACAACATAATATTAATGTTTTTCTAATTGGCGAAAGCTTGATGAAAGGAGATTTTTTTGAAACTTAGGGAATGGCAAGAGAAGGCTTTCCCGCTTTGGTGGGCAAAAAAAAGAGGCATCATTAAAGTTGTCACCGGAGGGGGGAAGACGTTCTTTGCTATTCATTGTTTAAAACAATATCTAGAAGATGATCCTAAAAAGGATATTCTAATTGTAGTCCCCTCAATAGCTCTTTTAGATCAGTGGTATGAAAGTCTCTCTCAAGAATTTAAATCAAAAGAAATTTCTCTTAATGGAGGAGGAGAACAAACCAATGGACTTAAAAAGATATGCATTACAACTATCGACTCATTAAAAAATATTATTGAAGAAGTAAATTATCAAAACACTTTATTAATAGTTGATGAATGCCATAAAATTGGAACTGAAAAAAGAGGAGAAATGCTCTCAAATAATTGGAATGCCACACTTGGATTATCAGCAACTCCTGAAAGAGACTATGACGACAATTTTTATATCATTATTAAAAAGATACTAGGAGACATCATCTTTGATTACGATTACATAGATGCTAGAGAAGATGAGGTAATAGTAAATTTTAAACTTCTTTATGGTTATGCAGCCTTATTACCAGAAGAAGAAGAAAAATATAAAAAATTTACAAAGAGTATTCAAAGAAGGGCAGCTACTATTGGTGGGCAAGATATGAATGATTATCCATTGAAAATGCTAATTTTTAATAGAGCTAGGCTTGTAAAAAATTCTAAGAATAGGATTCCATATGGCGTTGAGCTTATCCAAAAATATAAAAGAGATAGCTGGATTGTTTTTACTGAAAATAAGAAACAAGCAAAAGACTTCAACAAAATTATAAATAAGAAGGGATTTAAGTCAGGTATCTATAATACAGATCTTAAAGACGATGAAAGACAAGAAAATCTTGAGGCTTTTAAGTCTGGCAAATTAGATGTCTTGGTAAGTTGTACTGCATTAGATGAGGGGTTTGATATGCCTGAGGCAGATGGAGCTATGATTCTTAGTGCCTCATCATCTAAAAGACAAAGAATTCAACGAATGGGAAGGGTTCTTAGAATAACTGCTAATAAAGAAAATGCTTTGATAGTTACTGTTTACTCATCAAAAACTGAATACGAAAAATTACGGGAAGAATCAAATAGATATAAGCTAGAGGGCGTTCCCATTAAGTGGCAACAAATGAGTCTATAATATTAATATGGCTTTAACTTATTCAAGCATGCTTGAACTTCAAACTGATCTTATTCAGTTTGATCTCCTTAACTCATTATCTAATGAACAGTTCTCATCAGACTCAATCGATAGAGGCAATCCTTCATTAATAATGTTTATTTGCAATCATTGCCCATATGTCATTCATTATCATGATGAGATTATTCGACTTGAAAGGGATTATGCTGAAAATATTAATATGATAGCTATTAGTTCTAATGACATTACTAGTCATCCTCAAGATAATCCTCACAAAATGAAAGAAATGTGGAATTCACTTGGTTTATCATTTCCATATTTGTTTGATGAAACTCAAGAAGTAGCAAGAAAATATAAAGCTGAATGTACACCTGAATTTTATCTTTTTGATTCAAATCAAAAACTTGTATATCGAGGAAGGATGGATGAATCATCACCTGGCTCTGACCAAGTTCCAACAGGCAATGATTTAAGGACGGCAATAGACAATTTACAGAATAATAAACCTCTTTTAGAAGAACAGTTTCCGTCAATGGGATGTAATATTAAGTGGAAGACCTGAAGATTTAATAATTGTAGATTAAGATTTCTTTCACGATTTATTTATTATGATAGTGAATCGTAATTAATATATAAATGGCTAATTAGCCTGTTTTGACATTTCTTCTTCGTCTACTACCGTGTTTTATATAGACCCTTCTTGCTTCATCTTTAAATTCTTTGCTTTTTCTAATTCCCCAAACCTTATCACGAGCAAATTTAGCAGAGACTTTAAGATCAACTATTTGAGGTAAGTATGCGTCATTTAATTCTGCGCTGTGAATGAGTTTTGGTTCAACATTATTAAGCTGAGGCAGAAGACTTTTTATCCATTCTGCACTTGAATCTTGATCCATGCTTTGCTTTGGAATTGAATATATTCTTGGTAAGTTTATACCAGTAACACCACTTTGCATTTGAACCTGACTGATATGAATTCCTGGCTCATAATCTGTAAAAAGCTCAGCTAGAAGAGGTGATGTTTTTTGCCATGGTTGCCACATATTATATGAAGCAAATGACATGATCATTGCTCTCATTCTGAAATTAATCCATCCATTGATTTTTAAAAATTTCACACAAGCATCCAAAAATGGGAATCCAGTTTCACCCTTAATCCATTTATCAATCATTTCGTTATCTTGTTCAACTCTTAACTCATCGCACATTCGATGCATAGAATTAAACTCAAGTTCCGGCTCTGTATGGAGTTTTTGAACAAAATGACAATGCCAATAAAGTCTTTTTTTAAAAGAATAAAGATCTTTCTTATTATCAAGTGACGGAAGTAATTCATTAAGCCTTTGGTAAACCTGCCTTATTGATATAGAGCCATATGTAAAATGTGGCGATAATCTTGAGCAACTATCCTCTGAAAGACTAGGACTGGACATTTTTACTCTGTAATCTTCACATCTTTCATATAAAAAGCTTTCTAAAAGTTCATTTGCAACTGATGTTCCACCTTTTTGGATATGCTCTAGATAAGTAAATTTACTTTTAATTCTATTATTATGTGCATTAAACTTAATAAGATCTGTTTCAGCTGTATTTTTATTTATTTTAGGCTCATCTATTAAATTACTGTGCATAATATGATTCCAATTTTTTGACCATGTATCTCTATCAAAATCAGTTAGTTGTATTCCAAAATCATCATATACTTTTAGCCTGTTTCTAAAGTCTTGTTTGAATTTTTCAAATCCTTTTCTAAAATAATCAATATCCGTGCAGTGATTGATGTGTATGAAGCAATCATTGAAATTTATTTNTATCCATTTTTTAAGATCATCAAATGAGCCTTCAAATATATTTATTTCAGAGCCAATTCTCTTAAGGCTATCATCTAATTCTTGAAGACAGTCATATGAGAATTTTAACTGTCTGACAGACCTACCATTTGCCTTCCAATAATTTTCATCATATGGATGAATGACAATATAATTTGAATTTAATGAACCATAGTATAGCGCTGCATTATCATGCAACCTCAAGTTTCTATTTAAAATAACTATATCAATCATTATAAAAATAACTAGATTTGAATAATTTCTAAATTATATTTCTTCGTCTAAGTTGGACTTATACGTTTCTGTCAATAGCATTACTGAAATAAGTGTTAGCATCGACGCAAAAGCTATATAAACTGATACCCAAAAAATATCAAAATCTGACCATAATTTTACTGCTATTGTTGGTGCAAAAGCACCGCCTATTATTGCACCAAATTGGTAGCCTAAAGTTGCACCAGAGTATCTAACCTCCGTACTAAATAGTTCTGTAAAAAAAGCTGCTTGTGGGCCATACATCATTGCTAAAAAAATCAGCCCAAAAGCTAAAGCAAGAACTATTAACCAAAAGTTACCAGTGTCAACTAATGGAAAAATAGCAAACGCCCAGACTCCAGACAAGATAGCTCCCAGCATGAAAATGCCTTTTCTACCATTTCTATCAGAATAGGCAGAGAACATAAACTGAANTGGAACCATGATTGCACATCCTATAAGCACTGCAGTCAACATATCGTCTCTTTCCATATTTGCACTCGCAACACCGTAGGCCAACATAAAAGCAATCAAAATGTAGAAAGTAACTTGAACTGATAAAAAAGCACCTGCGGCAAGCATAATTCTTTTTGGATATCTTCTTATGGCTTCTAAGACCGGAGATCTTTGGACTTGTTCATTTGATTTGTTGTTTGAATTTGTTGCTAGTGCTTTGAATGCTTTGGTATCTTCTAGATTGAGCTGAATATACATGCTAATTAGAATCAGAACAGCACTTGCAAGAAATGGTATTCTCCATCCCCATGTATTAAAGAATTCTTCTGAGACTAGTGCACTTGTAATTATTAATGCTAAATTTGCAAGAATTACACCAATTGGAGCGCCTGCTTGGGCAAAAGCACCGTAATATCCTCTTTGATTAGAAGGCGCACTTTCAGTTACTAGAAGCATCGCACCTCCCCATTGACCCCCAATTGCAAGACCCTGAGCAAATCGAAGAAGGGTAAGGATAATAGGAGCTGTTACTCCAATCATGGCATAAGTTGGTAAAAGTCCAATTAGTGTTGAAGATATCCCCATTAACACAAGAGCCGCAATAAGTGTTTTTTTTCTTCCAACTCTATCTCCAAAGTGACCAAAAATAATTCCACCTATTGGTCTAGCTATGAAACCTGCTGCGAATGTCAATAAAGATAATATTAATGCAGTTGTCTCTGGAATTTCTCCAAAAAAAGCTGATGGAAAGATTAGAGCTGCTGCAGCGCCATAGAGAAAAAANTCATACCANTCGATACTTGTACCTGCTAAAGCAGTCAAAGCAACCTTGCGCATATTAGATTTTTTTTGATTATTCTGTTGNNCAATCATTAAAAATCAATCCATTGGATAGGCAATAATATCGGTTGGTTCAAGTTCTTTTTTAAGATTTGTAAAGTTCTTGTAATACAACTTAAAACCACCATCTTCGTAAAACCAAATATTTGAAGCCCTAGTTTTATATTCATTATTTACTTTGCCNTTAGAATATTTATAGCTTCCTGTNAGATAATACAGAGTTAAATATACCTTCTCAGATAGTTGGATAATTTTTACATTTGAGGGCTTCACGTCTGATTCAACCAATGAATAATAATCAACAACAGATTTNAAGTCTGGAGGAGGATCCTCGNAAAAGTAATTTTCAGATGAAGAGCCAGTTATTGCTCCGATTTTACTNTCNTAAAAAAAGATCATTTCAAAATCTTGTTTATTTCTTGCCTCCCAAAACTTGTAAAGTGTTTCCTCNAATGCCTCAATTGAGTTTTCAGCAGTTAAATTAAAACTTAAAAAGAACGATAAAAGAAAAATTCGTATCATATGTATTTACTAGTTGAAGTCATTACCTTAGCTGTAAACTCCATAATTTTTTTGGTAGGTGATTCAAGCTCTTCTGCGCCAGATTCATTNGCNTGACCAGCATGAAGATCTTCATCAGCTTGCATGGTTTTAAGAATCTCAATGGTTTCTTTATCTTTTTTAGATATTTTGTCTAAGTGTTTTTGTAAATGAATTACTACTTGCTTCTCTGTTTCTTCAACAAATCCAAGACTAGTCTTCTCTCCCATAGCACCAAAAATAGCACCAATTGTAAAAGAACTTGCATACCATATTGGATTTAATATTGAGCTATTACCACCAAGTTCATTGAGTCTTTTTTTACACCATACCAAATGGTCAGTCTCTTCATCACCAGCATGAATTAAATGCTCTTTTATTTTTTTATCCCTGCATACAAAGGCTTGTCCTCTGTATAGTGCTTGAGCAGCAACTTCTCCAGCATGATTTACTCTCATCATTTGAATAGATAAATCTTTTTCTTTTTTAGAGAGCTTACTAGTATTTTTATCTACTGGAGTTGGAGGATACTCTCTATCTGTTCCAGCTTTTTTATCTGATAAAGTTTTTAATGCAATATCAAATTCATTAATTATGTTGTTTAAAATACTCATTTAATACCTTTGAACCCAATNTCTTTTCTGAAAAAAGAACCTTCAAAATCAACACTGTTGACGAGATTATATGCTTTTTCTTGAGCTTCTTTCAAATCATTCCCAAGAGCTGTAGCACAAAATACTCTTCCACCACTTGTAATAATTTTATCATCNACATATTTAGTACCTGCATGGAATAATTTCAAGTCNTTCNCTTCGTTTAACTTNATCNTTACTTCTTTATNAANGTCATAGCTCTCCGGATAACCCTTAGAGGCGATTACAACTCCACAAGAATGTTTTTTACTCCAATTTATGGAATACGAATTTAATTTGTCATCAATTGCTGCCAGACAAAGCTCAACAAGGCTTGATTTTAATCTAATTAAAATCGGTTGAGTTTCAGGGTCTCCAAATCGACAATTAAATTCAAGCACTTTTAAATCACCATCTTTTATCATCAATCCAGCATATAAAAAACCCAAATAAGGAAATCCTTCATTGATCAATCCTTTCATAGTTGGATACATCACTTTTTCAAGGATTTTTTTTTGCATCTCCTCAGTAACAATTGGTGCTGGTGAATAAGCACCCATTCCACCTGTATTTAGGCCAAAATCTCCATCTCCAACTGCTTTATGATCCTGACTTGTTACCAGCGGAATAATTTTATCTTTACTAACAACTGCAATAAAAGATGCTTCTTCACCCTCTAANAATTCTTCAATAACNACTCTGTTNCCAGCTTTGCCAAATGCTTTATCNTTAAAAATGCTATTTAGAGCCTCAATAGCACTTTCTTTATTTTCACAAATTATCACACCTTTACCTGCAGCTAAGCCATCTGCTTTCACAACAGTTGGATAACTTATCTCATCCAGATAATTCACTGAACTATCAAAATCCTCAAAAGATTTATATTCAGCTGTTGGAATATCGTATTTAACAAAAAAATCTTTTGAAAATGTCTTTGAGCCTTCAAGCTGTGCTGCACTTTTCGATGGACCAAAGGTCTTAATACCTTTATTTTGTAAATAATCAGTCAACCCATCTACAAGAGGTTGTTCTGGCCCAATGATTACAAGATCAATTTGNTCTTTTANACAGAACTCTTCAATAAGATTAAATTTTTTTGTATCAATATCAATGTTGCTNACTTTGTCTTCAAGATANGTTCCNGCATTTCCAGGACAAACATAAATATGTTTCACAAAATCATCTTGTGCACATTTCCAGGCTATTGCGTGTTCTCTTCCACCAGAACCAATAATAAGAATATTCATTAGTGTCTGAAATGCCTCACTCCAGTAAATAACATAGCAATATCATGCTCATCAGCTGCAGCTATAACCTCATCATCTCTTATCGAACCACCTGGCTGAATTATTGCAGCAATTCCACTTGATGCAGCCTTATCTATACCGTCTCTAAACGGAAAGAAAGCATCAGATGCCATTACAGCATTTTTGACTTNTAGGCCTTCTTCATGAGCTTTTAGATTTGCTATTTCAGCACTTATAACTCTACTCATTTGACCAGCACCTATCCCGATAGTTTGTTTGTNTTTTACATATACAATTGCATTACTTTTCACAAACTTAGCAACTTTCCAAGCAAAAATAAGGTCTTCTATTTCATGATNTGTTGGATTTCTTTTTGATACACATTTAAGTTNTTCAGAATTTATTTTTTTTAAATCGTCATCTTGAATTAAAATTCCACCCGATACTTTTTTTATTGTTCCTGGNTAAGGATTGTCTTGTTTAAGATCAACCTTTAAAACTCTAATATTCTTTTTTTTAGAAAATTCTTCAGTTGCCTCTTTTTCATAATCGGGAGCAATAATAACCTCTACAAACTGTCTTTCATTTATAACCTTAGCTGTATCAGAGTCAACAGTNTGATTGAATGCAATAATTCCACCAAAGGCAGAAGTTGGGTCAGTCTTGAAAGCNAAGTCATAGGCTTNACTAATAGAATTTGCTTCTGCAACACCGCANGGATTTGCATGTTTTACAATCACACAACCCGAATTACTTAATTCCCTAACACATTCCCATGCAGCATCTGCNTCGACTATGTTGTTATAGGACAACTCTTTNCCTTGCAGAATATCTGCATTTGCAATATTTTTATTTTGTAGATTCTCAAATGTAAGAAGGGATGCTGATTGATGAGGATTTTCTCCATATCTCAAGACGGTACTTTTTGAAAAATTATAATCATTAATTTTTTCAGTACTTCCTTCTAAATAATTAGAAATAGTTTTGTTGTAATCAGCCATAAGCTTAAAAACTTTTTGTGATAAATTTTTTCTTGTTTCATATGAAATGCCATCATTTAAATCCCATTCTCTAGTAATTTTTTCATAGTCATTAGGATCTGATAACACTACAACATCTTGAAAATTTTTTGCTGCTGCTCTGATCATTGTTGGACCGCCAATATCAATATTTTCTATTGCATCTTTAAAAGAACAATCTTTTTTTATAGTTTCTTCAAAGGGATATAAATTTACTATAACAAGGTCAATTGTTTCGTAACCTTTTTCTTCAAGTAATTCTAAATCTGAGTCACGCCTTGCAAGAATACCTGCATGAATTTTAGGATGAAGAGTTTTCACTCTCCCATCCATCATTTCGTCAAACCCTGTAAATTCAGATACCTCTAAAACATTATCAGTAATCTCTTTAATTGCATTATAAGTTCCGCCAGTAGAGAGTATTTTAATTTTTTTCTTTACTAAGAAATCAATAATATGATTTAGGTTGCTCTTATCTGAAAGACTGACTAGGGCGGTCTGTGGATTAACAATATTCATTGATCAATATTATATTTTTTAAGTTTGGTTCTTAAAGTTGTTCTATTGATTCCTAAAATTTTTGCTGCCTTTGATTGATTATTATTAGAAAATCTCATTACAGAGTTTAAAAGAGGAGGTTCAACCTCGTTTAGTACTAGTTGATACACATCTATTGGAACATTATTTTGATCAAGCTGGTTAAAGTATCTTTTCATAGCTTTTCGAACCTCATCTTTGAGAGGTTTTTTAGAATAGCTATCAAAAGAATTTTTTTTGTTTCTCAAAATAAATAAATAATGTAAAGAAGATTTAGTTTACAGTTGTTTAAAAATTGCTCAATAGCTTTTTAAAGATTTATAAATGTTTTTTTTCCTTCTTCAGTTGAAAAATTTTTAAATTCTTTATTCTTGATTTCTATCTTTAAAATAGAAGTATTATCAGGATAGAAACACAACAGTGTATCTTTTGACTTAAACTCACTTACCAATAAATTCAGAACCATAAAATGAGTAAAAATAATTGTATTTTGACTAAATGATTTTGTCTTAATTAGTATATCATCTTTCCATTTTTTTATATTATCCGGAAGGTCGTCTTTTTTAGTTTTTATTAATTCTTTAAACCACGCTCTTTTTTTAGACAAATGAATATTATCTGATGGGATTTCAATAAAAGTATTATCAATTACAAGCTCTTTATTAAATTTTTTGGTCAGATATTCTGAAGTTTGGATGGCACGAAGCTTAGGACTTGAAACAAAATTATAATTGTTCAGTTTTTGTAGTTCATTGTGATGGATAAGATTTTTAGATTGAGTTATGCCGAGATCACTTAAAACTGGATCTGAATGATTTTCCCAAGAGCTTGCAGCTTCAGCATGCCTTATAAATATAATTTCAGTCTGTGACATTTATTTAATTTCAGTCGCTATATAATGATATCGTGAGAATGCATAGAGTATATTGTAAATCTGTATCAAAAACTGAAAATCAGTTTAGTTTAGATAGTAAACAATCTCATCATTTAATAAAAGCACTTCGATTAAAGCAAAAAAGTAGCATTGAGGTATTTGATGGAGACGGATATTCCGCAATATGCGAGATTACTTTTTTAAATAATAAAAAATGTGATCTTAAAAGAATTTCCAAAATCAAAAAAGATAAGAAACCAGAAAGAACTCTTTCGGTAGTTGTACCATTCATAAAGGTAAACAATTTTAATTACATGATTCAAAAACTCTCTGAAATAGGAGTAAATAAATTTATTATTTATAAGCCAGATTTATGTGACCAGAGTTTATTAAAAAAAGACCTTAGCAAAATTGTTAAGAAATCTACAGAAATTGTTATCAGTGTTTGCAAACAGTGTGGAAATAATTTCTTACCCCTAATTTTTCAAACTAAAAATATGAAAAATGCGTTAAGTTTATTGAATGATGACGAAGAACAATTTGCTTTTGATACTGATGCAGAAAAATATTTTGGTTATGATGAACTTGATAATAAGTCCTCTACAACAATCATTACTGGACCAGAATCAGGCTTTTCAGATGAAGAATTGAAATTAATTAATAACAATAAAATTAAAATAAGATATCTTGGACAAAATATTCTTAGAGCAGAAACAGCACCTATATTTGTTTCCTCAATAATTAGAAATCAATTTGGTAGAATTTAAAGATGAGCAATAAAGTATTATTCATAACTGACAAATATGAAAAGCTAAATTTAAAAAAAGATACTTCAATACTAATGATTGAAGAGGCAATTAAAAAAAAGCTTAGTGTTTTTCAATGCGAAATTAATGATTTGTCTATAAAAAGTGATGATATTTATGCTAGCTGTAGAAATATAGTTTCAATTGAAGCAAATCATACAAATGAAATTTATGAAGAAGACTTAAATCTTGTTGATTTCAAATATTGTTTTATGAGAAAAGATCCTCCTGTTGATGAGAATTATATAAATGCATTGCACTTATTAGGATTGGCAGAAAATAAAGGTGCAGTCATTCATAACAGACCTGGAGCTATTAAAGAGTTTAATGAAAAAATCTTTGCAGTTCATTTTCCAGAATTTATTCCTGATACACTCGTGTCATCAAAAATATCAGAAATAAAAAAGTTTTATTCTTCTCATAAAGAGATAATTATTAAACCTCTTGATGGCATGGGAGGAACTTCAATATTTAAAATTAATGATTTAAATACTGAAAGCTTAAATATTATTAAAGACTTAACAAACTCAGAAGAAACTCAAATTATTTGTCAGGAATTTATTGAGGACATTTATGAGGGTGATTTTAGAATACTTATAATTAATGGAAAGCCATTTCAAAAGACTTTGGCGAGAGTGCCACAATCTGGAAGTTTCAAGGGAAATCTTGCTGCAGGTGGAAAAGGTATTGCAAAAGATATAACATCAGTTCAGCAAAAAATTGCTGAAAAGATCGCTCCAGTCTTAGTAAAAAATGGAATTAGCCTTGCTGGCATTGATGTTATTGGCAAATATTTAACTGAAATTAATATAACAAGCCCAACATGCGCAAGAGAAATATTTGAACAAACAAAAATTAATCCTATATCTGAGTACTTTGAGGGGTTATGAGTATATTTTCTTCATCAAAAATTGTTAGTAGACGCTCATTAACTTTTAATAAATCCTTTTTTATATCTTTAATAATACATTTGCTTTTAATTTTTGGTATTTCAATAACGACTTATTACAAGCTACCAATTTTTAAGGAATCACCAATTATAAATGTTAAATTCGCAAATTCTAATCAGGATCTTTATTCAAAAATTAATATAGGTGGCAACGAGGCTTTAAAAAAAAATTTACAAACTTCTTTTGATGGAAACATGATAGTTTCAAAAGGTGCATCACAATCATTTAGAATAAAAAAACTACAAGCAAACTCTGTTGTTAACTCTGATGAAGCCATTTATTTAAATTTATGGCAAAGGCAAATTGAGACAACTGGAGACGATATAATCTCAAAGAGTAAAAATTTATTTGATGGAAAGGTGCAGATTATGGCAACAATAGATATTTATGGAAATTTAATAAGTTCAAAGATTTTGATCTCCTCAGGAGATAAATTTATTGATGAGATGGCATTGAATATTTTAAATGAATCAGCACCATTTGCTCCCTTCAATCAAACTATGTCTAGTGAATATAGTATTCTTGAAATAATAAGAGACTGGAATTTTTCTTCAAATTAAATGCAAATAGTTGCTTTTGATTTTGGTACAAAAAAAATTGGTGTTGCGGTCGGCCAAACTGAAACAAATTCGTCCTCACCCTTACAGGTAATATTTAATAAAAATAATAGGATAAATTTTGATGAAATAAATATTCTTTTAAAAGAGTGGAAACCAGATATTATTATTATTGGTAAGCCACTAAATATGGATGGAACAGATAGTGAAATTATGAAAGAGGTTGAAAGGTTTTATCAAAAACTAAAAAATATTTATGACGCAAAATTCGAATACGTTGATGAGAGGCTTACTACCTTTGAGGCCAGACAAATTTTTGATGAAAAAAAAGTTGAAGTTGATGCAAATGCAGCAAAAATCCTAATTGATAATTGGTTTGAGCTAAATAAAGAATAATTATGTATATACCCGAGGATTTCATAGAACGATTACTTAACTCTGTAAATATTGTTGAAGTTATCCAAAAACGAAGACAAGTTGATAGAAGAGGCGGTGCTTATATGGCTAAATGTCCTTTTCATAAGGGTGGAGAAGAAAATAATGCGTCAATGAAAATCTATGAAGAAACTGGGACCTACCACTGTTTTACCTGTAAAGAGACCGGAAATGCAATTTCTTTTCTAAAGAAACACGATAACTTAGATTTTATAGAAGCATTAGAGCAACTAGCTTCATATGTTGGAATGGAGATTCCAAAACAAGAAAGAAGTCCTGTAGTAATCAAATCAACAAATATTAATAATAGGGCTGGAGATATCTTTTATTCCCAACTTAAAGAAGAAAATGGAAGAAATACCATTAGTTACCTAAAAGATAGGGGGATTTCTGGAGAAACAGCTAAATTCTTTAACTTAGGATACGCAAATGCTAAGGCTCCGAGCTTATACGAGAAACTATCAAAAGAATTTAATAAAGAAGAATTAAACGAATCTGGTCTATTTGGTCAAAATGATAATGATGAGTTTTATGATAGATTCCGAGATAGATTAATGTTCCCAATAAGAAATATTAAAGGTGACTGTATAGCTTTTGGAGGAAGGTTGCTCAAAGATAAAGAAAATCAGGCAAAATATTTAAACTCTCCTGAAACAAAAACATACAAAAAAAAATATGAGCTATATGGTTTATTTGAGGTTAGGCAAATTGATAAGAGGCCTGATTCAATATTTGTTGTTGAAGGCTATATGGATGTCATTGGACTTTTTCAGCATGGTATTAAAAATGCAGTTGCATCGTCAGGTACTGCTTTTACAAAGGAGCAACTAAGAAAATTACTTAACTATACAAATACAATCTATATAGTTTTTGATGGTGATGAAGCTGGCCTTAAAGCATCTTGGAGAACTGTAGAAAATTCAATGCCATTACTCAGGGAAGATACTAGAATAAATTTTATTTTTCTCAACGAGGGAGATGATCCAGATAGTTTTGTAAGAGAACATGGAAAAGAAGCTTTTTATAATCTTGCTAAGGACTCAAAATCACTTTCCAAATACTTTTTTGAAACATTAAAAAAACAAGATGATTTATCTTCTATTGAAGGAAGAACAATTGCTGCAAAGTTTGCATTACCTTTAATTAAATCTATCTCTAGTGAAACAATAAAGCAGGCATACATAAATGAGGCTACAAGTGTATGCGGTCTTGATTTTTCAAAGCTTATCCAAGGAAATGAAACACACAAAAATGTTAATGTTCCCAAAAAAGAAAAAACTGAAGTTGATACGAGATCTATAATGAAGAAATCTGTACTTGGAATATTTAGTGCCTTAATTCAACATCCTAAGTTAGCCGATAGTAAGCAGTTTAATTTGATAGCCTATAATTCTAAGTTTTCTTTTTTGTTAGATGTAAGAGATATATTTTTAAAACATCCAAATTCAACTGCTTCAATGATACTTGAGAAGATTGAGCAAGAAAAAATAAAAAATGTTTTTGGAGAGGCATTAGTATCTGAGATAAAAATTTCAGAGGAAGACGCATCATCTATGATAAAGGATTGTATCGAACTAATATCACAGACTTACTCAGAAAGAGAAAATCTATTAATTGAAAAATATAAAATGAATGAATTAAATTCTTCAGAAAAGAGAGAATTACAACAAATTATCTTAAAAAAGGATAAAATGTCGTCCGAAGAAGAGGCTTTAATTAAAAGTTTAAGCTCTGGATAGATTGATTTTTAGCAATCAATCCATACATATAGGGGATATACTAGAGGTGCGTTTAGTCCGTGGATAAACTTAATCAAAAAGGTTCAAAGATAGCTGAACTGATAGAAAAAGGTAGGGAGCAAGGTTACTTAACCTATTCCGATGTTAATGACCATTTACCCGATGATATATCTGATCCTGATCAAGTAGACGAAATCATTGGCATGATTAATGATTTGGGTCTTCAAGTGCATGAAACAGCACCCGATGCTGACACTTTAATGTTAGCTGAATCCGAGGATTCTGATGATATTGCTTTAGAACAAGCAGCGGAAGCATTAGCAGCGGTAGAAAATGAGACAGGCAGAACTACCGATCCTGTTCGGATGTACATGAGAGAAATGGGTACTGTTGATTTGCTGACAAGAGAAGGTGAAATTGAAATAGCAAAAAGAATAGAAGAGGGCATGCGAGATCTTTTAAATGCAAGTGTTGCATATCCTAAAACTGTAGAGTATGTAATACATTTCTTCCAATTAGTAAAAGATGAAGAAAAAAAGATAAATGATTTTGTAACGGGTTTTTTAGAGGAGATGGAAGAAGTCCCATCGGCTGGTCCAGGAAGTCAAAGAGCAAAAGAAGAAGCTGAAGCACAGGAATCATCTGACGAGGAGGGATCATCTGGTCCTGACATGAAAGAGGTTCAAAGTAGAATGACCAGTTTAAAACGACAGTTTAATAAAACTACAAAAGTAATTGAGAAAAAAGGTAGACATTCAAAAGAAGCAAATAAAGAGTTTAAGAAGTTAGGAGAGATATTCCAATTCCTTAAATTTAGTCCAAGAATGTTTGAAGATATTGCTGCCATTGCAAGAGACGGTTTAAATAGCATAAGAGAAAAAGAAAAATTTATTCAAACTCAATTAGTCAAGAATGCTCGTATCCCAAGAAAAGATTTTCTAGCCCTTTATCCTGATAATGTTACTAAAGTTAGGTGGGTAGACAATCTAATGAAAGAAAAAAAATATAAAAAGAACCTTCTTGAAAATGTCAAACAAGATGTGGTGATTGCTCAAAAAGATTTAATTGAAATTGAGAGTAAGGTTGGCCTAAGTCTAAAAGAAATTAAAGAAATAAATAGAAATATGTCTATGGGCGAAACTAAGATGAGAAGAGCTAAAAAAGACATGGTTGAGGCTAATTTGAGACTTGTGATCTCAATTGCAAAAAAATATACCAACAGAGGACTTCAATTCTTGGATCTTATTCAAGAAGGAAATATTGGTTTAATGAAAGCTGTAGATAAATTCGAATATAGAAGGGGATATAAATTTTCAACCTATGCCACATGGTGGATTAGACAAGCTATAACAAGATCAATCGCAGACCAAGCAAGAACGATAAGAATCCCGGTTCATATGATTGAAACAATTAACAAACTTAATAGAGTTTCACGCCAAATGATGCAGGATATGGGTAGAGAGCCTACTCCAGAAGAATTGAGTAAAGAGCTTGATATGCCTGAAGATAAGGTACGGAAAGTTCTCAAGATTGCAAAAGAACCAATTTCTACAGAAACACCTATCGGAGATGATGAAGATTCAAGCCTAGGTGATTTTATCGAGGATACTGTAATAGAATCTCCGCTTGAAAATGCAACAGAAGAAAGTTTGCACTTTGCAACTGATGATGTACTTGCATCACTTACAGCAAGAGAAGCAAAAGTTTTGAGAATGAGATTTGGTATTGGCATGAATACTGATCATACTCTTGAGGAGGTAGGTAAACAATTCGATGTTACAAGAGAAAGAATCAGACAAATAGAGGCAAAAGCCTTAAGGAAATTAAGGCATCCAAGCAGATCCAGCCATCTTAAGAATTTCCTAGACGAGTAATTTACTTCCAGTTTCCATGACGCCCAGAGAGATCCCAATTTATTCTACTCCACATAAGCTCTATCCTTCTTTCAACATATCTTTTAGCAAAAAAATCTGAATAGTTCGGTAACGGGATGAATGCTTGTGATCCTAATCCGTCGATAATTTTTATAACAATTTTGTCATTTTCATATCCTAAAACTAGGTTATGAGGTATAAGATTTTTGGTTAGGATTAAATGTTCTCTTAGCCATGTTTGAAACTTCTCGATAGATAATTTTATCTCTTCTGTAATACCTTCTCTAAAAAGATATGTTTCAAGCGTTTCAGCAATTTCATCACCATTTGTTATTAATTCAGTTTCAGAAGCCATGCCAATATTTGTTTCGGTCATTCCATACCATTTTGCGAGATGTGACCAGATAGCAGGATCACCTTTTCTGAGTGCTCTTTGATTATATGCCTGTTGTTCTCTTAAATTATCATCAAAACTCTTAATCGATCTAAATCTTTTATACCAAGATTTATTTTTTTTAATTTCATTCAGCAATCCTGGATGAACCACTTTTAAACATCTACCAGGATTATTAGGATGAACAAAACAAATACGGTTGCCTCCCTTTGCAAAGGGAGTGATTTCATCAAGAATTATCATAATAAGATAATAACCTATCAGTTTTTTTTGAAAAGTTTAAGACTTCCTTAATAAATTAATTCTTATATAATTATCGCTCTTTTGTTCATATGAACATTGGGCCTGTAGCTCAGTTGGTTAGAGCAGTGGACTCATAATCCATTGGTCGGAGGTTCGAGTCCTCCCGGGCCCAC
>NZFS01000016.1 GCA_002690725.1 Gammaproteobacteria bacterium
AGCTGGAATATGACGAATTTTATCTATTGATTCTATTGAAATTAACTGATTTTCATTTTCGAGAAAACCTTTATTAATAAAATAGTGATTTTCAATGAGAGCAAAAGCCAAAGCAAATTTTGATTCAGTATATGAATTAACCATATCAGGCTTATGACTTAGAGTGCTTACAGATCCTTCCCATTTCGACCATGCTACTGCAGCTTCCATTTTTTTCTCTTCGTCATCACTCATAAAGATTTCATGATATGCATTCATAAGATTATGATGATCTTTTTGATCAATAGGCTTTAAAAATCCTTCCCATGCCTCAGGAAAAATTCTGCTGGCTCCATCTTGATAAAACCAATCTAGTTCTTTTTTTCTAAGCATAAATATNCCTCGTAAAATNAATTCTGAAACTGAATTAGGATATGTTTGAGCATAAGCCAAAGAGAGAGTACTTCCCCAAGATCCGCCAAAAACAAGCCATTTCTGAATATTGAGTTTATTTTTTAATTTTTCTATATCTTCAACTAAGTCCCAAGTAGTATTATTTTCAAGGCATCCGTGTGGATGACTTCTTCCACAACCTCTCTGATCAAAAATTACAATTCTGTATATCTTAGGATTGAAAAATCCTCTCACTCTTGTGCTTCCCCCACCTCCAGGACCACCATGAAGAAATACAGCCGGCTTGCCATTAGGATTTCCACACTCCTCATAATATATTTTATGCTTACCAACTTCTAAAAAGTCTGTTAAATAGGGTTTAATATTCCTAAATAAGCTGTAGGATTTTTTCTTCTTTAGAAACATAAAAATATAATAACTGAATAATTTATAAATTTAGCATTTTAAATGATTTGAAAATGGTGCCCAGAGGTGGGATCGAACCACCGACACAAGGATTTTCAGTCCTTTGCTCTACCAACTGAGCTATCTGGGCCTAAATTGAACAATGGATTATAGGCAAGTTTATAAATATTGTCATCAAGTTAAAATAACTACGATCGAACTCTTTCATTACTGGGATCATATAAAGACCCCTTACCAACAATTTGAACAGTTATTGGATAAATTCCATCACCATCTTCGTTGAAGTATTCAATAAGTAGTTGTTTACCTTGAATTGCTAGTTCTCTTGGTAAATAACCCATGGCAACAAATTTTTTAATAGAAGGGCAGTAGGACATACCTGTTGTGTAAGATCTTCGTCCTTTGCTATCGATAGGGACCTCCCCAGTTGCAGGATCAATAATTGGACAGATNCCTACAGGATATCTTGTACTACCTGATACATTTAGATCATCTAATACCATGGTGCATAGAATGGCACACGGATCCTCTTCACGATGAGACAAATGAGCAGCTTTGCCNTGAAAATCTGCTTCTTTTACCAGTGGTCTTTGTATCGCTGCTTCAATTGAGTTGTATTCTGTCTCAAGTTCAGCTCCCTGAAGTCTGAAGCTTTTTTCAAGTCGCCTACTATTTGCATATGTTTCGATACCAACTGGCACCACTCCAACCTCAAGAAGTGAATCATATAGAGCCAAACCATCTTCTTTATCGTTATCGAAGTAAATTTCCCATCCACATTCTCCAACATATGAAATTCTTGCTGCCCAAACATCAACTTTTTTGCCACCAGATAAGTTAAGGGTTAAGTTTTTTGCCGTGGCAAAAGGAAAATTTTGTATATCAATTTGATTTGGATCTACAAAATTACCTAAAGCATTAACAGCTTTTGGCCCCCATAATCCTATAGTCGCAATGTCATGAGTTCTAATATCTATGTCTGCATTAAATCCACTATCATCTCTATAATTACGTAGAGTAACCCAGTCACGATTTCCATCAGCACCACCAGTTACGACTCTGTAACTATCAGACCCAAGACGTGAAATTGTAAGGTCGGCATGAACTCCACCATCTTCATCTAAAAAGTTTGTATAAGTTACTTTACCCTCAGGAGTATTGCCCCCAACTTTGGCAACTGATAGATATTCCAACATACGTTCGGCATCTGGTCCTTTGATGTCTATGATAGGGAAGTGAGACAAGTTGATCATACCAACTGAATCACTCATAGCTAAATGCTCGGCATTNGCTATATCATATGGTACATGACGAGTATCCCATTCATTTTCTCTTAATGGCACCTCTTTAAAATACTGTTTAATTTTGTCTCTNTTAGATGTATATGCAAGAGCTCGCTCCCAACCAGCAACTTCATTTTCGAAATGACCACCAAGTTCTTTTTCTCTTTCATAGAAGGGACTTACAAACATTTCTCTTTGAGTAACATATGGCTCTCTTGGATGAACAGNAGGCGTATAAATAGTTTGAGAATTTTCATATGCTCTTGTTTTTACAAATTCTTTTTCTTTTTGATGTGGATAAAACCTTGATATGTCAAAAGAGTGCATATCTACTTGGGTTTTACCATTAACCATCGCTTCAGCACATAATCTGGCACAACCCGGTCCATCTTTAACCCAAACAGCTTCACATAACCAAAACCCTCTAACCTCTGGACTTTCACCTATTAAAGAACCTGCATCAGCTGTTACAGATAAAAGCCCATTAAATGAACTTTTTTCATCCCATCCTAATTCACTGAGAATTGGTGTTGTTTNAAATGCTTTTTCTAAAGGCTCAGCAATTTCTTCTAACTCTAAATATCTCATTGAATCAGATAACATTGTCTTGTCAGGATTTCCTATATCTTTAGGATCAACCAACCTAGGATTTTTGTCTTCATAAAAACCCCATTCGAGCATACCACCATGTAATTTTCCAGTATCCCTAACATAGGCTGAATTGCCTTGGTCTCTTAGCAGAGGATAGACTAATAATTCATTTGTTTCTTGAATATCTTCATATGGCCCGAAAAATAAAAGTGGATGTTCTAGAGGCATTAAAGGAACNCTAACACCTACCATATCACCCATTAAAGGTCCCCAAATNCCTGAGGCAATAACAACTTTATTAGTTTTGATTATTCCTTTGTCAGTTTTGACTGCAACAATTTTACCGTTTTCTNTTTCAAATCCAGTTGCAGGAGTGTTAGTAAAAGTTTTCAATGACCCTTTTTCTTTAGCACTCTCAACTGCAAAATTCACAACCTCTTGTGACCGAGGAACTACAAGGCCTGCATCAGGATCCCACATAGCTCCCCGTAAAGACTCTTCCTCAAGTAATGGAAATTTTTCAACTGCCTCAGCTGCAGATATTAATTTTACATTTGTACCAAATGCTTTACCTGATGCAACTTTTCGTTTAAGTTCTTCCCATCGCTCATCGTCATTTTTTCGGCAGATTTCAAGGCCGCCTTTTTTTAAAAAGAATCCATTATCTTCGTAAAATTTTCTACTGAATGCAGTTGTCCAACAACCTAATTTGTCATGTGTTGTGTTATACACAAAATCTGATGCATGAGCGGTAGATGCAATATCAGATGGAATAATGGTTGATTTCTCAAGTCCAACAATGTTTTCTTGCCCAAGTTCTGCTAACCAATAGGCCAACATAGATCCAACGATTCCTCCTACACCAACGATAATAACTTCAGCTTCAGATGGAAATTTTGAATTAGAATTATTGTTCATAGAATTTGCCCATACCTAATGTAAGAAAATTAAACTCTATTTTATTTACTTTGTAAATCAAAAATTTTGTACGTTTTTTATAGAGAAAATTATTACTCAAGTGCCTTAAATCCGGCTGCACTTTCATAGTCTTCATTATTAAAAAATTTATTCATTTGGTCTTGCAGCCATTCCCTATTTTTAGGCTCTGACATATCTAAATGCTTTTCATTTATAAGGGTAGTTTGATGAGATTTCCACATTTCCCATGCTTCTGCTGAAATAGAGTTCATTAATTCGATCCCTTTTGGTCCAGGAATCGGCGGAGCATTTAAACTTGGCAACTCTTTATTTAACTTCTTACAAAGTATTTTTTTAGACATAGTTTTCTATTATAGACTTTATAGGTTTTGGGAGGCCAAATTCATTAATTTCTTCTTTATTAATCCATTGATGTTCTAGATTTGTTTGAATTTTAAAAGGTTTATCATAATCAAATATTTCAACCGATATATTGAGATCAATATGAGATAGGGNATGATTAAAATTCTGAATCTCACTTTTGATAGGTTGTTTAAATAGATTTCGCCTTCCTCTATATTGATTATCATATGGAATCCATAAACTTTCCCAAAAACTTTTTTCATTTCTTCTAAATAATAAAAAAGATTGATTTGAATGGGCAAGTGTAAAGTTTATTTTTTTTGTTAATTTTTGTTTTTTATTCTTTTTAATAACATTAAATTCCCTAAATGCATTTTTACAGGAGAGTTTTAAGGGACAATCTGTGCACATAGGAGATCTTATGTGACAAACAGTTGCACCCAAATCCATTATTCCTTGAGTGTATTCAAAAATATCATTGTTTGGAGTATAAGATTCTGATAACAACCAGAGTGATTTTAAAGCTCCTTTACTTTGAATATTTATATTGTCGAACCTTGAGATAACTCTCTTCACATTTGCATCTAGAATTGGATATGATTTTTCATAGGCAATTGACATAATTGCACCTGCAGTAGATCTCCCAATACCTGGTAGAAGTATTAATTCTTCAAAATTTTTAGGAAATATATTTTTATAATTATTTTTTATAATTTCTTTAGTTTTAAAAATATTTTTTGCCCTTCGATAAAAGCCCAAGCCCGACCAAAGAGCTAGAATATCATCCTCTGATGCAACAGAAATTGATTTTAAATTAGGATATTTTTTAATAAATNTTTTAAAAAAAGGAATAACAGTTTTTACTTGAGTTTGTTGAAGCATTATTTCNGATATCCAAATTCTATAGGGAGAAATATTTTTTCTCCAAGGTAAATTAGCCCTGCCAGAGCTCAAATACCAGTTACTTACGCTGTCAGAAAAATCTGTATTATTTATATCTAAATTATTCAATTAAGTTTTTTTTTATTTAATATTTCTCCATCATCATCAAAAANATAATGAATTGGAGATCCAGTAGGTATCTCCAATTTAACAATTTCCTCAGAGGATAATTTATCCAAATATTTAATTAGTGATCTTAAAGAATTACCATGGGCAGAAACTATAATATTTTCTCCTTTTAATATTAATGGGAAAATCTCATTTAGAAAGTAGGGCATAACTCTTTCTCCAGTTTCTTTTAACGATTCTCCCCCAGGAGGGCCTACAGTATATGATCTTCTCCAAATTTGAACCTGATCTTCTCCCCATTTATTTCTGCATTCATCTTTATTCAAACCTTGAAGATCTCCATAATATCTCTCATTTAATGCTTTATTTTTTATTATTTTGACATTCTCTTGATTAACATTCTCTAAAATTATTGATCCAGTTAGTTGAGCTCTTACTAGGGCCGATGTAAATAAGTAATTAAATTTTATTTCTAAATCGTTTATTAATATTCCAGCAAGTTTTGCTTCTTCTCGTCCCTGTTGAGTTAGCCCAGGATTTTCCCAACCAGTAAATATATTCTTTTGATTCCACTCGCTTTGACCATGCCGCACTAAAATTAAATTTTTATTTTTCATTAATATTTTTTGGTTAATCTATATCATTTTAATAGATAATAGACGCATGGAAATATTTAATTTTTTAATTGAGCATTATTACCTATCTTTACCTTTAATTGTACTGATAATACTTTTCTTGATTTCAAACGCTAGAAAGGGCGGAAAGAAAATATCTTGCCAACACTTAATCAGTCTTTCTAATAATGATTCTGCTTTAGTTGTTGATTTAAGAGATTCTGATACTTTTAATTCTGGTCATATAACCTCATCAATCAACATTCCTATAAAAGATATATCAAGAAGATCAAATGAGTTAGTACATTTAGATAAATCCATCGTTTTAGTTTGTGAAACAGGTGGAGTATCTTCAAATGCTGGCGAAACTCTCAAAAAAGAAGGAATTGAAAAAATTTTTATATTAAAAGGTGGTATTAATGAATGGAGAATGAGTAACTTGCCTTTAGTTTAAATACCAAGCTCTTTCATTTTCTTAGTAAGAGTATTTCTACCCCAACCCAATATCTGAGCTGCATCATTTTTTTTACCGTTTGATCTTTCAAGCGCAGTTTTTATAAGCATTTTTTCAATTTTTGTTATGGCTATTTCAGAAAGACCAGAATTAATATTCATTGATACATTTTTAAGCCAATTCTGCATTCCATCCTCCCAAGAAGATGAAGGAATGTCTGTAAACTCATATTCTTTTACTTCACTTGGAAGATCTTGAGACTTTATATTTTGAGACGGAGACATTAATGTCAGCCAATAACAAACATTTTCAAGCTGCCTAACATTTCCAGGCCAATCAAACTTTTCGAGTAGCTTCATTGCTTCATCTGAAATTACTCTAAGGTCCTCATCAAGTGCATCTGAATAGTTTTTGAGAAAGTACCTAGAGAGTTCTTTTATATCATCCTTTCTGTCACGCAAGGGAGGAACCTCTATTTTTATTACATTTAGTCTATAAAAAAGATCTTCTCTAAAGTTTTTTTGTGAAACAAGATTATTTAAATTCTGATGAGTAGCTGCAATAATTCTAACATCAACCTTAATTGGTTTATCACCACCGACCCTGTAAAACTCTTTATTTGAAAGAACTCGAAGAAGTCGAGTTTGCGAATCCATTGGCATATCTCCAATTTCATCAAGAAACAGAGTTCCTCCGTTTGCTTGTTCAAATCTACCAATTCTTTTTTCAACAGCTCCAGTAAATGAACCTTTTTCGTGACCAAAAAGCTCTGACTCGACAAGTTCTTTTGGAATATCAGCCATATTAAGAGCTATAAATGGCATATCATTTCTAGGACTATTTTTATGAAGCGATTTTGCTATTAGTTCTTTGCCAGTTCCAGACTCTCCTTGAATTAAGACGGTAGCAATGGTGCTTGATAGTTTTCCAATGGCTCTAAAGACATTTTGCATTGCTTGTGATTCACCAATAATATCTAGTTTAGTTTCTTTTTTAAGCCCTTTAGTTTTAGGTTTATCTTCTAATGCTCTTTCTACAATTTCTGTTGCCTCTTCAAGATCAAATGGCTTAGGAAGATACTCAAACGCACCACCTCCAAATGACTCAACAGCAGCTTGCATATCTGCAAAAGCAGTCATAATGACCACAGGAATATTTTCATAATTTGTATTTATGTGCTTCATAAGGTCAAAACCAAGCATTCCTGGCATTTGAACATCAGTAATAATTAGGTCTGGTTGGTCACTTTCAAGATTTTTTATTAAGTCTTCTCCATTAGGAAAACTTTGAGTTTTGAATCCGNAGCTTGAAAGGCTTTCTTCAAGAACCAATCTAATTGCNTCATCATCGTCTGCAATCCATACACTATGCAATTTGAGACTCCTTATTATTTAATTTAAGAGGGATTTGGATAGAAAAAACTGTACTTCCAGGATTAGAGGAAAAAATGATACCTCCACCATGAATTCTTATGATATCTTGAGCAATTGTTAAGCCAAGACCTGAGCCTTGGTCTTTAACTGATACCATTGGGAAGAAAACTTGGTCCTGAAGTTCATTTGGTATGCCTGGGCCATTATCTTTAATTTCAATAGAGCATACTGTGGGATGTATTGTTCCATTAATTGGCTTACCAAATTGAATTCTGGATTTGATTGTTATCGAAGCGTTCTCAGTATTTTCAACAGCTTGTTGTGCATTTTTTACTATATTTAAAATTGCTTGAATAAATAAATTCTCGTCACCATTTATTTCGGGGATGCTTGGATCATAATCTCTAATCAGTTCAACCTTATTATCATCTGCATCAGCTAGTGCATAGACTTGTTCAAGAGCAGAATGAATATTAAATAGAGCAAGATTAGGTTTTGATGGCGGTGTTAAAATCTTCGTGACAATATCATTTAATCTATCCGTTTCATTAATAATTATTTTAAGAAATTTTGTAGAAAAATCATCTTGTAGTTTTTTACTAAGAATTTGAGCACTGCCTTTTATACCAGATAAAGGATTTTTAACTTCATGGGCAAGAGTTCTTGCTAGGTTTGCAGCTATTTTTTGAATAGAAAAAGTTTTTGATGAATCAACCATTTTGTTGAGGTTATCAACGCACAGAATTTCAACGATTAAGCACTCATAAGAATTACTCCATCTAACTGTTAAATCAATCTCTCTTTTTTCTAGTTTTGAATTAATAAGTTCAAAATCTCTCTTGGTCTGTGAAAGATTTTTTCTGATAGCACTTTTAAAAAGGCTTACAAGTGATGAGTTAGTGACTTCAGATAATTGGTTTGTAATCAAATTATTTTTATCATCAATAACCCAACCTTTATTGAGCGCAGAATAATTTAACCAAACTATTTTTAGATCTTCATTAAGTATAATAATTTCAGAAGTGAGCTGATTTAAAAAAGATAATTCTGTTTTATTAATTGCCATTTAAGTTATAACTGCCCTGTTTGTTGCAGGGCAGATTTAGCAGATAAAGCTATTAACTTAGCGTACCAACTATATGAGCTAAAATTTTATATGGATCTGCATTAGATGCTGGTCTTCTGTCTTCAAGATAACCATTCCAGTTATGTTCAACTGTGTAAACAGGTATCCTTATACTGGCACCTCTATCACTAACGCCATATGAAAACTCAGTTATTTTTTGTGTTTCATGCAAACCAGTTAACCTCATGTCGTTGTCCGAACCATAGGCTGCTATTCCAGCATCATGAACTTCGCCAAGTTTGTCACACATAGAACTAAATAACTCTTCTGAGCCAGCTGTTCTCATTGCTTCATTTGAAAAATTTGTGTGCATTCCTGACCCGTTCCAGTCACCAGTTTTAGGTTTTGGATGAATATTTACGCCAACTCCATACTCTTCAGCGATCTTATAGAGTAAATAACGGCTGACCCATAGGTCATCAGCGGCTTTTATTCCTTTTCCAAAACATTGATATTCCCATTGGCCAAGTGCAACCTCTGCATTAGTTCCTGTTAGAGTAATTCCAAGATCTAAACATGCTTGAAGATGTGCATCAGAAATTTCTCTTCCAACAACATTACTTGCACCAACTCCACAGTAATATTCACCTTGCTCTCTCGGTTCACCATCTTCCCATCCTAATGGTTCTCCAGTTTGAGGATCAGTGAAAAAGAATTCTTGTTCAAAACCAAACCACCACTCATCAGAAACAACATCTGCAGCTGCAGCTCTAAAGTTAGATGGATGAGTAGTATGATCAGCAGACTGAACTTGGGTCATAACCAGATCATGACCATTTGGATTTGTATATGTCTGAACTGGTAACAATAAACAATCTGAACTTCCACCTTCAGCTTGTTGTGTTGATGAGCCATCAAAAGACCAGTCTGGTGGAGTATCGTCTTCTGTTGCCTTGACCTTACTTCTCATCATTGGCTCAGGCTGATATCCATCAAGCCATATATATTCGTATGTTTTCATTTTTCTCTCCTAAATAAAATTTTGTAATATTGCACAAATATTGAATTTATTATGCATTATTTATGTGCAAAATACAGTTTTTTGTTCATTTTTTGTTCGTTTTATTAAATTTCTATGAATTTAACAATTTTTTTCATCTTCATAGAAATGGATTCATATGAATGATTGCCACCATAAGTAATATCAATATTTGAACCTTGAAAGTATTTTGTAGTTTCGATGTAATTAAGAACCTCATCTCCAGATTCTAACAAGATCAATGTATTATTTTGGTTATTAGATTTTTTTGGCACAAGAGTTCTCAGAAATTTAATATCCTCCTTGGTAACAATAAATTTTTCGCATGTGGAATAATTTTCGTTTTCACCAAGATACTCCTCGAAACCTTTTAACGGCGGAATTGCNGGATTTATTAAAATTACTTTTGAGTTATAAATACTTCCATAAAAATTTGCATAGTATCCCCCAAGAGAACTTCCCATGAATACAAAGTCTTTTTTATTTTCGTCAATAAGTTTTTGTATCTGACTATTTGCTTCTTTGAATTTATTACTAAGATCTGGAGTAAATATTTTTATCTCATTAGATACTTTAGATATATGCTTTTTCATAATCTTTGCTTTCTCTGAGTCTGATGATGAGGCAAAACCGTGAAAATATAAAATTGTTTTTACCATCAAATTTTAACTTCAGGATTTATACCATTTGCAAAAATGCTCTCCAGCCATTCAGTTAAAAATCTATTTTGTTGAATTTTTTCATCTCTTGATTGTGTTTTAAGTACTTTCATAAAATAGGGCACTGCTCTTTCTCCCTGAAAAGATATGACCTCTGCTAATTTAGCATCTANTGAGATTTGTATTCTGATAATAAGACTTTCTATCTTTTTTAGTTTAATTTTCTGCTTAGCTTCAACGATTAATGTATGACGTGTTCTATGTATTATACAAAAGGAAATTGGATTAGACGAAGAATCTGGATTTATTGTTTCAAACGAAAACTTATTTTTTGAAAAATCGTTAAGTATTTTCTTTAATCTCAAAAAGTTAGCCTCGCAAACTGCAAGTTGATGACTAGTTTTTGGTAAAGATTTAATCATCTTTAAATTTTATATTCTTTATTAAAAGGTGTATATCTCTNACATGCTTTTAAATATCTATTAATTTCATCTTGCTCTTTATCACAAAATTCTTGTATGGCCCCTCTAAAGTCATTCTCTTTAATATAATGGAATGAGCTAGTTCTTTTTGGCTCAAATCCTCTTCTTATTTTATGTTCACCTTGAACACCAGGATCAAAGAATTTAAGTTTATTTTTAATACAAAACTCAATTCCTTGATAAAAACAAGTCTCAAAATGAAGTGAATCAATGTTGTATGATGACCCCCAATGCCTTCCATAGAGAGTATTATTATCAGTGAAGCACAATGATCCAGCTATTTTTTTATTATCATGCAATGCAAAAAAAATAACAGGCCTTAAAGTTTCTCTACATTTATGTATTTCTCTAAAAAAATCTATATTTAGATAGGGTCTTTGCAATCTTTCCTCATATGTATTTTTATAAAATTTAAAAAAATCATCCCAGTCTTTATCAGTAAGAGAGTCACTTTCTTTTATTTGAAAAGTGATGTTTAANTCAGTTATTTTTCTTCTTTCATTTTTTATATTTTTTCTTTGTCTTGATTTAAAAATACTAAGGTAATCTTCAAACTCTCCATATCCTTTATTACTCCATATAAACTTATATCCAAAACGTTCTATAAGATTATTTTTTAGAAATAATTTTTTTAAATTTGAATCTGGATAAAGGACATGCCAAGTTTCAATATTTTTCTCCTGCATAAGTTCAATAACTTTTTCAATATATTCATTAGAATCAGATTCGGTAATGATTTTTCTTGTTTCACATGGGGTAAAAGGTATAGCTGTAAGTAATTTGGGAAAGTAATTTCTTCCAGCTCTGTTTAATGCATATGACCATGAGTGATCAAAAACAAACTCTCCATGACTATTATTTTTTATATATATTGGTAAGAAGCCACTCAAAACATTTTTGTTTGACTTAATTAGATGTTTTGGAGTCCAGCCATAATCTCTTCCAACACATCCTGAATTTTCAAGTGCGTTTAAAAAAGAATATTGAATAAAGGGAGCATCATCTTTACGAATTAATTTATTAAACTGAGATTCGTCTATTGAATTAAAATTATCAATAAAATTTAAATTTCTATTCATTTAACTTAAGTAAATAATTTCAAAAACAAAACTAACAAGGGCAACAATACCTATCCAATTATTTATTTTGAATGCTTCAATATAATTTTTTTTCTTGATAATTTTTGCCTGACGAATAAAAAGATAGATCAGTAAGAAAAAAAATATGTAAAAAAAGTATGAAAAACTATTTATGATTCCAATGATTAAAAGACATATATAAAAAAATATGTGGAGTATTTTTGAATATATTATCGAATTATTGCCCCATAAAATTGCTGTAGAATTTACTCCTATACGTTCGTCATCATCTTTATCTTCTAAAGCATAATAAGTATCGAAACTTATTATCCAAGCTATTATTCCAGAATATAAAATCGCAANTGACATTGAAAAGGTATTGGACTCCAGTGAGTAAGCAATAATTGAACCAGAACCAAATGTGATTCCAAGAATGAACTGGGGGGCAACAAAGAATCTTTTTGTAAGCGGGTATAACATTATTAAAAAAGCAAAAAATATTGATATCTTTATTGTTAGAGGGTTTGTTTGAAAAAGAAGTACAATCGACGAAATAGCTAGGACAAGGAAGAATAACCATGCTTCGATAAGGGAGATTGAACCCAAAGCAAGCGGCCTTTTCAAAGTTCTTTCAACAAGCTTATCAATTTTATAATCACTAATATCATTTATAACACAGCCACAGGACCTAACTATGATTGAGCCAATTACTACTATTAATAAGTTTTTTAATTTAAGATCAGAATTTATTCCTGCCATAACGTACCCCAATAAAGACGGCCACAGCAAAAGATATATTCCGATAGGCTTATCTAACCTGGCAAGTTCATATAAAGAACGGATTTTATTTCTCATTTATCTATTAAAAAAATTTCCATAACTGAAAAGGGAAGATTTTTAACTAAGTACTTTGTTTTTCTACCCCAAAATATTTTAGATTTATGTGAGAAAGAAGAATACATGACATCAATCTTATTAAAAATGTCTTTTTCAAATAAAATATCTCCTAGTGGCATATTTCCAAGATTCCCTAATTTTGAAAATCCTTTTTCAATTGTGTTAACTGGTATCAATGATTTAGCATACACTTTTGGAGTTTTATTACCCAAAAGTATGACCTCTCTTACCTTTATGTCTCCTTTTGTGTCTCCTAAATATTTTTTGTCTTCTTCATCAACTTCACCAATTTCGTCACGTATTAAATTTAATTCAAAATCTTCCTTTGCTGAAATACGTTTTGTGATGGGGCCATCCTCAATAAGCCATGATTCTATAAAGCTATTCCTAACTTGTTTAGTCATTTCTTTATAAGTTATCCAAGAAGATTTTTGCTTTAGCTTCATTAATTTAATGCTTAAATCTGATATTATAGCCTCCTTGTTATAAACGAAATAACTTAATTTTTAACACTTTATGAAATTTAAAAAATGGGAATGTATTGTCTGCGGATTAATATATGATGAAGAATTAGGTTGGCCTGATGATGGAATTGAACCGGGAACTGCTTGGGAAGATGTTCCTGAAGATTGGTTATGTCCTGAGTGCGGTGTTGGCAAAGAAGATTTTGATATGATAGAAATAACATGAGTCCATTAGACCCACCAAAAAATCTCACTAGAAATGTTTTATTAGGTATGTTTTTTGGGGTCTTTTTAGCTTCCGTATTTTTTTATTTTCAAGATTTATTTTCACAATCAGTTATTCAAGGTATTGAAAAATATCTATTTAACTTGGGCGGACAGATATTTAAGAATCTACTTTTATTGATTGTTGTTCCACTAGTTTTCTTTTCTTTGGTTTCTGGCATTTCTTCATTATCAAATATGGTTAAGCTAGGATCAATAGCATCTAAAACAGTTGCACTTTATTTAATGACAACTGCACTTGCTGTAATTATTGCTATATTTTTTGGATGGCTTTTTAATATCTCTGGCTATGAGGGTGAGGTTGGTTCTTTTAAAGCACCTTCAGGAGAGGCTAGCTTATATGATACTGTACTAAATATTTTTCCAAATAATATTTTTGGCGCTTTCGTTGAAAATAACATGCTCGGCATAGTATTTATAAGTATATTATTTGGCATTGCCCTCAATTTAACTGATGATCTGACTGATAAACTTTCTAAAAATTTTGAAAGATTAAATATCGTCTTTATGAAAATAGTCTTAATTATTATGAGTTTCGCACCTATTGGGGTTTTTTGCTTAATGGGAAGCTATGTAATGGCTCAAGGTTTAAATATTTTTGGAGACTTAATTCAATATGTTCTCATACTAATGTTTGTTTTGTTCTTTCATCTTATTTTTACTTATTCAATAATTTTAAAAATATTTGCAAACTTGAACCCTATTATATTTTTTAAAAAAATGAGGAATGTTGCCTTATTTGCATTTTCAACCTCTTCAAGTGCTGCAACTATTCCGGTAACGTTAAAAACAGTCACTGATGATCTTGGTGTAAAAAAAGATGTATCTTCTTTTGTTATTCCAGTTGGTGCAACAATTAATATGGATGGAACAGCCATTATGCAGGGATTGGCAACAATGTTTATTGCAAGCACAGCAGGAGTAGATTTGTCTATGATCGAATATTTGCAAATTGTATTGCTTGCTATGGTTGCTTCAATTGGTGCGGCTGCAGTTCCGTCTGCAGGAACAATTACTTTAGCACTAATTTTAAGTTCATTAGGNCTTCCATTAGATGCTATTGGTTTGATTTTAGCAGTGGACAGAATTTTAGATATGATTCGAACTTCAGTTAATGTTACTGGAGATTCAGCGATTGCCTGTATTGTTGCAGATTCTGAAAATCTTTTGGATAAAGAAGTATTCAATAAATAGATTAAAATATACGTTTTCCTACAAATAATTTGCTAGAATGCTTTATTAAAAATNTGGGGTCTATATATGGATAGTTTAATAATTCCACCTGCTTTAGGTCTTTTAGGTATGGCTATGGCATATGTAGTTTATATGCTTGTAATGAAATATCCTGATGGTGAAGATAAAGTAAAAAAAATCGGTGATCAGATTCATACTGGAGCATTGACCTTTATGAAAACAGAGTACAAATATTTATTTATTTTTATGACTGTTATAGTTGGTTTAGCATGGTTTGCATTAGGGCCATTCACTGCAATAGCAGTTGTTGTCGGTGCTTTATGTTCATCAATTGCAGGGTTTATTGGAATGTATGCGGCAACTAAAGCAAATGTAAGAACAGCAACAGCAGCTCAAAAAGATGGCTCAGCAGCAGCTTTATCGGTATCTTTTTATGGAGGCTCGATCATGGGTCTTTGTGTAGCATCATTAGGCTTGATAGGTTTAGGTGGCTTATATTATTTTTATATACCAGCTGAAATTGATCCTCATAAGCTTGAAGGTTTTGCTATGGGAGCATCAGTAGTCGCTCTTTTTTCTAGAGTAGGTGGAGGAATTTTTACTAAAAGTGCAGATGTTGGAGCTGATCTTGTTGGCAAAATTGAAGCTGGAATTCCTGAAGATGATCCAAGAAATCCTGGTGTAATAGCAGACAATGTTGGTGATAATGTTGGTGATGTTGCTGGGATGGGATCAGATATATTTGAGTCATATTGCGGCTCTATGATTGCTTCAATAGCTATAGCTTATACATTAGGTAACAAAGATATGATGATGCTTCCNTTAGCTTTAGCCTCAACTGGTTTAATAGCCTCAATAATTGGAATATTTATAGTTAAACTTCAGTCAGCGAAAGCACCTGCAAGCGCATTAAGATCTGGAACTCTTCTAGCGCCTGTAATATTTGTTGCAATGGCATACTTTATAATTGATTCTTTTGATGGAGTTGGAATGAATGTTTGGTGGTGTGTTATATCTGGTGCAGTAGGTGGCGTCTTAATTGGACTTATTACAGAATACTACACAGGCGGCAGCCCAGTTAAAAAAATTGCTGAATCAGGAAAAACTGGATCAGCAACGGTTATGATTTCAGGGCTATCTGTTGGTATGCAATCAGTTGTAATACCTATTGTAATTTTAGCTGGAATTATTCTTGCCTCAACACAGTTATCTGGTATTTATGGCGTTGGAATTGCTGCTGTTGGTATGCTAGCAACTGTTGGAATAACAATGGCTATAGATGCATATGGACCAGTCGCAGATAATGCTGGTGGCATTGCTGAAATGTCTGGTATGGGAGAAGAAGTTAGAGAAATTACTGATTCTCTTGATGAATTAGGAAATACCACTGCTGCAATTGGTAAAGGTTTTGCAATTGGTGCTGCAGCTTTAGCTGCTCTAGCAATAATTTCAGCCTTTTCAGCTGTAGTNGCTGACGCAAATCCTGAATTTTCTTTAGCACTTACTGAACCAATTGTTTTAGTTGGAATGTTTATTGGTGTATNTATACCTTTCTTGGTTTCTTCAATAACAATGACAGCAGTTGGAGATGCAGCTTTTGAAATGATCAATGAAATAAGAAGACAGTTCAAAGAAATAGAAGGTTTAATGGAGGGTACAGCAGAACCTGATTCTGAAAAATGTGTTGAAATTGCCACAACAGCAGCCCTTAAAAAAATGATGTTACCTGGAGTAATAGCGGTATCAATGCCGGCTATCGTTGGATTTGGGCTTGGCGCACAAGCCTTGGGAGGAATGCTTGCTGGCGGACTACTTGGTTGTGTTTCATTAGCTCTTATGATGGCAAACGCAGGTGGCGCTTGGGATAATGCAAAAAAATATGTTGAGAAAGGCAATTTAGGTGGAAAAGGTTCAGATACCCATGCTGCTGCTGTAGTAGGAGATACTGTTGGAGATCCTTTTAAAGATACTTCCGGACCATCAATGAATATCTTAATTAATGTTATGGCTATAGTAAGCCTTGTTATAGCACCATTATTAAGCATTTAAATATATTTAATATAAGAATCCAGGGTTGTTGCCCTGGATTTTTTTTTACAAAACTTAAATGAAAAAAAATATTTTAATTATTGGATACGGTGACATTGCAGGAAGACTTAACTCAATTTTATGTAAAGACAGTTACAAAATATATGGAATCTGTAGAAGAAAAAAGAGAGGCTTAGAAAATTTTATTGAATGGGATTGGCTATCTAAAAAACCAATAAAGCTTGAGTGTAAAAATTTCGAAAGTATTATTTTCATACCCAAACCCAGTAATAATAATAAATCGGGGTATCAAGATGGATTCCTAAATTCTTCTGAAAATTTTTTTAACTTTTTAGAATTTTCAGAAAACATTTTTTATAAAAAATTTATTACCATTTCCTCAACTAGTGTATATGACAAATTAAAAGATCTAAAAACTCATATCGAATCACCTAAGTTAAAAGAAGAAGATACTNGGCTAACTTCTATGGAATTCAGAGGACAAATAATTACTGAGTACGAAAATAGCCAAATTAAAAGATATGCTGAGAGACTAATAATTTTAAGATTATCTGGTTTATATAAATCTAAGCCAAAATCTAAAAACTACTTACACAGAGACAATGCAGCAAANATTATAAAATTTTTTATTCAAAGTGATAATAACTTTAATTCTTATGAAATATTTAATTGTACTGAGGATTCAAAGTCTAATGGTTATATTTCAAATCAAAAACTAAAGAAATTAGGATTTGTTTTTGACATATATAACTAGAACTAAAGCTTATTGCAAAATACAATTAATAAATGATTAAAAGCATGACCGGATATGGTTTATCGAGTTCAATTAAAGGTAACTCTGAAGTATCTGTTGAAATTAAAGGAGTCAATCATAGATTTCTTGAAATATCATTGAAATCAAATGATATCAGTAATGATATTGACCAATACATTAGAAACATTGTTGGTAAAAATATTATTCGAGGAAAAGTTGATATAAAAATAAAATTTAAATCTCCCTCAGAGTCTAAATACTTTATTGATATCAAACTATTAAAAAATTTAAAAAAATCCATAAAGGATAATCTAGGCATTGAGGAACATTTAAAATTTTCTGATATTAAAGACATACCTGGAATCTTAAATATTGAGTCCAAAAAAAAGATAAACAATATATTTCTAAAGAGAGAATTTAATAAGGCTTTAAAAGATTTCACCGATTCGAGAAATAAAGAAGGTATTAAAATTAAAAAAGTTATTGATAAAAAGATTCAAGGGATTGACCATTTGATATCTAAAATACTTAAACGAAGTAAAAAAGATATTCACAGACGCCTCAAGTTATATAAAGAAAAAGTGGCTAATCTTGTANGTGATTTAGATGAGGCTCGAGTTGAGCAAGAAATAGCTTTATTGTCCCTCAAATATGATGTCTCAGAAGAGCTTGATAGAATTTCATTTCATAGCAAATCCCTAAAAGACGAAATAAGCAAAAAANTTGGAAGTGGGAAAAAGATTGATTTTGTATTACAAGAGCTTTTTAGNGAGGCAAATACTTTATCCGTTAAGCTTGATGATTCAATTTCTAAAAATTTAGCCCTTGATATGAAATTATTAACTGAAGAAATGCGAGAACAAATTCAAAATGTCGAATAGTGGAAAATTAATTATCTTCGCTGCTCCTTCTGGTGCTGGCAANTCATCATTTATAAAAAAAATTATTAAAGATAGTAAAAATAATTTACAACTATCAGTTTCTGCAACTACAAGACTTCCTCGCGGTGGAGAAATCCATGGTAAAGACTATTTTTTTATATCTGAAAAAGAGTTTAATGAACTTAAAAATAATCAAGCTTTCTTAGAATTTGCAAATGTTCATGGGCATCAATATGGAACGATAAAATCATTTGTTGACGAAAGGTTAGGGGAGGGGATTCATGTAATTTTAGATATTGACGTACAAGGATTTACTCAAATACAAAGAGCTATTACAAAAGATATAGTATCTATTTTCATTATTCCTCCNTCTTTTGATGAATTAAAAAGAAGATTAATTTTAAGAGGCCTTGATTCTAATGATGCTATTGATAAAAGACTAGAAAACGCCAGAAAAGAACTTGAACAGGCTGAAAATTTTGATTACTTAGTTTTAAACGATGATTTTAATATGGCTTATAATGAAATAACTTCTATTATATTTGACAAAGATTATGAATATAATGTCACTAACAATAAAAATATATTGAAAGATTTGTTGAANTAATAGGGTAATTAGAATTAGAATACTCGCCCAGGAGAAGTATATGGCAAGGATAACAGTAGAAGATTGTTTAGAAAAAATACCTAGCAGATTTGATTTAATACTCATGGCTTCAAAAAGAGCCAGACAGCTATCAACGACAAGTCGTGATCCTCTTGTTGAGTGGGATAATGATAAGCCAACTCTTGTTGCATTGAGAGAAATTGAAGAAGGACTTCTTGATAGCGAGACTTTAGAGCGAACTCTTGAAGAGGATGTATTGTTAGATGAGTTTTCATCACCAAGTTATAAAGAAGACGAGAAAATAGTATAGGATGTTCATAGGGGGTTATTTTGAGTGAACATGCGCTCCCGAATATACTCTCAAAAAATTTCAGTGAATCAGACTTATTAAAATTGCCAGCTGACTTTTACAAGTCTGCAAAGCAATATTTAACAAAACAAGATATTAAGAAAATTCAAAAAGCATATTCAGTTGCTTTTTATGCTCATGATGGTCAAGACAGAATGGACGGCTCTAAATATATTTCTCATCCAGTGGCCGTAACTGAAATACTTTTAGACTTGAAGATGGATCCAGATTCTATATGTGCATCTTTATTACACGACGTTTTAGAAGACTGTGATATTAGTAAAAATGACCTTATTGAATTATTTGGTAATGATGTTGCAAACATTGTCGATGGTGTTAGTAAATTAGGTAAGATCGATATCAAAAGTAGGACGGATTCAGATGCTAACAACTTACAAAAAATGATGTTAGCGATATCTAAAGATCCAAGAGTTATTTTAGTAAAAATTTGTGATCGACTTCATAATATGAGAACCATAGATCATTTACCAAGATTCAAGCAAATCAAAAAATCAAAGGAAACAATTGAATTATATGGACCATTAGCTTTAAGAATTGGTATGCAAGATATAAGGGCTGANCTTGAAGATCTTGCATTTAGATGCATCCACCCCTTAAGAGCATCAATGCTTGAGAGTGCAATTAATAAGTCAAGTGGTGGNAGACAAAAAATAGTTTCAAAAGTTAGAAAAGAGCTTAAACGTAAGCTGAAAGCTAATGGAATTGAGGANGTTGGAGTTAAAGGAAGAGAAAAAAATATTTACAGTATTTATAGAAAAATTAAATCAAAGCATAAGCCGTTTTCTGAAATTTTAGATGTTTACGGATTCCGAATACTTGTTAACTCTATCGATGATTGTTATAGGTCACTTGGAATAATTCATAATTATTTTTCACCAATAGAAAATAGATTCAAAGATTACATCGCCATACCAAAAAGTAACGGCTATCAAGCCCTTCATACAAGCTTGCTCGCATTAAATGCATTTCCAATAGAAGTTCAAATACAAACGAGAAATATGGCTGAAATTGCAAGTTTTGGAATTGCAGCACATTGGCAGTATAAAACTAAGGATAAAAAACGAGGTTCAGAATTGAGGGCCTCAAGGTGGTTATCAGGTCTTGCAGAACTTCAAAAAAAATCAAATGATCCATCTGAATTTGCACAATCTATAAAAAATGACCTTAATTCTAGCGAAGTTTTTCTTTTCTCACCAAAAGGAGACATATATGCCTTAAGGAAAGGTTCGACGCCAATAGACTTTGCTTACGAGGTACATTCTGATCTTGGAAACACAATTATTGGATGTAAGGTAAATAGAAGTGAAGTCCCTTTGAATATTGAATTAGAAACAGGACAAACTGTGGAAATTATTACATCAAAAAAAGAATCGTATATCGATCCTTCTTGGCTTAATTATGTAGTAACAAGTAAAGCAAGAAGTTATATCAGATCAAGATTACGAAAGCAGAAANCATCAGACGCAAGAAAAGCTGGNAAAGTAATGCTTGAAACTGAATTAAAAAGAGCAGGAAAGAGTTTGAGTGAATATAGAGGGAACTCTCTAAAAAAAATATTAGATAGTATAGGTGTTACTTCTCTAAACAAACTCCTTACTGAACTTGGTCTTGGTAAAAGAACAGGGAGCATAATTGCTGAAAGATTTTATTCTGGTTTACAAATTAGAGAAGGCATTAAAGAGCCGAACCCAGTTTTAATTCTTGATAATAAAATAGAGAGTGTCACAGTAAGATTTGCAAAATGCTGTTTCCCAGTATATGGAGATGATGTGGTTGCACACTCAGATACTGAAAAAGGAATAATACTTCATCATAAAAATTGCAAACAAGTTAAGCCTTTTTTTAATAAAGATTCTAGATATATGCCTGCAATATGGGGAGAAAACAAAAAAGAACATCTTTACAAAGCTAAAATAGATGTCAGCACACAAGATAAGGTTGGTGTTTTATCTGATTTGGGCTCTATATTTGCTAAGTCTGGAATCAATATTGGCTCAGTAAATACTAAAACCATTGACAAAAGATTTGCAGGTTTTGAAATTCAAATCGAAGTAAAAAATATCGATGATCTCAAAGGTATCATGCAAAAAGTTAGATCAATGAAGTTTACTACTAGCTGTAAAAGAAACATAAATGATAAATATTAAAATAAGATTAATTTTTTTATGTACAATTTCAGTATTATCTACTTTAACTTTTTCAAAGGAGCCTAATAAGATGACAAAGGAAATAATTTCAACCGAAAATGCACCACAAGCAATTGGTCCATATTCTCAAGCAGTAAAGGCAGGTAATTTAATGTTTGTCTCTGGACAGATACCTCTTGATCCAAAAACAGGAGATTTGGTATCAGATTCAATTGAAGAGCAAGCTAAACAAGTACTTAAAAACGTTCAAAGTATTTGTGAAGCAGCTGGATACAGTCTTGATGACATTGTTAAGATTTCGATTTTTTTAACAGACCTTTCTAACTTTGGGATTGTTAACGATGTAATGAAGGAATATTTTTCTGAACCTTATCCTGCCAGAGCAACTGTTGAAGTGTCTGCCTTGCCTCTTGGAGTTAATGTTGAAATCGAGGCAATAGTACTGATAAATGACTAAAAATCTTTTATCAATCAACGATCTCTCAAAAAAAGAAATTTTAGATTTAATTGAGTTTGCTAATCATTTTATTGATGAAGATGGAAACTTTAGGAAAGAAGATTTATTTCCTGAGAAAATTGTTGCAAATGTTTTCTGCGAACCAAGCACTAGAACAAAATCATCATTTGCTATTGCTGCAAATAATTTAGGATGCTCTTTAATAGATTTTGACGTTGAAAACTCTTCAATACAAAAAGGAGAATCAATTTTTGAAACAATTGATGCACTAAACTTAATGGGCGTGGATTTATGCGTGTTTAGACACTCTGATTCAGTCATTAGAGAACTAGCAGAATGTCTTCCAAAAATGAGCTTTATTAATGCAGGTGAGGGAGCAATATCCCATCCAACACAAGCTCTATTGGATATCAAAACTATAATTGATCATAAAGAGACACTGGATGGGTTGAATATTGTTATAGTTGGTGATCTTGATCATTCAAGAGTAACTTCCTCTTTTGTTGAAGGTATTTCAAATTTTGACTTAGGATCTCTAACATTTTCTGGCCATCCAGAAATGTGCAATAGATATCAAGGTTCAAAATTTGGCAAGTACGAACCACATCTAGAAAAAGCTCTTGAAAATGCCGATGTTGTAATGGCGTTGAGAATACAATTTGAAAGGTATGAAAAAGAATTAAATCTAGATTTAGATACATATAAATCTGAGTATCAGCTTACTTCTGAAAAACTAGAATCAGCCAAAGGTGATGCAATTATAATGCATCCTGGGCCGGTAAATTACATAGAGATAACTGAGGCTGTCTATGATTGTGATAATTCAGTTATTAGGCAACAGGTAGCAAATGGCGTAGCAATAAGAATGGCAATTTTATCAAGATTTTTGAGCAGCTAAAGAATTTTTCACAGTTTCAACAACAGCAATTGTATTCTGATCGATTTCGATATTTACAAGAGAGCCTTTTTTTAAAACATTTAAATTAGTTACTTCAAGCGTCTCGGGTATAAGATGCACATAAAAAGAATCTTTGTTTACTTTTCCCAAAGTTAANCTACAACCATTCAAGCCGATATATCCTTTTTCAAAAATATACTCTTTATATTTTCTTGGAAATTTAATCTGCAGATCTTTGTTTGTATTCTTTGTTAAAATTTTTTCAACTCTTCCAGAAAAATGAATGTGTCCCGACATAAGATGACCACCTATTTCGGTAGATGCTGTAATCGATCTTTCTAAATTAACCAGTGAACCTTTCTTTAATTTGCTAATGTTAGTCTTTGATAGTGTTTCATTGATAACGTCAAATTTTAATGTTTTTTGACCGCTATCTAATGATGTTAAACAAACACCATTTACTGAAATACTTGCACCTTTTTTTTAATTTTTTATTAAAATTTTTGGGAGCAGATATCTCTATCGATATATAACTCTTTTTTGCAGTTATCTTTTGTACCTTCCCAGTCCCTTGAACAATTCCTGAAAACATTCAAGCCCCCCAAGTATCTCTGTATTGATTTAGNCCGCTGAGGTAACCGTTAAATTGAGACTCATTTCCAACATAAGTTATTAAGGTATCAAGATCAATAATTGATATAACACTTAGATTAAATTCATCCTTTAACTCTTTACTTGCACATTGTTGGGATTTACCCTTTTCTTGCCTATCCAATCCTACAATAAAGCTTACAGGTGTTGCATTTTGCTTTGTAATTAAATTTATTGATTCTCTACCAGCTGTTCCAGCAGATAAAACATCGTCTATTATTAATGTTTTTCCTTTTGGATTGGCACCTATAATATTTCCACCCTCACCATGATCTTTCTCTTCTTTTCTATTAAAAGAAATTGGATAATTTTTTCCCTGCGCACTAAGAACTGTCGCAACTATTGAACCAAGAAAAATACCTTTATATGCAGGACCATAAATACAATCAAAATCAACATCATGATCATTTATANCCTCAACATAACAATGTGCAAGTTGATATAAATTTGACCCCTTAAGCATGTTTGCTGCATTGAAAAAATATGGGCTCTTACGACCTGATTTAAGNGTAAAATCACCGAATTGTAGCGCTTGCGAATCTAAAGCTAATTTTAAAAATGATTTTTGATAATCTTTCACTTACTCAATACAAGCCTTTTGTTTTTTAATAATATCTGCAATTGCTTCACTTCCAATTTTAAGCATATCACTAAGTTCATTTTTTGAAAAAGGTGCATTTTCAGCAGTGCCCTGTATCTCTATTAAGTCATCTTTATCATTCATAACTATATTAAGGTCTGTATCTGCCGTACTATCTTCATCGTAATCCAAATCAAGCAGTATTTTATTTTCTCTAATGCCCATAGATATAGCAGCTACAAAAGACTTAATTGCTCTTTGATCATCATGATGATTCTTGATTGCAAGAAAAAGGGCAACACATCCACCAGTAATCGAGGCAGTTCTTGTTCCACCATCAGCTTGAATGACATCACAATCAACATTGATAGTTTTACCTTTTAGATACTTTAAATTAACTGATTGTCTTAAAGATCTCCCTATAAGTCTCTGTATTTCTTGAGTTCTTCCGCTTTGCTTACCACGAGCTGCCTCTCTTCCCATTCGCTCATTTGTAGATCTTGGTAACATACCATATTCTCCTGTTACCCAACCTTCATCAGAATTTTTCATCCATCTTGGCACATTATTTTCAATTGATGCATTACAAATAACTTTTGTATTGCCGAATGAAATTAGAACAGAACCCTCAGCATGAATATTAACATTTGGCTCAATTGTAATTTCTCTTAGTTGATTATTATTACGGTCTTGATTTCTTTTCATGATCTATGGATCACAATTTAAGAAAGTTGATCCTTCACAACTTTGCTAACTAAACCCATATCTGCAGACCCAGCTAGTGATGACTTTAGACAACCCATAACTTCACCAATATCTTGCATTGATTCAGCTCCAACTTCTTGAATAACTTCTTTCACTTTTGTTGCAATTTCTTCTTCGCTTAACTGTTCTGGCTTATATTTTGAGAGTATATCAACCTCTCTTTGTTCCTTATCTGCTAAGTCTTCTCTGCCACCTTCCTTAAATTGAAAAATAGAATCATTCCTTTGCTTAATCATTTTGTTAATAATTTGAAGAGCTTTAGAGTCGTCAACTTCTTCTTTATTATCAATTTCAAATCGCTGAACTTCTGATAAAAACATTCTTATGGTATCTCTCACCAAATCATTTTTATCAAGCATAGCTTGTTTAAGGTCATTTTTTATATTTGATATTAGTGCCAAAATTATCTAGATCTTTGTCTTGGAAATGAAAATTTTCTGTTGGATTTTCTTGCTCTTTTAACTGCAGCAGCCATAAGTCTTTTTCTTTTCTCGGTAGGTTTTTCATAAAATTCTCTAGCTCTTATTTCTGGAACTATTGCTGCTTTTTCACAAGCACGTTTGAATTTTCTCAAACCAATATCAAAATGTTCTGTATCTTTTATAATAATTGAAGGCATAATGTGACGCGTAGTTTAGGCTTTTATTAACATTTTTGCAAAACTTTTTATGAAAACTTTAGGAATAGAAACATCATGCGATGAAACTGCAATAGCTATTTATGACTCTAAAAAAGGCATAATTGGCGAGTCTATTTATAGCCAAATAGACATACACGCTAAGTATGGTGGAGTAGTGCCAGAGCTAGCCTCAAGGGATCATTGCGTTAAAATTGTTGATGTGCTTAAAGATGCTTTAGGCGATCTCTCTATCAAAAAAATTGATCAGATTGCTTATACATCTGGACCTGGCTTATTGGGAGCTCTTCTAATTGGTGAAAGTTTTGCTCAAGGACTATCAACAGCACTGGATGTTCCCTTAATACCCATAAATCATTTGGAAGGGCACTTGATGTCACCAATGATGGAATTTCCCGAGATAAAAATGCCTTTTATATGTTTGCTTGTCTCTGGTGGCCACAGCATGATTGTTGATGTTAAAGACAAAGGACAATATGAAATTATTGGTCAATCTCAAGACGACGCTGTTGGAGAAGCTTTTGATAAAGTAGCTAAGTTGCTAGATTTACCATATCCGGGCGGTCCTTATATTGAGAGACTGGCACTTGAAGGAAAATCGGATGCATTCAATTTTCCAAGACCTATGATTAATAGTGATGATTTAAATATGAGCTTAAGCGGACTAAAAACATCTGTTTTATATACAGTTCAAAAAATACCTAATATGACTGAAGAGATAAAATCAGATATTGCTGCATCATTTCAACAAGCAATTTCAGATGTTTTGGTCGCAAAGATTAAGAAATCTATTGAGACGACTGGAAGAAAGGAAGTTATTATAGCTGGAGGTGTTGCTGCAAATAAGTTTTTGAGAAGTGAGTTTAAAAAGCTTGAAGAATCACTTAACGTAAAAGTGTATTATCCCGGTTTGAAATATTGTGGCGATAATGCTGCAATGATTGCATTTGTAGGATCTATGATGAAGCCATCAATTGAAAATGACAGATCTTCAAACGCTAGAGCTAGGTGGCCGTTAGATGAGTTGAAAGCATGAAAGATTTAATTTACATAAAAGATTTAAGAGTAAAAACAATCATTGGTATCTTTGACTGGGAAAGAAAAGTTAAACAAGAAGTCAGCATTGACATGGAATTTCCTTTTGATTGTAAAAGAGCTGCAAAGACTGATTCAATTGAGGATACTGTTGATTACAAAACCATTTGCAAAGGAGTGATAAAGTTCGTTGAGGAATCGTCCTTTCAATTACAAGAATCACTTGCCGAGGGAATCGCATCGCTCGTAAAAGATACTTACGGAGTTGAATCGATCAAATTACGTGTATCTAAGCCTGGAGCACTTCGAGGCGCTAAAGATGTCGGACTCATAATTCATAGATAATGAAATATTTCTTATCCCTTGG
>NZFS01000002.1 GCA_002690725.1 Gammaproteobacteria bacterium
TCATTACTCCTAAAAAGAAATCTTGTAGTTATCCTGTCTTTATTATTTGTTGTAATTATTTCTGCAATAGGACTAAATGATTTCAAACTTGATGCATCATCAGATGCTTTGGTCTTAGAAGGTGATGAAGCATTAAAAACATACAGAGAAGTTGAGGATGAGTTTGGTGACTCAAGCTTTTTGATAGTTACATATGAACCCGAAAAAGAATTATTTTCTGATTATTCGCTCAATAGAATTGCAAATCTTGAAAACGATTTAAAAAATATTAATGGTATTGATTCTGTACTTTCTATTTTAGATGCACCTATTTTTTTCCAACCTAAAGTAGGTCTTGCAGATGTTGCAGATAATCTTAAAGATCTTACTGATAATACTATTGATCTTGAATTAGCTAAAGATGAAATTATCAATAATCCAATATATCAAGAATTAATTATTAGCAAAGATGGAAATACAACTGCAATGCAGGTTGTATTAAGAGGTAACAATGAATATAACTCATTAATCAAACAAAGATACACAATCCTTGAGAGTCTAAGTACAAACGAACCATTGACCAATAAAAAAAAGCTTGATCTCCAAAATGATCTTACACTTATCAATTCAAGGATAAGCGAACTCAATAATCAAGAATCAGAGTTTAATAAAGTTCTAATAAGCAACATTAGAAATACTCTTGATGACTACAAAGACGAAGCTACTATTTATCTTGGTGGCCCTTCAATGATAGCTACAGATATGATGGAATATATTGAATCAGATTTAATGATTTTTGGAACAGCAGTAGCTTTAATATTTGCTGTGATGTTATACCTTTTTTTTGGTTCAGTATGGATGGTGATACTACCATTAATGAATGCATTTTTAGCAACCTTTATAACAGCTGGTTTTTTAGGATATATGGACTGGAAAATAAGTGTAGTTTCATCTAATTTTATTGCTTTGCTTTTAATATTAACTATATCGTTAACAGTTCATTTATTAGTAAAAATTAATGAAATAAAAAAAGAAACAGATTTTAAGACAGCTATTATTAGGGGTTACGATCAAATGCTTGCTCCATGTTTTTTTGCAGCACTTACCACTGCTGTAGCATTTTTATCTTTAACATTTGGTGAATTAAAGCCTGTAATTGAATTTGGAAAAATGATGGCATTTGGAATATTTATTGCATTTGTTTTAACTTTCACATTTCTTCCTTGTGCGATTTATATAATTAATAAAAGCGAAACTAAAGATTTTTTATCTATTTACAAAGTAACCAGATTACTTCTTCAATTTTCTCAAAATAATAAAACATTTATATCATCCTCATTTCTATTAATATTTATAACCTTATGTTTTGGCATATCAAAATTACAAGTCGAAAATAGATTTATTGATTATTTTGATAAAAATACTGAAATATATAAGGGAATGTATGAAATAGACTCTAAACTTGGAGGAACTGCGACTTTAGATATTATTATTTCTCAACCTGAAGATAACTTTGAATCTATTGAAATAGAGGATGAGTTTTTTGAAGATGATTTATTTGAAGACGAGACTAGTACAGGTGCTGGTTATTGGTGGAATATATATTCGTTACAAAAACTAGAAGATATTCATGATTATTTAGATTCTATACCAGAAATTGGAAAAGTCTTGAGTGTTGCAAGTGGACTAAAACTTGCGAGACAAATAAATAACGGTGAAGACTTAAATGATTTAGAACTAGCACTTTTAAGATCAGTACTGCCTGAAGATATTAGAGAAACACTGCTTTACTCATATATTAATAAGGATGATTCTGTTGTTCGAATATCTACAAGAGTAAATGAATCATCTTTAAATTTAAATAGGAAAGATTTATTAAATAAAATTAATTCTGACCTTCAAGAAAACTTTAATTTAAAGAAATCTGAATTTGAAATTACTGGACTTGCGGTTCTTTATAACAATATGCTTCAATCGTTGTTTCAATCACAAATAGGTTCATTGCTCATAGTTTTTGCTGTTATTTCGATAATGTTATATTTAATATTTAGGTCATTTAAAGTAATGATAATTGGTTTAATTCCAAATATATTCGTTGCATCTTCTGTTATGGGTCTGCTTGGTTTGTTAAATATACCTTTAGATATTATGACTATAACTGTTGCAGCTATAAGTGTTGGTATGGCCGTAGATAATACAATTCATTATATTTATAGATATAAGAGGGAATTAAAGAAAAATGAATTTAATATAGCTCTAGAAAATGCTCATAGTACAACTGGAAGAGCAATTTTTTATACAGCATCAACAATTGCTGCAGGATTTTGTATTTTGGCTTTATCTAACTTTTTTCCAACAGTGTTATTTGGCGTTTTTACCTCTGTTGCAATGATTTTAGCTTTTGTAAGCTCATTAACTCTGCTTCCTAATTTATTAGTAAAATATAAAGTGTTTAAATAGTATCTATATATGGGACCCTTAAAAGATATAAAAGTTATTGAATTTTCAGGAATTGGACCAGGCCCTTATTGTGGAATGTTATTAGCAGATATGGGTGCTGAAGTAATAAGAGTAAGTAAGAAGGGCACTGAGGGCTTAGAGAATAAATTTGATATTCATAATAGATCTAAACGCTCTATAACTGCAGATCTTAAAAATGCATCAACCGTTACTGAAATTTTAAAATTAATTGATCAAGTTGATGCAGTTATTGAGGGATTCCGACCAGGTGTTATGGAAAAGCTTGGTCTTGGACCAGATATTTGTATTGAAAGAAATCCTAAGCTAGTTTATGGAAGAATGACTGGTTGGGGTCAGAATGGACCAATGTCAAACCTTGCAGGCCATGATATTAATTACATAGGTCTATCAGGAGCTTTAAATTCAATTGGTCGAAAAGACTCAAATCCTATTGCTCCACTAAATTTAATTGGAGATTATGGCGGGGGAGGAATGCATTTAGCTTTTGGAATAGTTTCAGGTTTAATTCATTCAGTTAAAACAGGTGAGGGACAAGTAGTAGACTCGGCAATGATTGATGGGTCACTCTCATTAATGTCTTTCTTTTACTCTTTAAAAGAAATGGGACATTGGGAGGACAAAAGAGAATCTAATCTTTTAGATGGTTTTGCTCATTTTTATGATACTTATGAATGCAAGGATGGAACATTTATTGCTGTAGGTTCGATAGAGCCTCAATTTTATGAAGAACTTCTATTAAAACTTGATATCGATAATGAAAATTTTAAAGATCAATATAATAAAGAGTTATGGCCAGAGCTAAAGAATTTAATTGCAATAAAAATTAAATCTAAGACAAGATCGGAATGGGTAGAAATATTCTCAAACAGCGATGCTTGTGTATCACCAGTTTTAAATATGGAAGAGGCAAAATCTCATCCTCATAATATTTCACGAAATGCATTTATTGATGTTGATGGCTTTAATCAACCAAATGTTTCTCCACGATATTCCAAATCTAAGACTGAGATTAAACATAATGCAAAAAAAATTGGATCAGATTTAGATGATGTATGTAATGAATTTAAATTATCTAAAGAGGCATTTTAGTATCAAAAAAACGAATAGTATTCTTAAACGTTTTCTTTCTTAATATCTCTTCATCTATTTCCATAAGCTTTGAAATTTCTTTAACAATGTGATTCAAATTATTCGGCTCATTTCTATTATTCTTAGGTTTTTCATCTAGATTCTTTGGTATTAAATATGGACAGTCAGTCTCTATCATCAATCTTTCTATAGGAATATTTTTAATTGTTTTTCTGAGTTCAATATTTCTTTTTTCATCGCATACCCAGCCAGTAATTCCAATGTAACAGCCTAGTTCTAAATAAATGTCGAGTTGCTCTTGTGTTCCAGTAAAACAATGTACAACTGATTTATTTATACTAGATGAATATTTTTTAAGAATTTTTATAAACTCTATGTGAGAATCTCTTTGATGAAGGAAAAGAGGCTTGTTTACATCAATTGATATTTTAATTTGTTCCTCAAATGCAAATATTTGTTCCTCATATGTAGATAAATTTCTAAAAAAATCTAATCCTGTTTCACCTATGGCATGAGGATTATAAGAAGTTACTAATTCTCTAAGTTTTTTTAAATAGTCATCATTAATTTCATTGGCGTGATGAGGATGAACCCCAATTGTAAAGAACATATTCTTAGAGTATTGATGATAAATTTCTAATAATTTGTCTATATCACTTAATTGACTACAGATAAGTGCGAATTTAACAACTTTATTGTTAATTGCTTTATTAATAACCTCATCTATATCATTATTAAATCTATCACTTGTAAAGTTACAAGCTATATCAGCTATCTCATGCATATCTAGGTTTATAAATTTCTATTAATATAAATTATGAACTAAAATTAACCTATCATGAATCAATTTGAGAGATTTCAGGAAGCTTTAAAATTAGACAATATTAGTAAAAATACATTCAAGGTTAATCCAGATATTAATTATTTTGTAGGAAATACTCCTCATGGCGGTTATTTAATGGCATTAATGCATAAGGCGCTTACTAATATTTTGCCTCATTCGACAGCCATAAGCTCTTCAGTTCAATATATAAATAGAATTGATGCAATTCCATTTGAACTTGAAGTAGAGACTTTTAAGATAAGTAAGGGGAGCTCATCTGGCATGGTAAAACTAAAACAAGAAGGAAGAATTTGTACCACATTTACTGGAACATGTTCAGACTTTGAATTTATGAAGGGATATGATGATCTTAAAAAACCATTTCCTGATATTTTTACTAGCAGCGATAAAAAAGACTATGTAAAGATGAATTACGATAAGATTTCTAAAGGATTTACGCCTGCATTTATTAAACAACTTGAGTGTTCAATTCATCCTGAACACGCTTGGTGGAATAGAACTTCAAGCTCTGAAAATAAAAAAAATGAAGCACGATGCAGTGCTTTTTTAGAAATGGAAGGTGGTAAACCAGACCAATTTTGTTTATCTTTTTATTCAGATATACTCCCTCCAGTTGTTTGTAACAAATATGGAGCTCTAGGATGGATTCCCACAATAACATTAACAACTCATATACGACAAATACCAATGACGTCACAAGTTTACGCTGACTTTAAAGCAACAGATATAAATAAAGGTTATTTTGAGCAAGACTGTAATATTTGGGATTTAGAAGAAAATTTAGTTGCTTCGAGCCGACAACTAACTAGAATACTAAAATCAGAAGAAAAATTATCTTAAAATATTAATTAATAGGAACTTAAATGCAATTCAAAGGTACAAAAAAATATATTTCTACAGATGATTTAAGCATGGCTGTAAATGCTGCGAAATCACTTGAAAGACCTTTATTGGTTAAAGGGGAGCCAGGAACTGGAAAAACTCTATTGGCTATCGAGGTTGCTAATGCATTAAATATGGAATTAATTGAGTGGCACATTAAATCGACTACAAAAGCCTCTCAAGGCTTGTATGAGTATGATGCTGTAACACGTTTAAGAGATTCACAACTAGGAGATGAAAGAGTAAAAGATATCGCAAATTATATAAAAAAAGGAAAGTTATGGGACGCATTTACATCTGAGAAACAGGTTGTTTTATTGATAGATGAAATTGATAAAGCTGATATAGAGTTTCCAAATGATTTACTGCAAGAATTAGATAGAATGGAATTCTATTGTTATGAAACAGGAGAGACAATTAAAGCAAAACACAGACCATTAATAATAATGACTTCAAATAATGAAAAAGAATTACCAGATGCTTTTTTAAGAAGATGTTTTTTTCATTATATTCAGTTTCCAGATAGAGAAACTATGAACAAAATTGTTTCGGTTCATTATCCTAAAATTAAAAAAAAGCTTGTTAATGACGCTCTTGAGATATTCTTTGATCTGAGAAAAATACCTGGATTAAAGAAAAAACCGTCAACATCAGAACTTATAGACTGGTTAAAACTTTTGCTATCAGATGACATGCCAGATGAAATACTTAAAAATGCTGATTCATCTAAAGCAATACCTCCATTATATGGTGCACTTTTAAAGAATGAACAAGATGTTCAATTATTAGAAAGGTTAGCATTTATGTCGAGAAGGGAATCTAATTCAAAATAAATGTTAATTAATTTATTTCAAACAATTAGATCTTCAGGCGTGCCTTGTACTTTGAGAGAATTATTAGATCTCCTAGGTGCTCTTGAAAATCAATTAGTGTATGCAAATATTGACGATTTTTATTACTTATCTAGAGCAACTTTAGTCAAAGATGAAAAGCATTATGATAAGTTTGATAAAGCATTTGAAATTTATTTCAAGGGCATTGAAAAAATGGAAGACATTTTTCAAGCTCTAATTCCAGAAGATTGGTTAAGAAAAGCCTTTGAAAAAGAACTTGATCCTGAGGAATTAAAAAAAATAAAATCTCTAGGCGGGCTTGAGAAGCTTCTGGAAGAGTTTAAAAAACGCCTTGAAGAACAAAAGGATCGTCATGAAGGTGGCAATAAATGGGTTGGAACTAATGGCACATCGCCATTTGGTCATGGTGGACAGAATCCAGAAGGTATTAGGATAGGTGGTCCTGGTGGCCAGAAAAAAGCTGTAAAAATTTGGGAACAACGCCAATACTCAAATCTTGATGATTCTGTAATTATTGGTACTAGAGATATAAAAATGGCCTTAAGAAGATTAAGGAAATTCGCAAGGCAGGGTAATGATTTAGAGTTAGATATGGATGATACTATTAAATCAACTGCAAAGAATGCAGGTTACCTTGATATAAAAATGGTTCCTGAAAGACTTAATTCCGTTAAAGTAATTGTGTTATTCGATGTTGGAGGATCAATGGATCCATTTATAAAACTTTGTGAAGAATTATTTTCTGCAATAAAAACTGAATTTAAAAATCTAGAATATTTTTATTTTCATAATTGTATATATGAATCTGTTTGGAAAGATAACAGAAGAAGATCACAAGAAAGATTTTTAGTTCAAGATATTATTAATAAATTTTCATCTGACTATAAAATTATAGTTGTTGGTGATGCGACAATGGCCCCATACGAAATTACCAATGCTGGAGGAAGTATTGAGCATTGGAATGAGGAGGCTGGTCATGTTTGGATTAAAAGACTCTCAAATCATTTTGAAAACATGGCATGGTTGAATCCTGTGCCTGATGATCATTGGGACTACACATCATCTATATGTATATTGAAAGAGCTTTTTGATGATCGGATGTATCCATTAACACTAAAAGGTTTAGAGGAAGGTATGTCGGAGCTCTCTAAATGAATAATGAAGCATTTGAAGAAAATGGATTTAAATGGGGACCATTTAGATTAAGAATACCTTTTATTCATATGAAATTTCTAACAGGAGAATTTCTTCAAGGGTTAGTTATTGCTGGTGCGACTGCTTTAGCAGGTGCTCCAGTAGTAATGGCGCTTGGTCTTTCATTTGAACAGGCAGTTGCATGCGCTTTTGTTGCGAGTATCTTAATTACTTCTGGCCCAATTATTTTTGGTGAACCATTAGCACCTGGATGGGTTACTCCAGCCTTACCTCTAGTAATTGCATTTTTTATGTCAAAAGGATTCTTTGATGGGGTTTATAGAGAAGATGCCTTTCAGTATATGGCTGCGATGTGTATAGAATTTACTATTATAATAATTCTTCTTGGAATCACTGGTTTAGGCAAAGTTATTGTCGAAAAAATTCCAAACGCCTTAAAATCTGGAATAATTCTTGGAGCAGCTTTAGCAGCATTTTATCAAATATTTTTTAGTGATTTTGAGAGGTATATTGGCAATACTCCAGTGGCTATGATTACTATCTTAATTGTTTGCACAGTAACAACATTTTCAGAACCATTTAAAAGGATAGCCAAAAAAAATAAAATATTAGGAATTATAGGTTCTCTTGGACTTCTTCCAGGGTTCTTAATAGCAACGTTATTTGGATATTTGTTTGGTGAACTATCGTTTAACATTCAATCAGGATTTATTTTTCCTCCAGTTGATCAGGTTTACGAACTAACATCACCATTTTCAATAGGTTTTCCTCCCTTGTCCTATTACCTAGAAGTGCTTCCTTTGGTAATAATAGGTTATCTATTACTATTTGGTGATTTTGTTACAGGTATAGAAATACTAAAAGATGGTCAAAAAAATAGGCCTGACGAAATTATACAAATTGATATAAATAGAGCTCACAACAGTGTTGGAATTCGAAACTTAATTGGCGTAGTAATTAATCCATTTTTTCCAACACAAGGAGCACTTTGGACAGGCGTTCATGTAGTCATTGTTGAAAGATGGAAACAGGGACAAAATGTAATGAAGTCTTTATTTGATGGAATCGGTTCTTATTATCTTATGGGCATTCCTCTCTTATTTTTTGTATTACCATTTATTACTTTTATGAAACCTTTAATGCTTCTTGCCCTTGGCGTTACTTTGGTATTAACAGGACTTGCTTGCTCCTACGTAGCAATATCTCTTGTGAAAAAAAACAGTGAAATTGCTATATCAATCATTACTGCTCTATTTGTTGCATTTGGAGAATTCAACGGTGTTGCAGCTCCATGGATTGGATTAATAATTGGTTTATTTTTAAGCTTATTACTTGTTGAAAATACAAATCTAGAGAACTAAATTGAGTAACTTTGCACTCGAAATTTCAGACCTTAGAAAAATTTACTCAGGTGGAAATGAGGCTCTTAAAGGTATTTCATTAAAAGTTAAAGAAGGTGATTTTTATGCTCTACTTGGACCAAATGGAGCTGGAAAATCATCAACAATAGGAATAATAGGTACATTAGTTACAAAAACTAGTGGGACTGTGAAAATATTTGACTATGATATCGATAAAAATGTTTCATTAGCTAAGTCAATACTTGGAGTTGTTTCTCAAGAAATTAATTTTTCTCAATTTGAGAAAGTTATTGACATAGTATCAACTCAAGCAGGTTATTATGGAATACGTTCTTCAATAGCTAAGCCAAAAGTAAAAGAAATGCTCAAAAGGTTAGGTCTATGGGATAAAAGAAATGATCAAGCAAGAACCTTGTCAGGTGGCTACAAAAGAAGATTGATGATTGCTAAAGCACTTATTCATGAACCAAAACTCTTAATCTTAGATGAGCCAACAGCAGGTGTAGATATAGAGCTAAGAAGAGAAATGTGGGAGTTTTTAAAAGAAATCAATAACAATGGCACAACAATAATTTTAACTACTCATTATCTTGAGGAAGCAGAACAATTATGCAGAAATATTGGGATAATTGACCATGGAGAAATAATTGCCGATACATCTATGAGAGACTTGCTTAGAAAGTTAGATGTTCAAGGTTTTGTTCTAGATCTTGAGAATCCTCTTGATGAGTTACCAAATATTGATGGATTTGAGATAAGATTAGAAGATCCATATACTCTTGTAACAGCAGTTGATAAAAGTAAATCAATAAATGATTTGTTTGGCCAATTAAATACTCTTGGAATCAATGTTAAGTCTATGCGTAATGAATCCAATAGATTAGAAGAGTTATTTATTGAAATGGTAAAGAAATAATGAAAGAAGTAAAAAATATAAATATTTTCATTACCTTATGGACTCTTATTTACAAAGAAATAAGAAGATTTATGAGGATATGGATTCAAACACTGGTACCTCCTGCTGTGACAATGTCTCTATACTTTGTTATTTTTGGTTCACTCATTGGCCCAAGAATTGGTGTAATGGATGGACTCGACTATGTGCAATTTATGATTCCTGGTCTTATTATGATGTCTGTTATTACAAATTCATATGCTAATGTTGTCTCCTCTTTTTATGGCGTAAAGTTTCAGAAATCTATTGAAGAATTATTAATTTCTCCCATGCCTAATTGGGCAATTCTTTTAGGTTTTGTTATTGGTGGTGTTTCTAGAGGTATTCTTGTTGGAGTAATTGTTTTTTTTGTTAGCTTAATTTTTTATCCAGAGTTTGAAATTGTTAATTTAGGATTAACAATATTAGTATTATTTTTAACAGCAATTTTATTTTCTTTGATGGGATTCATTAACGCAGTTTTTGCTGATAGCTTCGATGACATATCTGTTATACCGACCTTTGTTTTAACTCCCTTAATTTATTTAGGCGGAGTATTTTACTCAATAAACATACTCCCAGATTTTTGGCGTTCCGTTTCAATGGCTAATCCTATGTTATATGTTGTAAATACTTTCCGTGAAGGAATGCTTGGAATTAGCGATGTTTCAATTTCATTTTCTCTTTCGATGATAGTTTTATTTATTGTTTGTTTTTCATCATTATCTTTATATTTGCTCAATAAAGGTATTGGTATAAGAGAATGAAACCTAAATTTCTTGGAAAGAATAATAAAAGTCAAAATAAAGGAGGTAAAAATCTCCTAGATATTATTGATAGGGTATCTTTAGATATTAAATATGGATTAGATATATGGAATGTTTATGATTTTATGTATCTTGATAATAATAAAATTCCAAGTCTTAGTGTATTAGAAATATCTATTCCAGCTAGCTCAAAATTTTTAATTGAATCAAAATCCATGAAATTATATCTGAATCATTTTTATAATAAATCATATAAATCAAAAAATGAAATTATTAGAAAAATTAAAAAAGATATTGAAAGTAAGATTAAAATTAAAATAAAAGTTAATTTTATAGATACCTTCATCAAGGAACCTAAATTTATATATTTAAATAATTTTAAGTTAAAGAAAACTCCAATTAATAAAGTCATTAAATTCAATGGATTTAGATCTATATGTCCTGTTACATCTCAACCAGATTTTGCAAATATCTATATATACTCCAATGAAAGTTTTGATTCTCTTTGGTTAAAAAAATATTTAATCTCGTTTTCAGATCATGGTGGTTTTCATGAGCAATGTATCGAATTAATATTTAAAGAATTAATAAAAAAGTATAAGATAAAACATCTTGAAATTTGTGGTCGTTTTCAAAGAAGAGGTGGGATTGATATCAATCCAATTAGGGGGACTCATCAAAAAAAGATGTTTATAAATTTTCGAGAGTTTAATCAATAATAACTTTCAATAAATAAGGAGATAAAATGAAAAAATTATTACTATTAACCCTAACATTTTCTTTACCACATTTATTTGCGGAAATTTGGGAAGATTACAAACCTTCAGAAACGCAAATTCAATTAACTGTTATCGATGTTCAATCTAATTATTTAGATAATTATTTAGTCAATTTAAAAAGAACTTGGGTTAGATCTGTAGAAATTCAAAAAGAATTAGGTCATATTATGGACTACGGTGTTTATGTTTCAGATGGTGCTAGCAGCCCAAATGTTTGGTTAACTATTAGTTATGAGAACATGGCTGCAATGGAACAAACGAAAGAGAAATATGATGCTGTTAACAAAGTTCTTGAAGAAAGATATGGTGACGACGAAGAAGAATTAGATAAAATCTCTAAAGGATATGAAGAAATAAGAACTATGATTGATAATCAAAGGATAAATCAAGTAATTTTTGAAATGTAACTAATGTTGCCTGCTTAATATAATTAAGCAGGCATTTTTTGGCGGAAGGTGAGGGAATCGAACCCCCGCGCCGTTACCGACGACACCTTTCCAAGGTGCTGCATTACCGCTCTGCCAACCTTCCAAAATCAGCCGATAATTATACTTCTTTAACTAGACTTAATCTTTCAAAATATATTAATTATTGACTACTGTATATATATACAGTAATATACTAACATGAATAATTTATTATATTTAAATAACGATTCAATTATTTTGGAACTTAACAACTCTGTTGATAAAAATTCAACCATGAAGATGATTGCCTTTAAACATTTTAATAATGATATGAGCTTACTTGATAAATATTTAGAAGATAATAACTATTATATTAATTCAGATGCTTATCGAGGTAATCTAATTAATCCAAAGTCGCAGTTAGAATTTACTTTTTAATTGAATAAAATTTATTTAATTTACAACCTTAAGTGTATATAATTTGATTTGGTGTCTTGTATAGAAGTTTTTTAAGGGGACTCTTATACATTTTATTACTACCCTGAACATGGAGGTGGTCCTATTAGTATTTATTTAACAACAGGAGACGGAGGATTTGCCTTTTGACAGAGGTAAATTTTTAGTTTCCGACTAACAATTGTTACTAACAAAAGTTAGTTTTTAACCCCCATTTATATGGGGGTTTTTATTTTATTTTATGGAATTTAAGTATTGGTTAGTTTTAACACTTCTTGGGGCTATTTGGGGTAGTGCATTTATTTTTATAAAGATCGCAGCTCCAGAGTTTGGTGCTATACCTTTAGTTCAAGCTAGGCTTGTAATCGCCTCATTGGTTTTTTTACCAGTTTTATTAAAAAAAGAATATTTGCAACTATTAAAACCTGCATGGAAACATTCAATTGTTTTGGCAATAACAAATAATGCAATACCTTTTACTCTTTTTTCGTATGGAAGTTTTGGTGCTGATTCAAATATACTAGCAATACTCAACTCAACAACCGCATTTAATACAATGATTATTGCTTTTTTGTGGTTAAATGAAAAAATTACTTTAAAACAGGTTTCTGGTCTAATACTTGGTTTTATTGGAGTAATTATTTTAGTTAATCCTGAATCGTCGACGACTCAAATTTTTTCGGCATTGTTATGCTTAGTAGGGGCAGCTTGCTATTCCTTTTCAACTGTATTTATTCAAAAATTTTCACAAACTATGGACAAATTTGTACTAATAGGTTGGTCAATTGTATTCAGTTGTTTCATTATGGCACCTTTTACTTTTTATAATCTTCCAGATGTTCTTCCATCATCAAAAGCTATTTTATCTGCTACATGGCTTGGTGCTGTGTCTACTGGACTTGCATTTTTTGGTTATGTATATTTAATTGAAAAGATTGGAGCAGTTAAAACATCTACTGTTGCATACTTTTTACCTATTTTTGGAATAATATGGGGCGCAATTTTTCTTAGAGAAATCATATCAATTGGCATTATTCTAGGGTGCACGACAATTCTAGTTGGTGTTTTCCTAGCAACATCAAATAAACGTAATAAAATTCCAAGAGAATTACATGCAAACTAAAAGCTTAAATATATTACTAGAAGAAGCAAATAATCTAGTTAAAAGACTCAATTATGAAGAAGCAATTAAATTAATTGAAACTTCTAAAACTGTAATAATTGATGTACGTGAAGAATCAGAAGTCTTCAATCAAGGATTAATAAAAGGAGCAATTCATATTCCTAGAGGATTAATAGAATTTAAGTTAGCACCAAACTCAAGTGATAACCCCATGCATATTGACGATGAAACTAACATACTACTTTATTGTGCAGGTGGATATAGGTCAGCTTTAGCTGCGAAAACTTTATTAGATCTTGGATTTAAAAATGTTTATAACATTGGTGGATTTAATGAATGGTGTAATTCAGGTGGAGAAATTCAAGTTCATTTATAACAATTATTGTATAATTTAAATTTAAATTTGGGGGTTTAATATGCGCTATATAACTGGCACTTTTTTATTTAGTTTTTTAATTTTATCAGGAGTAGTCCATTCTCAGGATTCTACTTTCAGTGTAGAGGAAGTTATTGTTACTGCAACAAAGACTGAAAAAACATTACAAGAGGTTCCTGTTGCTGTTTCAGTAGTGACTGCAGATACTATTGAAAAAGCAAACATAACTGATATTTATGATTTGAGGTCAATAATACCCTCATTAGACTCAAGAAGGTTTACAACTCCAACAGAGGCAACATATGTTATTAGAGGATTCGGTAATGGTTCTTTCAATCCAGGCATTGAACCCTCAGTAGCTGTATTCATTGATGGGGTTTATCGTTCTTCTATGCAAGCTCAAATTGCTGATTTACCTGCAATTGAAAGAATAGAAGTTTTGAGAGGTCCTCAAAGTACATTATTTGGAAAAAATGCTACAGCTGGTGTTATTAATGTTGTTACTAAAAAACCTTCTTTCGAAAAATCAAGTTATGTAACTGCATCAGTTGGTTCAAATAATATGAAAAAGTTTAAATATTATACAACTGGACCACTTAATGAAACAGTTGCATATAGTCTTTATGGCAATGTTCATAAAGCAGATGGTCATTCTGAAAACATGATAACTGGTAATACTTCAAATACCCGAGATAGATTTTCTTTTAGAGGAGAATTATTTTTTGAATTATCAAATGGTGCCACTTTAAGAGTTACTGGTGATTTTGATGAATATGATGAGATATGCTGTGCTGTAGGAAGTGCAAATTATGGAGTTGGTAATCAAATTCAAGCTTTATTAGGTGGCGGAATAATTCCAAATAATCCTTTTACTGAAAAAGTTTTTTTTGATTTTGATCCTGTAACAGAGGGAGATAACTCGGGCATATCACTGCATTATAAAAAAGAAAGAGATGGAAATACATTGGAGAGCATAACCTCTGTAAGAAACTCATTTAATGAAAATGTTCAAGATGTCGATTTTGATGGGTCGCCAACTGTTGCTCCAAGCCCACTATCAAAAGATCTAGAGGCCGTAACACAAGAATTTAGACTTTACTCTAATAACAACGAAAAGGTGAATTGGTTAGTTGGAGCATATTATTATCAAGAAGACATGGTCTTTAATGAATCTATATACTTTGGGCAAACCTGGAGAACATATGTAGATGCATTCCTTCCTACAGGCACAATCAGTGGAATTGCTGCAGCCTTTGGAATACCCGATTCTATTCTTTTTGCAAGCGGACAAGGTGGAACTGAATCTGCAACTCAAGATAATACAACTACCTCAATATTTGGACAATTAGATATTAAATTATCAGAGAAACTAAGTGCTATTATTGGTGTAAGTTATATGGAAGATGAAAAGACTGTTTCATATTCTCAGATTAATACAGACGTATTATCAAATTTAGACTTTGTAGCAGCTGGTTTTCCTCCTTCACAAGCTTCATTTTTTAGAGGTCTTCAATTAGTCCCACAATTTACTAATTTCCCCAACGCAGCTCAGGATGGAAAAAGTACGGATGATAATGTTGATTATACATTTAAATTATTATACTCAGTAAACGAAGCAATTTCAGTTTATGGTGGTATTTCTACTGGATTCAAAGCATCTGCTTGGAATATATCACGAAACTCAGATGCCGATGCAAATGAATTAGCAGGTTTAATTGCAGCCGGGACACCTCCTAGTCCAAATAGGTCGGTTGGAAGAAGATATGCTGGACCAGAAGAGGCTGAGGTAATCGAATTAGGTGCTAAAATATATTTACCATCAGGTTACTTGAATATAGCCATTTTTGACCAAACTATAGATGGGTTTCAATCAAATACATTCATTGGAACTGGTTTTGTTTTAGCAAACGCAGGCTCACAATCCACTGATGGTTATGAATTTGATCTTGTCTATTCACCACTAGAGAATATTGACATTACTATGAGCGGTACATTTTTAGATCCCATATATGATTCATTTCCTGGATCTGCATTTGGTGATTTAACAGGAACGACTCCATCAAATATACCAGAAGATACAATTGCTACATCAGTTACTTGGAATTGGGATATGAATGGCTGGGATGGTTTTACAAGACTATCTCATCTTTACTCAAGTGAGGCTGTATTACTTGAAAATACAGAAGCACAAGCAATCATAGAATCCCAAGGAAATGGTATTAGAAAAATGGACACTTTGAACTTTTCAGCGGGAATTGAAAAAGATAATTTATCTATAAGTTTATATGGACAAAATATCAATGATGATGAATATTTAACTTCTGCTTTTGTAGCAGTTGTTGATTTCACACAAACAACATATTTTGGTTATCCAAACAACTATGCTACATATGGTTTAAATGTGAATTATAAATTTTAATTATTTAAATTTATAAAAGGGGATTCGCTTGAATCCCTTTTTTATTGGCGCGCCCGGGAAGATTCGAACTCCCGACCCCTTGGTTCGAAGCCAAGTACTCTGTCCAACTGAGCTACAGGCGCAAAGAATGATATAGATTAATTCAATCTAGAAAAAGTATCAAAATATTTTTTTATAAACATTGTCATAAGATATATCAAATTTTATAATTATTATGATTTGTTATGGGGAGCAACAATGAAATATCTAAGAAATACAGTATTATTATTTGTAGTTTTATATATANCCACCCTTGGTCTTATAGCAATAGATATTTATGACAGTAGACCTGTCTTAAGTTTATTTAAAAAATTACAATCTAATTCTGCACTTGAAGTTGTTGATTTTTCCATTGAAAAACCACAAATTCAAAAAGCTAGACCTGCTCCAAATGTAAATAGAAATCCATATTATGGAGATTTGCATGTTCATACAAAATATTCTTTTGATGCATATGTATTTGGAGTTACTGCATCTCCTGATGATGCATATCGATATGCTAAAGGAGCTAGCATAAAACATCCTTTGGGATATGAAATGCAATTAAGAGAACCTTTAGATTTTTATGCTGTTACAGATCATGGTTTTTATATGGGCATGATTCAAGCTTATGCTGATACTTCTTCAGATATTTCTCAAAATGAATTTGCAAAACCATTTCACGATTTAAATAGATTAGATAATTTAACAGTTGAGTCTGCTGGGATCAGATCAAACATATTTAGTTCAGTTCTTGGTGCAACAATTATTCAACCCTATCCAGATTGGCATCCTAAGTTATTAAAGGCATATTTTTCTCGAAATACCCAAGGGGCATTGAAATCTTTTGATTATGATATCCATAAATCTGCTTGGGCAGATGTTGCACGATCTGCAAATGANCATAATGATCCTGGTAATTTTACNACTTTTATAGGATATGAATTTACAACATCTACAGATATTGAAGGAGGTAATTTGCANAGAAATGTTATCTTTAACTCTTCTAAAGCCTCTGTAAGGCCATGGACTAGAATAGATTCAATTAATCCTGAGGATTTATGGACGTGGCAAGACAATNTAAGAGAAAAAGGNGTAGATACAATATCAATGCCACATAATTCTAATGGTTCTAATGGTCAAATGTTTGAAATGGANACATTTAAAGGAAATGCTATTGATATAGAGTATGCAAATAAAAGGATGAGAAATGAGCCAATNGTTGAAATAACTCAAGTTAANGGAACCTCAGAAACACACCCNTTATTGTCACCAGACGATGATTGGGCAGATTTTGAAATAATGGATACAAGGGTGGGAAGCATTCCTCCAACATATAGTAAACCCTCAGGGTCATATGTTAGAGAAGCTTACTTGAATGGTTTAACNTTAGAATTTACTAGACAGGGAAATCCATATAAATTCGGATTGATTGGCTCAACTGATACTCACGTTGCTGCTGCTTCACTTGATGAATCCAATTATTGGTCAAAAGTAGGACTACTTGATGGTACACCTGAAAGCAGGGGTTCAATCCCTCTTGCAGAAGAAAATGTTGCAAGATTAGAAGAATACATGAGAGCATTTAATCAACCAATNAGTACGGTGAATTTTGATNAGGGTCAGTATGCAAATACAGGTTTTACACAATGGGGNGCTTCTGGTTTAGCAGTTGCATGGGCTGAGGAGAATACCAGAGAATCTATATTTAATGCATTTAGAAGAAAAGAAACTTTTGCAACAACAGGAACAAGAATAGCTCTTAGATTTTTTGGTGGCTATAATTTATCCTCAATTGATCTTAATTCAGATANATTGGTAAGCGAAGCATANGATAAGGGTGTAACAATGGGTTCTGATCTGCTTAATGANGATAATAAAACTCCTGAATTTATTGTATGGGCTCAAAGAGATAAAGATGGAGCCCCACTGCAAAGAGTTCAGATCATAAAAGGATGGATTGATTTNAANAGCGGAAGACCNTTTGAAAAAGTTTTTGATATTGCTTGTTCGGATGGTTTAGAACCAGACNCAATTACAAATAGGTGTCCAGATAATGGAGCAAAGGTAAATATCAATGACTGTTCTATAAGTTCAAATGTTGGTTCATCTGAGTTAAAAACCGTTTGGAGAGATCCAGAATTTATCCCAACTGACAAAATATTCTATTACGTTCGTGTACTTGAAAACCCAACATGCAGGTGGAGTACATGGGATGCAATTAAATCAGGATTTAAACCAAGAGAGGATCTTCATGAAACAATTCAAGAAAGAGCGTGGTCATCTCCAATTTGGTATATTCCTGAGGAATCAGATGTTGAAGTGGTTCCTCTTGGTGGAACAATAGAGCTAAGAACTATTGATTAGACATAATTAATTAAATTGAAATATAAAATACCTTTATTCTTTGTAATCGGCATTATTTTATACTTGATTGATATAACATTTAATTCAGATAACGAAAAAGAAATCTTTATAAGTGATCAAGAAATTATTAGTCTTGTTAGTGCCTGGAGGTCTCAAGTTGGTAGAAATCCAAATGATGATGAAATTACAAGAATTATAAATAATCTTGTTGAAGAAGAAATTTTGTACAGAGAAGCGCTTAAGTTAGGTTTAGACAAAGAAGACAGGATCATCAAAAGAAGACTCGCTCAGAAAATTTCGTTTCTCAGGCAAGAATCAATTCCTAATTCACCATCAAATGATGACTTAATTAAATTCTTCAATGACAATAGAGAAAAGTACTTTATTAATGCAACATATACATTCACACATTACTTTTTCTCATTAGAANAAAACTCTGAAGAACGGTCATTGACTGCTTACAACGATCTTATGAACAACAAAAACATCAAGGCTGATCCTTTTTTCCTTGGAAAGAATTTTGTAGACGTTAACTTGCGAAAAATACAAAGTGAATTTGGAGATGAATTTAGCTCTTATTTTAATAATATTNAATTAAATAAGTGGATTGGCCCAATTCAATCTCCTTTTGGGCATCACATTATCTACGTAAATAATTACAAAGAAGGATATATTCCAGATATTACTAATGTTTTAAAGCAAGTAGAAGTAGATTTATTACAAGACAAAAGAGACAAAGCCTTAAAAGAATACCTTAACGATATCAAATCTGAATATACAATATATATTAATCCTGAACTGCAAATTTAATGAAAAAGTATATTTTTTCATTTTTTTTAACATANGCTTTAGATATCTATCCTCACGAATTCAATCCTGCGCATCTCGTTGTAGAAGAATNAAGTGATAAAGATTTTGTCTATGAGGCAACATGGATGTATCCTTTCAAAAATATTGGTAAAAGGGCAGAAGTTCTCTTCCCTCAAGAATGTCTTTCAGAATCAANTGATCTTTATTATCAAGGTAAATATATTAATGAAAAAATATCTTTAAATTGTTCATCTAGCCTTAAAGGATTATCGATTGAAATTATTAATCTAAGTGTTTTAACAGATGCATTAATAACTATAAACTTTAATGAAAGCACATTTGAAGGCTTGATAAATGTTCAGAATAATATTCTTGAAATACCCGCCGAAAGTAATTATTACCCATTATCATATTTGCAACTTGGTTTTTCTCATCTGTTCGATGGATTAGATCATATTTTGTTTNTATTTGGATTGCTTTTTTGTATATCTGGTTTAATTAATATCATAAAAACTATAACTGCATTTACAGTTGCACATAGCATCACTCTTGGTATGACAGTTTATGGCTTTATCAAGCTACCCCAAGGAACTATTGAAGCATTAATTGCATTAACAATAGTCTATTTAGCATCAGAAATATATACAAATAAAGNTTCTCTAAAAACGCCGTGGCTAATGGCATTTGGATTTGGTTTGTTACATGGNCTAGGATTTGCAGGTGCTCTTATCGACATAGGTATATCAAATAACAAAATGCTTTTGTCATTATTATTTTTTAACATTGGAATTGAATTAGCTCAAATAGCATTGATACCAATACCTATATTGATGATATATATTTCAAGGAGGATTCAGTATCTTAAAGAATTAAAAATATTTGCAAGCTTACTTATCGGTGGTACTGGTTGTTACTGGTTTATAGACAGAGTAATTGGCATTATTCAGCAATAAGTTTTAAAAAGTAAAATATGTGTTACCAATAATATAACCACAAAAAAAGAAAGCCAATGCCCATAAAGGCTCATTTTTACAAAAATAGTATAGTCTTTCTAAATAATTATTCATGCAANTTAAAATGCAATTTACATGCCGAATATCTTGATAAATATGGCGCGCCCGGAGAGACTCGAACTCCCGACCTCTTGGTTCGTAGCCAAGCACTCTAATCCAACTGAGCTACGGGCGCGATTATTAAATTTTCCGAGCTTCTTCAGGTAACATAACAGGAATGCCATCCTTGATAGGATAAGCTAAATTAGATTCCNTACATACNAATTCATTAGTTTCTTTATCATATGATAATGATTTTTTTGAAACGGGACACACTAAAATAGTTAGCAACTTTTCATCAAATATCGTCATAGCAAAGAAGTATACATGATGAATGAAATTTTGTTTATATNTGTTATCTTAGTATTTTTTAAGATGTCTTTTTTATGAATTCACTCAAACTTGAAGCACTTANTAATTTTCCTTTGATTAATCCTGGAGATGATCTGAGTGAAATAATATATAAAACAATTATTTCTAGTGAATCAATTATTAATAATAATGATGTTATTGTCATAGCCCAAAAAATTGTATCTAAAGCTGAAAACAGATACCTTGATTTAGATAGTATTCCNATATCAAAAAAGGCAAAAGATTTAGCAAATGAATTAAGCAAGAGTCCATGCTTNGTTCAGGCNATACTAAATGAATCAAAAGAAATAATATCTACAAAGAAAAATGTAATTATAGTCGAGCATAAACTAGGTTATATTAATGTAAATGCAGGTATTGATTTATCTAATATTCCTAAAGAGCAAAATCTAGCATTGTTACTTCCAAAAGACCCTAAAAAAAGTGCTAAAAAAATCCAAGAGCAGTTAAAAAAGAAACTNAATAAAGATATCTCAATCATTATTTCTGATTCAATGACAAGGCCTTATAGAGCTGGTGTTATAAACTTTGCATTAGCTAGTTATAATCTACAGAGCTTGAAAGATTTAAAGGGATATAAAGATATTTACGATGAACCACTTAAGGGTACTGAAGTTGCTTTTGCAGATGAGTTAGCAGCTGCAGCTGGGCTTCTCATGGGACAAAGTAATGAAATGAAGCCTATTGTTATTATCAAAGGGTTGAACAAAAAAAGACATGAAACAAATAATAATGCTTTTGATTTGATTATTGATAAAAATGAGGACCTATACAGATAATAATATANACATATAATTAGGCTATGAAATTAAGTGTAAATCTAAATAAGATAGCTCTTTTGAGAAATGCTAGAGGTGAAAATTATCCAAATATTGAATACTTTGCCAATAAAGCAATAGCATTAGGTGTAGATGGTTTAACTCTTCANCCAAGACCAGATCATAGACATGCAACTTCTNATGATGTTATAAAGTTATCAAAACTTACCAAAGAGAANGGTGTAGAGTTTAATATTGAAGGTAATCCATTCTCAAAACCAAAANATGANTTTTTAGGTTTTTGTGAATTAGTCGAGATTATTAAACCAGATCAAATAACNCTTGTGCCTGATAGCATTGATCAAATTACATCNGATCATGGTTGGTCATCTGGTAAACACGATGATGATCTTATNNACGTTATAAANAAATTAAAAGAATATTCAAATGATGCNCCCATAAGCTTATTTATTGATAGTATTGAAGGTGTTGAATACGCATATGAAATGGGGTCTTCATTAATAGAGATTCATACTGGAGAATTTTCAAAAGCTATTGAAACAAAGAATGTCAAAGCTGTNGATGACATTGTAAAAATAGTTAAGCTTGCAAGTAAATTAAATTTGTCTGTTAATGCTGGTCACGATTTGAATTTAAATAATTTAAGTTATTTAGTTGATATTGGAAATATTAATGAAGTATCTATTGGTCACGCTATAATAGTAGATTCACTTCATTATGGTTTTGAAGAAACAATAAAGAAATATTTAGATATCATTAGGAATTAAAATGGATATAGAAGAAAAGCTAAGAGAACAAATTAAAGAGAATAGTATTTTAATATATATGAAAGGAACTCCCTATGAACCTAAATGTGGTTTTTCAGCTCGAACTGTACANACGTTAATTGAATGCGAATCACAATTTAGTTACGTTGATGTTTTGGATAATAATGATGTAAGAGTNTCTCTGCCAAAAGTTTCTGATTGGCCAACATTTCCTCAAGTTTTTATTAATGGTGAACTTGTTGGTGGTGCTGATATCATTGCCCAGATGCATGAAAGTGGCGAATTAAAAAAGCTTATTGATTCAATAGAATCTTAGTTGTCAAAACTATTTANAATTTTGCAGAAAACCTNTGCAGTTACNNCTGTATCATATGCTGCTGAGTGAGCTTNGTCATTATCATAATTTACAGATAAATGTTCACAAATTCTNGCTAGTACAGTTTGNCCGGTTGCAAGCACACCTAATGAAACAGTATCAATTACTGAAAANTTATGAAATGGTGTTTTTTTTATATTATTTCTTATCACAGAAGCATCTAAAAAAGATTTATCAAAATGAGCGTTGTGTCCAACTAATATTGCTCTTGAACACTCATATTTATTTTTTGTTCTATTTATTATNTTGAATAAGTCATTTAGCGCTTCTAGTTCATCAACAGCATTTCTTAAAGGATGATCTAATTTTATTTTAGTAAAATCAAGTGATTCCTTTTCTACNATTGATCCTTCAAATGGNTTTATGTGGTNTCTAAATGTTTCACCTGGATAAAATTTATCATTCTCTTCTTCAATCAAAGTNATAGNAATTTCTANTATTGCATTTTTTTCAGGATCAAAACCACCAGTTTCAATATCAACAACTACTGGAAGATATTTTCTAAATCTATTTTTTAACACCAAGCTTTTCTTGTAATTTTGAATTTGAGGTAGTNTAACCAAATGGNACTCTTTCACCAGGATATATTCTTTTATATGCTTCCTGAACTGCAAGGGTAGTTTCGTGAAACCCTGACAAAATTAAATCAAGCTTACCTGGATAATCATTTATGTCACCAACAGCAAATATTCCTTCTTTAGAGGTTTGAAAGTTTTCAGTATTNACCTGAATTTTTTTTCCATTTAATTCAATATTCCAATCTAATATTGGACCAAGTTTTTTGTTAAGACCAAAAAGAAATANTAATTCATCTGCTTCATATGATTCAATTTCACTAGTTTCAAAATTTTTTAGTGTTATAGANTCTACTTTTTTATTACCAACAATAGAATCGATAAGATAGGGAGTTAGTAAATTAACTTTATTATCTTTGACTAAATTNCGCATAAGTTCCTCTGTATGCTGAGCACCTCTAAAAGCATCTCTTCTATGAACTAAGCTTACTGATTTTGCAATTTTTGATAACTCAACAGTCCAATCTAGAGCTGAGTCACCNCCACCAAATATAAAAATATCNTTATTGTTATATTTATCAATAGATCTAACGGCATATTCAACTCCATTTGAAATAAATTTGTCTGGATCTTCTATATTAGGTGGTCTCCTTGGTTCAAATGAACCAGCACCAGCTGCAATGAAGATATTTTTTGAAATAAACTCTTTATCTGCTGTTGTTTTTATCTTCCAAAAAGTATNATCCTCATGAGTTATATTTTCAATAGAATCAACTCTTTCTGACAGATGNAATTNATAATCAAATGGTTTAATTTGCTCGAGNAGGGCGTTAACATGCTCCTGACCAGTTTGAAANGGTACACCTGGAATATCATATATTGGTTTTTCAGGATATAACTCAGCGCACTGACCTCCTGGCTTATCAAGATTATCAATAATTGTACAATTTAATCCAAGCAAACCAGCTTCAAAGACTGTAAATAGGCCAACTGGACCAGCGCCAATAATTATTATGTCAGTTTTATTCATTATCTTACTTTCATACCAGGCTTTGCACCGCTATCAGGTGAAACCAAATAAATACCCTCATCATTACTTGAAGCAAGTACCATACCTTCTGACACTCCAAACTTCATCTTTCTNGGTTCCAGATTGTTAACTAATACAATATGCTTATCAGTNAGTTCGTTAGGTTTATAGGCACTTTTAATGCCAGCAAATACATTTCTCGTTCCTAGATCGCCAACATCTAAAGTAAGTNGCAAGAGTTTATCAGCACCTTCAACATGTTCTGCCTTCACAATCTTAGCTACCCTTAAATCAACTGCTGAAAATTGATCAATATTGATTAAATTAACATTATCCATATCTTCTTCCTCAGGAATTATTATTTTTTCAAGTCTATTTAGCAATGGTTTATAAGTATTTATTTTTTTTATTTTTGTTTTCTCAACATCATCAAATGAAATCTTTTCTACATTTAAGAACTCAAATGCTTTTTTAGTTATATTTGGTATNACTGGATTNAGATATACAGAAAGNATGAAAAAGGCATTCATAGCNGTTGAACTAATTTCAACAGCTTCATGATGGTCTTTTTTCCATGGAGTTTCTTCATTNATATACTTATTTATTTTATCTGCTAAATCCATAATTACTCTTATTAATTTAGAGTANTGTTTAGATTCATATAATTTTATAACTTCATGTTTCATTAATATAAGATTATTGAGCACCTTATCATCAACATTAGTAGATAAAATNTTTTTATTCTTTTTAAGAAATGATGCCGATCTGGATGCNATATTTAAATATTTACCAACTAAGTCAGAATTAATTCTTTGAACNTAATCTTCAAAATTNAGATCTATATCTTCAACTTTATTNTTGAGTTTTGCAGCAAAATAATACCTTAAANTTTCTGGGTTTGTAANATTTGCAAATTCTTTTGCCAAAATACCAGTTCCCTTTGATTTTGACATTTTTTNTCCATTTATGGTCAGAAAACCNTGAACATTTATACCATCAGGTAACTTAAAATTTGCAGCANTTAAAAGGGCTGGCCAAAATAGTCCATGGAAATAAGCTATATCTTTTCCAATAAAATGATATATNTCATAATNTGATTTTTCAGACCATANATCTTCCATATTNAAGTCATTTTTTTTTGCCCAATTAGATATNGATGCAAGATAACCAATTGGGGCATCAACCCANACATAGAAGTACTTATCTTCCTCACCAGGTATTTTAAAACCAAAATAAGGAGCATCTCTTGATATGTCCCATTTTTTTAGGTCATCAGACAACCACTCACTTAATTTGTTTTTTATAGACTCTTGTAGNTCTACTTTATTTAAAAAATCTTTAAGCATTTNATTTTTTTGAGGAAGATCAAAAAATATATGATCACTCTTTTTTTTAATTGGAGTTGAATTAGATAAAATTGAAACAGGATTTTTAACGTCTAATACATCATATGAAGCTCCACATACTCCACAATTGTCTCCATGTTGATCTTCTGCNCCACACTTTGGGCATGTTCCTTTTATGTATCTATCAGATAAAAATATCTTTTCTTTTTCATCGTAATATTGTTCGATTGATGATTTTGATATTAAGTTATTATTTTTCGCACATTCGTATATATATTCAGAGAATTTCTTATTTTCATCACTATGTGTTGANTAAAAATTTGCAAAATTTATATCATAAAGTTTATATGTAGATTTGTGATCTTTATATACATCTGCAATTAATTNTTCTGGTTTAACTCCTATTTCATTTGCCTTTAACATGACCGGTGTTCCATGAGTATCATCTGCACAAAAAAACAAACATTCGTTATTATTAAGGTTATGAAATCTGGCCCAGATATCAGTTTGGACAGCTTCAAGAATATGCCCCAAATGAAGAGGAGCGTTTGCATATGGCAATGCTTGTGTAACCAGTATTTTTCTTTTAGTTTTCTTAGAATTGTCCATTTATAAACTGTATTATATGTGAAAACCAAAGTTAATATGCCTATAAAAAAAATAATCGCGATTGGTTCGGCAAAAGGTGGAGTTGGTAAAAGCTCAATCACGGCTTTGTTAGCACTTAGTTTATCAAAACATAAAAAAGTTGGCATTTTAGATGCTNATATATATGGGCCAAACCAAAATATTTTATTCNGTCTTGATTCAAAGAANACGATACTCAATAAAAAAATTATGCCAGCTGAAAAGAAAGGTATAAAAATAATATCTATGGGCAATATATTAAATTATGATGATGCTGCTATATGGAGAGGACCAATGTTAAGTGGCGCAATAAAAAAATTAATAAATGATACAGTTTGGGATAATTTAGACTATCTATTAATTGATATGCCACCTGGAACTGGCGATGCATATTTAACTGTTTTTAAAGAACTTANTATCGATGAATTTATATTAATTACTACACCAAATAAATTAGCAATNTCAGATACACAAAAAACTATAACAATGTTAAGAAAACTAAATATTAATATTTTAGGATTTATTTCTAATAATATTTTTAATGTTAAAAATTTTGATGACAGTNTCTTTTTATCAAATAAGATTGACCATCTTGGTACATATGAGTTTGATAAAAACATCCTTGATCTTAACTTAGACTTTAATTGTCTCGTTAGTAACAAGATATCTAAAGTTATCATGTCAGATGTATAATTAATTGTGAAATTTTTATATCTCTTTTTTATTTCTTTTATGGTCAATTTTGCACTAACAAATGAACTAAGGGATCCCTATGAAAATTTCAACAGAAAAACTTTTGAATTTAATGAAAAACTTGATCAAAAGATTTTAAAACCAATTGCTGAGACATATTCAGCCCTTCCTCCTAAAGTTAAAAATGGCGTTTCTAATTTTTTTAATAATCTTGAAGATGTGGANACTTCAATTAATCAATTGCTTCAAGGTAAACCAAAAAAATCAATAAATGATTTTTCAAGATTTATTTTAAATTCAACAATTGGTTTAGCTGGTTTAGTTGATATTGCTTCTAAAATCGGCCTTGATAGACATGAAGAAGATTTTGGTCAAACATTAGCAGTATGGGGAGTAGGTCAAGGTCCTTATATAATGTTACCTGGACTTGGTCCCTCAACCTTAAGAGATACATTAAGCAGACCTGTGTCATCATTTTCGTCAGTTACTTTTCACATGACTGATACGGATGTAAATATTGCTCTAAAGACTATCGATGCCATAGAAACTAGAGAGAGATTACTGGATGTTGAATCTTTACTTTCTGGTGACAAATACTCATTTGTCAAAGATGCTTACATTCAATCATTAAATTACGAAATCGCAGATGGTATCAATGTTAAAGATGATTTTATTGATGATATGGAGGATTTTTTAATAGACTAAAAGTTCTTCTAATTCTTTTTTATTATTTTTTAAATTATTATTTTTTATTATTTCTAATATCTTAATTCTAAAAGCTTTAGCATATTTATCACCCTTTGATAAACCAAATAGATGTTTCATCATTCTATTTAGACTATGACCATTGAGCATTTGTTTTTCAACATACTCAAGATACAAACTGAGTATTTCTTTTTTCGAATTTATTGATGAATCTATTTTATAAAATTTGGTTTCAATTTCTCTTAACATGAAAGGGTTTTCATATGCTGCTCTTCCAATCATAACTCCATCAACTTTTTCTAAGTGAGTTAATGAATTATCAATATTTTTAATTCCNCCATTTATAATGATTTCNAATTCTGGGAAATCTTGTTTTAGTTTATAAACATAATCATATTTTAACGGTGGAACATTTCTATTTTGACGTGGGCTTAGGCCTTTCAAAATTCCATTCCTTGCATGAATTATAAAAACATTAACTCCAGATTCTTTGACAATAGAAACAAAATTATAGATAAATTCATAGTNATCATAATCGTCAACTCCAAGCCTACACTTTATTGATATAGGAATACTTACAGAGTTTTTCATATTAGTCAGACATTCTGCAACTAAATTTGGCTCAAGCATTAAACATGCACCAAACTTACCTTTTTGAACACGATCAGAGGGACATCCTACATTAAGATTAATTTCGTCATAGCCATATTCTTCACATCTTTTTGAACATTCAATTAAATCAGAGATATTTGAACCACCTAATTGAACGCCNACTGGATGCTCCTCTANATTAAATTTTAGTTGATCAAAACATTTTCCATATATCAATGAACCAGTTGCAATCATTTCAGTATATAAAAATACTCTCTTTGATATTAAGCGTAACAAGTANCTATCATGCGTATCAGTGCATTGCATCATTGGTGCAACACAAAATTTTCTGTTGAAATTAATCACTAAAGAAAAATATTAATAGCAACATATCCTACAACTGATAAGACAATAGTATATGGAAGTGCCATATACACCATTCTTAGATAGGAAAGATTTATTAATGGAGCTAGTGATGAAGTTAACAAAAATAAAAATGCTGCTTGTCCATTAGGGGTAGCAACACTTGGTAAATTTGTTCCTGTATTTATTGCAATTGCAAGATTATTAAATTGAGTTTCAGTAATAACTCCNTTATCGAAAGCGCTTTTAACTTCATTTATATATATAGTTGCTACAAAAACATTGTCACTAATTGCTGATAGAAATCCATTTGCAACAAAAAACAATGATGGTTGCTTTGAGGGATCTTGAGATAAAACATAATCAATTACAGGTGAGAAGAGATGTTGATCATGAATTACACTAACAATTGCAAAAAATACAGCAAGCAATGCAGTAAATGGAAGAGCTTCATGGAATGCTTCACCCAGGTGATGTTCTTCAGTGATGCCCTTAAATGCTGTTAATAAAATTATCACACTTAGGCCAATTAAACCGACAGCAGCTAAATGAAATCCAAGCGCAATAACCAAGAAAACTGCTACAACAGACTCAACTAAAAGTTCGGCTTTGTCCTTTGCAGTAATGTTTTCTTCTCTATATNTAGAATAATCATTAAAAATTTCTCTGATATTCGATGGTAATTGATTGCCAAATCCCGCGATGGAAAATTTTTCAATTACAAAGCATGTAAGAACACCAGCAACAAAAACTGGCATTGTAATTGGAGCCATTCTTAAAAAGAATTCGACAAATTCCCATTCTGCGATTGTTGCAATTAATAAATTTTGAGGTTCTCCAACAATAGTACAAACTCCTCCAAGAGCAGTACCAACTGCTCCATGCATGACTAAATCCCTTAAAAAAGCCTTAAAATTCTCAAGCTCTTCTAGCTTTAAATCACTCATAGCCGCATTATTATGATAATCATGAGATTCGTTTGAAAACGATCCTCCTGANGCGACAGAATGATAGATTCTATAAAAACCTATAGTCACTCCAATTAATACAGCAGTTACAGTTAAAGCATCTAAAAAGGCAGACAAAATTGCAGCTGAAATACAAAACAAAAGTGATAGAAGAGTTTTTGAACGAATATTTAATAATAATTTAGTAAATATTGTTAACATAAGATTTTTCATGAAATATATTCCTGCAACCATGAAAACTAATAAAAGTATTACTTCTATATTATTTTCAATTTCATGAAAAACAGATTTTGTTGATGTCAACCCCATGATAATAGCTTCTAGAGCAAGTAATCCCCCAGGTTGGAGTGGGTAGCACTTTAAGGCTAATGCCAATGTAAATATGAACTGTAGAAGAAAAACCCAGCCAATAATAAAATTTCCATCTAAACCAAGATAGTTAAGCACAATTAATAATGGTGGATTAATTACTAGAAAGCCTATTATGGTAGACTTATACCANCCTGGNGCATTTCCAAGAAATAATTTTTGTATTTCGTTTAACATTAGGACATCTTAAATATTTATATATTATGCATTTTAAAAGATTTTTAGAGATAAATGGTNAAGAAAATAATCATTTTATTGTTTTTAAAGATAATAAAATAATATATGAACCTAATTTAAAAACATTCTTATTAGAAAGCAGTTATTTAAATATTAATATTGAAAATTCACTTGTTGTTGGAGTAGCTGAGGCAGAAAAAAAAATATATGGAGTAGATATATCGGGATATGACAACAATATTAATATTGGATATGAGTCTTTAATTGAATTAGATNTGAGACATTTGTTGGCAATTTCTAAACCTGAAGATATTGGTTTAATGGGAAGGGCGAATCAACTTCTTCATTGGATAAAAAGTAATAAATATTCAGGATATTCAGGCAAGTTAAATAAATTTGATATTGAAGAGGAGGCTCTAAGGTGTCCAACCTCATCTAAAGTTATTTATCCTTCAATCTCTCCATGTGTTTTGGCCATGGTTATCAAAGGAAATGAAGTTTTATTAGCAAGAAATAATCTTTTTCCAGAGGGTTTATTTAGTGTGTTAGCTGGTTTTGTTGAAGTTTCAGAATCTGCAGAAGAAACGGTTAAACGAGAGGTACTTGAGGAAGTTAATTTAAAAGTAACGAATCTTAAATATTTTGGAAGTCAACCTTGGCCGTTTCCATCACAATTAATGTTAGGTTTTTCATGTGAGTATGAATCAGGCGAAATTAAAATAGATGAGAAAGAGATTGCAGAAGCAAATTGGTATAGATATGACAAATTACCATATGTACCTCCTAGCACCAGTTTATCAGGGCTATTAATTAACTCTTTTGTCGAGGATCATTCTTAGCTCTTGTCGGAATAACTTTTTTTGGTTTTTTATCCTTNATTATCTCTTTCATAGCAGGCTCTTTAGTTTTTGTCGGAGTTTCATCAACATTTGCTTGTTTTTTAATTTTGTTTTGATTTTCTTTTTTTAGTTCTGGTTTCCTAACATTATTTTTTGGCTTAACACTCTTCTTTGGATTTTCATTTATTTTATTTTTGTTTTTATTATTTGTTTTCGGTTTATTAGAGTTATTTAGAAATTTTTTATTCCTATTTGAAGGTTTTTTTCTTTTGTTATTANTTATCCCTTTATTTGCTCTGCGTGGTTTCTTTTTTTGNTCTACCTCCTCTGCTTCAAGTCCAGTTATTGATTTTAACCATTTCATTAAACCAGCTTTTTTAGTTTTTGGCATTTTAGGAGGTTTCACACCATCAACTAACGGTTTCATAGTTTNTGTTTTATTATTCGCATCTCTCCAATTAATATCAGGTTCTGGACTTTCTGGAGTAAGATTATATGATTCTGTGTTTTTTATGTCTGATGCTTTAATTCTNATAACTTTATAATAAGGCCTAGATTTATATGGATCAGCGATGACTAACACTTTGATTTTATTAGATTTTTCAATATTTATAATGTCGTATCTCTTTTCATTTAAAAGATAGCTTGCAACATCTGATGGAACATAAACATGAATCTCGCCAGTATTTTCTTTAGCGGCATCTTCACCAACAATTCGTAAAATAGATATACCAAGTGATCTTGGACCTCTTACAAGAACATGCTCAATATCATATGATTCGTTTAAAGACGGTCTTAACCTTTGTCTTGAAATTTCTAGAAGGCCAAATCTTGATATGCTTGATATTTGAACTCTCGCTCTATCAGAATATATTGCTTTTCTGAATGCTGATTCAACTTTGTTTTGATTTTCTTCATTTAACATATCTATAAAGTCTATTACGACTAGACCGCCGACATCTCTTAATCTTAGCTGTCTAGCAATCTCAGTAGCAGCTTCTAAGTTTGTTTTAAAAGCTGTTTCTTCTATATCTTTTCCTTTTGTAGATCTACCAGAATTGACATCAATTGTTGTCATTGCTTCTGTTGGATCAATTACAATAGATCCACCCGAATTAAGAGATATTTTTCTTTGAAAAGCAAGTTCAATTTGTGACTCTATTTGATATCTATTAAATAGCGGAATCTCTTCATNATAGTATTTTACTTTCTCAGCATGATCTGGAATTACAGCCTCAGTAAATTCTTTTGCTTCATTAAAAATTTGTTCGTCATCAATTAAAATTTCTTCAATATCTTCTTTAAAATAATCCCTTACAACTCTTACTATTAGTTTATCGTCTCTAAATATTAGGGAAGGTGATGTAGCATTCGGTGTGGTGTTATTTATTTCATCCCATAATGCCANCAAATATGCTAAATCTAAACTTAACTCTTCAACACTTCTCCCTAGTCCATTTGTTCTTACAATAACACTCATGTATTCAGGAATACTTAGTTTATCGAGAGTATTTTTTATTTGATCTCTTTCATCACTGCTAATTCTTCTTGAAATACCCCCTGANCTTGAAGAATTAGGTATTAAGACTAAAAATCTTCCAGCTAAACCAATTTGAGTTGTTAAGGCAGCTCCTTTTGTGCCTCTTTCTTCTTTTNTTACCTGTACAATAATTTCTTGCCCTTCCTTTAACGTACAAATATGTTTCCCTTTTTTATCTTTCTTAAAAAATTCTTTTGATAAATCTTTTAATGGAAGGAAACCATGTCTTTCAGATCCAAAATCTACAAATGCTGCATCTAAACTTGATTCAANTCTTGATACAGTTGCTTTGAAGATACTTCCTTTTAGCAGTGTCTTNTCTGGTGATTCTGTATCAAAATCATAAAGTTTTGCACCATCAACTAGTGCTACGCGTAATTCATCCCCATACGATGAGTTTATTAATATTCTTTTCATCTGTTCTCCCTGTAACAGGAAGATAATTCAGCAGTATGCTTTTTNATAAGCTTCATTCAGTAAGTCTTATATCCTTTGCTCACGTGAATAGCTCTTTACAGAGCTTTAGTAATTAACTGTTGTATATATCTTTCTTAATTAATTTACTAGGAATACCTAGTNATTTAAATGTATATCCTATAGATTTGTAACATGACTGTCAAAAATATTAAGATTAATGAAGATAATGAAGGTAGAAGAATTGATAATTTTTTAATATCAATACTTCCATCAGTCCCAAGAAGTAAAGTTTATAATATAATTAGAAAAGGTGAAGTTAGAGTAAATTCATCAAGGATAAAACCAAGCTATAAACTTAAAATTAGTGATAAGGTAAGAATTCCTCCTAATCTTGAAATTTTAAAAAATAGCTATAAATTCATAAAACAAAAAGAGATCATAAAACATACTCAAGACATACTTTTTGAAAATAAAAATTTTATAGTTGCTAATAAAAGGAATGATATAGCCGTTCATGCTGGCTCAAAAAATTATATAGGTTTAGTTGATATATTTAGAAAAAAATATGGTGAAAATATTGATTTATGTCATAGACTTGATAAACATACGTCAGGTTGTATTGTTTTTGCAAAAAATAAAAAAGCTGCAAAACATTTTAGCAAATGCTTACCAGCGAATAAAGTTAAAAAAACTTATTCTGCAATTTTAAAAGGCGATTTTAAGGGAGTTAAACTTATAGANATACCTGTATATAAAAATATAAACTCAAACACAAAAAAAGCTATTTCAAAATTTANTTTTAAAAAAAAATTAAAAAATACTACTTTGGTAGATATTCAAATCTTTACAGGTAGGACTCATCAAATAAGGATTCATGCTGCTGAGATGAAGCATCCAATAATTTATGATAAAAGATATGGAGATATTAATTTTGATGAAAAATTAAATGTAGGTAATTACAAAATGCCTCTTCATTCAAAAAAAATAAGCTTNCCAGATTTAAACAATAAAATAATTAAAACAAATGCCGAATATCCAATTGAATTTAAGAACTTACTTATGAATCTTAATTAAAATTTCTATGAATATTTATAAAACTTTGATAGGATAGCTTTTTTTAAGGCTTATTATGGCAGTACAAAAAAGTAAAGTTACAAGATCTAGAAGGGGGCAAAGAAGATCTCACGATGCTCTTAAATCTAGAACTTTATCNATAGATCCTGTATCTGGTGAAAAACATTTACGTCATCAAATGACAAAAGATGGTTTTTATAAAGGTAGACTGATAAAAGATCTTAGAAAACCTATCAAAGAAGAGTCTGAAGAAGTAATATCTTAGTTATGCCTAGGCATATAAGCTTTATATTTCCTGGTCAGGGTTCTCAACACCTAGGAATGTTGGATGATAATTTAAAGAAATTATTATCCTCATATAAAGACGAAATTAATGATTCCCTTAGATTTAATTTAATAGATATTATNGATAATGGACCAATTGAACATCTGAATAGAACATCTATTACACAGCCAGCAATACTTTTAACGTCCTATCTTTATTTTAGAAACATTTGCAAAGAACTAGATATTATTCCTAATATTGTTTGTGGACATTCCTTGGGTGAATATTCAGCCTTAGTGGCTGCAAATTGTATTTCATTAAAAGATGGATTGTCATTAGTAAATAAAAGAGGAATATTAATGGAAAATTGTACAGAGGGTTCTATGTACGCTATTTTAAATACAGATATTAATGTTATATCGAATTTATGCACAAAAGTAGAAAATAAATTAAATACTATTGTAGTACCTGCAAATCTTAACTCTGCATCTCAAACTGTCATTTCTGGAACGAATGAGGGAGTCTCAGAGGTTGTTACGGAACTAAAAAATGCAGGTTATAAAAAATGCATCAAACTTAAGGTAAGTGTAGCTTCACATTCACAAGTAATGAATGAAACTTTGGATAAATTTAAAGATGAAATAAGTAAACTAAAATTTAAAAATCCAAGATATGAGATAATTCACAATGTAGATTGTCAAATTACAGATAATGTCGAAAATTTAAAGAATAAATTATTAAATCAACTTGTCATGCCAGTACAATGGTCAAGAACTATGCAATATATAAAAAAATTTAATGGAATCGTTATTGAATGTGGTCCAAGTAAAGTATTATCTGGATTAGCAAAAGCTAATGGAGTGAGTAATGTTTTTTCATCTTCATCTGATAGTTTCTTTGATGATATTAGGACAGTTTTATGAACAAAAATGTATTTATTTCTGGTGCGTCAAGAGGAATTGGTAGAGCAATAGCCTATCACTTTGCAAATAATAATTTTGTTGTAGTTGGCACCTCAAGAAATGAATTTGAATTTGATCAAAAAAACGAAAATTTGATTCCNCTTAANTTAGATGTCACTTCAAGAGATGATATTGCAGAGTGCTTTGAAATGCTGAAATCAAAAGATTTGTTACCTAAAATACTTATAAATAATGCTGGAATAGCTTCAGATCAGATATTTCTAAGGATGAAAAATGAAGACTGGGACAATGTAATAAATACAAATTTAAACGGAGTATTTAATCTTTCTAAAATTTTTGTTAAAAATATGATAAAACATAAAGAAGGTAGAATTATAAATATCTCATCTATTTCTGGTTTAATGGGGAATCCAGGACAAGTTAATTATTCGTCATCAAAAGCAGCATTAAATGGATTTACTAAATCTTTAGCAAAAGAATTAGGAACAAGAAATATCACAGTTAACTGTATTGCTCCTGGATTTATTGAGACTGACATGACCTCTTATATTGATCAGAATGAAAAAAATAAACTTTTGAATAGCATTCCATTAAAGAGATTAGGTAAAGCAGAAGATGTTGCAAAATTAGTCTCATTTCTGGCATCAAATAAAGCTTCATACATAACGGGTCAAACAATTTCAATTGACGGCGGTTTATTGATGAACTAATTTATATGTGCATCTTTGAACTATTAGATGTAAAATGAGTCAAACTAATATAGGGTTTTGGAGTACTTATGAGTNTTGAAGAAAGAGTCAAGAAAATTGTTAGCGATCAATTAGGAAAGTCAGTTGACGAGATTCAGAGCGATTCATCATTTGTTGATGATCTTGGTGCTGATTCTTTAGATACGGTTGAACTTGTAATGGCGCTTGAAGAAGAGTTTGATCTTGAAATCGCAGATGAAGATGCTGAAAAAATTTCCACAGTTAATGAAGCAGTAGATTATATTAATTCTAATTTTGAATAAACATATTTTTTATTAATCGAAATTAATGTTTACAATAACATTGGTTATTTAAACATTTAAAATGTATTTAATAAGATTTAGTCTATTTTTATTCATATTATCAATTTCAATATATGCCCCTTATAAAGCATTTATTAATGATATACCTCAGAAAGACGATTCAATATTAGAAGTCAATAGTGGAGAAACCATTAATGATGTTTTTTCAAAGTTCTTGCCTATGAACTATTTCAATAATTTTTTTTCTAAAATATATCTTTATTTTAATGACATACGATCAATACAAACTGGTGAGTATCAAATTAGCAATAAATCTTTTTCAGAGATTGTTTCTGCGTTGCAATATGGTGACACGATTACGTATAAACTAAAAATTAATGAAGGAATTACAATTTATGAGTTAGAAAAATTAATTAATAACTCATATTTAGATAACAATTGTAGCTTCTTAAAATGTATTGAAACAGATTTTCCATTTAAAGAAGGTATTATGTATCCAGATACCTATTTTTATAAAAAAGGAATGCAGGCATCGGAAATACTAATAAAAAGTTACGAAAGATTAAATAATTATTTAAATATTAAACTTAATTCAGTTAATAAAAAAACGTCATTGAAAAAGGCTGATGTATTAATATTAGCATCAATTATTGAAAAAGAAGCTGGAAATAATAATGAAAANCTGAATATCGCCAGTGTTTTTCTTAAACGATTATCTATAGGCATGAGGCTGCAAGCTGACCCAACTATTATTTATGGTTTATTACCAAATTTTGATGGTGATATAAAAAAATCTGATATTCTNNATAAAANNAANAAATANAANACNTATATGATNNANGGANTNCCNCCANCACCAATNTCNATATCNTCNANGNNNTCTATANANGCAGCNANNNATAGCANTACCNGGNGATTATTTATTTTTTGTTGCNNATTCNCCNACTNCNCANTANTTNTCNAANNCATATGATGANCATNTAAGTAANATNATCAACAAATTAGGTCTTAATAAATGAAAATTATTTCATTTGAGGGCATTGAGGGAGTTGGGAAATCAACTCAAATAAAACTACTAAAAGATTATCTTGAATCAAAACATTTTCATGTTGATACATATAGGGAACCTGGCTCAACTGACGCTGGTGAAAAAATTAGAGATATTTTGTTAAATTCTAAAAATCAATTATCAGATGAAGCTGAGCTTTTATTAATGTTTGCTTCAAGAGTTGAACTTATAAAACAGAAAATACAAACTAGTAAGTCAGATTATTTACTATTAGATAGATTTTATGATGCTTCAGTAGCATACCAAGGGTACGGTAGAAATTTATCTATCTCATTTATTGAGTCACTTATCTCGTTTATTAATTGTCCAATTCCAAATTTAAGTATATTGCTAGATATTTCTGTTGAAGAAGGCTTTTCAAGAAAAACAAATGATCAAATTGATAGAATAGAATCCTCAAGCAAAATTTTTTTTCAACGAATAAGGAAAGGCTATATTAAGATTGCAAAAGATCACAAAGATAGATTTATAAAAATAAATGCCTCTATGGATATTGAGGAAATTCATAATGAAATTATTAATCACATAAACCTATAGATATGAATATATCTAATTACGATTGGCTAGAAAAAATTTATAACAAAATAAATTTTGAAAAACTACCTCATGGAATAATCATCAATGGTCCTGATGGTATTGGTAAAGAAATACTCGCAACACATATTGCTCAAAAGCTTTTGCTAAATAAAACAACAAATACTTATGATAAGGGTTTGGTTGACTCAAATACCCATCCTGATTTATTTATTTTAAATAAAGATAAAATTCTTTTGAAACATATAACATATAGAAAAACTGTTAAAAAAGAAGACTGGGACGAACAGTTAGGTGATAGGAATATTAACCAGTTCTTATCAGTAACTCCTTCTGTAGCAAACAATAAAGTTGTGATTATATTAAATGCTCAAAATATGAATCTTGCATCTCAAAATGCAATACTTAAATCACTTGAGGAACCCTCACCAAATTCATTTATTGTTTTTACAATTAACAGACCAATGTCTTTGTTAAAAACTGTCTATAGTCGATGTCAAATAATAAGTATTCCAAGTCTAGATGAAGTTTCAAAAGATCAATGGCTTTCTAAAAATGGAATTTCTGACTATAACTCAAGTCATTTTCCAAGTTTTATATCTCCATTGAAGATTCTTGAAGATATTCAAGACAATCAACATTTAAATTTTATAGATTTTATTAAAATTATTTCTGATTTTATTGATAATAAAATTGACTGTAATTTTGCAATTAAAAAAATTAGTAATTTAAATATTGATCTAATTACAAAAACAAATTACCTGGTTGAATTTCTAAAAATCATTCTTAAATCCCGTATATTATCAGAGGATTTATCAGGTCTTTATAAGAAATTTAATGACTCAAAATTTAATAATTTAAAGATATCAAATATATTGAATGATTTAAATAATTTAAGAAGTGATTACTTTAAGGTCCCTCAAATAAATGAAACTCATGTTCTAAATTATTTTTTGAGTGAGTTAAAGAGTTCTATTAAGATATAGTTGCAATCTTATTAATATCTGTTGTTATAATAAATTATGAAAAAAAAAGTAGAAATATACTCTAAATCTAATTGTTCATTTTGTATTATGGCTATGAATTTCTTTGATGCAAAAGGCATTAAATACGACGTCTATTCTTGTGATGATCCTAATATTTTTCAAGAAATGTTAACAAGAAATCCTCAAGCAAGAACCGTACCTCAAATTTTTATAGATGATAAATTAATTGGTGGTTATACTGATTTAGTCGAAAATTATACGGAATAAAAAACATGGAACAATTTAATACTTTTTTAGTATTGCTTGATAACAATCTTAGTGGCTCTTGGTGGTTTCCTGCACTTTTAATAGGAACAGGTATATTTTTTACTATTTATTTAGGTTTTCCTCAATTTAAATACTTTAAGAGTGCATTTAAAATTGTTTCTGGTAAAAACATTGATGAATCAGATGGAGAAACAACAGGATTTCAAGCACTTACAACCGCAATGTCTGGTGCTGTTGGTACTGGAAATATTGGTGGAGTTGCTTTAGCAATATGGACTGGTGGTCCAGCAGCAATATTTTGGATGTGGATTACAGCAATATTTGGAATGACAACAAAGTATGTTGAGGTAACACTTGGACATAAATATAGAACTAAATTAAGTGATGGCTCTATATCTGGTGGACCGATGTATTACATTGAACAAGGTCTTGATTTTAAATGGAATGGTATAAAGTTTCCATCCAAATTTGTAGCAATTTTATTTGCTTTTTTCATGATGATAACTGCTATTGGTTCTGGAAATATGCCACAAATCAATAATATCGCTCTTGTTATGAATACAGAATTCTCAATACCAAAGTTATTTACAGGTTTATTTCTAGGAATTTTATTGTGGATAATTATTATTGGTGGAATAAAAAGAATTGCATCAGTAGCTAGTAAAATTATTCCTATTATGGGCCTTATATATTTTGGTGGCGCTCTGATAATCCTTATAGAAAATTATCAGAATGTTATTCCATCATTTAATGCAATATTTTCACAATTATTTACTGGCTCTGCAGCTGTTGGAGGATTTCTAGGTGCCAGTTTTGCAATGAGTTTAAAATATGGAGTTGCAAGAGGACTTTATTCAAATGAAGCTGGTCAGGGCTCATCACCTATCGCCCATGCATCATCAAAGAATAAATCAATTGACCAGGGAGTCGTTTCAATTTTAGAACCTTTTATAGATACAATTGTAGTATGCAGCGTTACAGCATTAGTAATTTTATCTAGTGGGGTTTGGACACAAAAATTTGATACAACATTTTCAAAAACTGATTTAGTTATACTTCAAGGCTCTTACAGTGATGAAAAAAATATTGATGGAACATATTTGTATCCTAATCAAATCAATGAACTTACAAATTATGTTCAATCAATTAACTCAAATGTAATTGAATATAACGGGCTTCTTGAAGTTGTAGAGGGATCAATAACTGACAAAAATATTACAGTTATTCATTCAAGATCTATTGCTGAAGATATAACTGTAAGAGATAGTTATTTTGATGGTGAGTTATATTCAGGCTCAGTTAAAGTAGTAAACGGAAAATTGGCAGAACAAGTTGTATTTAGTGGAAAATCTCTTGTTAGTTCTGCTGAGTTAACAGCAAAGGCATTCTCACAGGGAATTATGGGGGAATGGGGTGGAAAACTTGTTGCAATAGCTTTGTTGCTATTTGCTTTCTCTACCTCCATAACTTGGTGTTATTACGGCGATAGGTCAACTGCATATATTTTTGGAGAAAGGGGCGTGATATGGTATAGAAACTTTTATGTGCTTTGTTTTGTGCTTGCAGCTGTAATTGATACTACTGTTGTATGGAATATTGCCTATGTAGTTGTTGCATTGGTATCAATTCCTAATCTTATTGCTATGTTTTTCTTGCGAAAAGAAATGAAGATTTTATCAGATGAATTTGTAATTAAATAAAATACATAAATTATTCATAATGCATAACTTAAGATATTTTATTTTTCTTATAGTGGTTTCATGTGGTGGTGGTACATCGTTGGTTTTAGATGATGAAAGTTCTTCTAATAATTCTATATTTCAATATGTTTATATCCCGCCAACTGGTAAATCTAATGAAAACTGTGTTTCAAAAAGCACCAATGTCACATGGCAAGAAGATTTTACAAACTCAGAATTAGATAATTCTAAATGGTCTTATGATGAAGGCTGTAATAATAATGGGGGTGGCTGCAACGGAAATAACGAATATCAAAACTATACTGCAAACGATAAAGAAAATTTGTTTATTGAAAACGGATTATTAAAAATTCAACCAATATACGAAATAAATACAGGCTCTGATAACGTCACTCAGAGTTTTACATCCGCGAAAATTATGACAAAAGAGAAATTTGCTATTGAAGTAAACTCTAGGGTAACAGCATGTTTTAGAGTACCAGAAGGAACAGGTTTATGGCCAGCAATATGGATGTTGCCATTTGATAATACTCCTTGGCCTAGCGGTGGTGAAATTGATTTATTAGAGGCAAAAGGTAGATCATATCCTGTTGATGGACTGCCTGATCAATCAACTATTGTAAGTTCAGCTGTTCATTTTGGAACTGAATGGCCTGATCATAGGTATATAGTTAATGAATTTAATTCATCTATAGATAATTCATTTCAAGATTATTTTTATTCTGTCACTTTAATTTTTCTTCAAGACAAAATTGATATTTATATTGATGATGAGACATCACCACATCTATCAATTGACCCATTTATCTATCCTTTAAATCAATATAATTATCCATTTAACAAAGAATATTACTTAATCTTAAATGTTGCTGTTGGCGGTAATTTTGACGGCGGTCGTGTTGAACCTTCAGAAATCTGTAATGATCCAAATTGTTCAAATTTTAATGAAGACCCAGATACCAAAAGATTTATAGTCGATTGGATAGAATATGAAAAATTAGATTAATTTTTTTGAAGCAGAGAAACGATTTCTAAATGTTGGGTATTAGGAAATTGATCAAAAAGCTCTATTTTTTTGATTTTGTGTTTTTTTAAAAAATTGATATCTCTTAAATAAGTTTCAGGATTGCAAGAAATATAGATTATATTCTTAAAATTGCCAACCATTTCAATTGTTTTTTTAGTCAAACCTGATCTTGGAGGATCTACAAGTACATGAGAAAAATTATATTTATCAATATTAATATCTTTTGTTCGATTGAATTTCCTTCCCAATAATAATTCATATACTTCATCATCTGAAAGCCTCACATTAGTAACATTTAAAATATTATTTATATCTAATCCTATTTTTATACATTTTATAGAATCTCTATTATTTTCAGAAGCTAAAATTTTATTACAAGAGTATGATATCGGCATAGTAAATGTTCCAACACCACAATATAACTCAAGAATATCATCTGCATCATCTATAAATTCAACTACTTTTTTAATCATATAATCCAACAAAAACTTGTTAGGTTGATAAAAACAATTGTCTGTTTGATATAGATTTATGTTTTTATATTTAATCGCACTCTTAAAATATTTACTTGAGGTTGAGAATAAAAAATTTTTTGATCGTAATATTATCTTGACTTTAAGTTGTGATGATAAATTTTTAATTTCATTTATCAAATCATCACTAATTTTTTTATGATAAATTAAAGTTACCATTACATCATTTAAATTATTTGTTCTAAAATTTATTTGAAACAGTTTAGTTTTTATCCTTTTTGACTTATTTATTTGCTCCAATAAAATTGGCATTAAGTATTGTATTTGCCTAGCAGCACTCCTAAAAGTAGCTATATAAATTTTTTCTGAACCTTGATACATAACGTATTTATCTTTTTGATAAGTAAATTCACATCTGTTTCTATAAGACGAGGATGGACTAAAATTTGTAATCAGTTTATTGGGAAATACAGAATTTAATTCTTTTTTGAACCTTTCTAATTTATTCATATAATTGAAATTGTAATAATTAAAATTAGTACTATAAAAATAATATTAAGTGTTATGAATAAAAATATTACTTTCAACAAAGTTATATTTTTAAGATCTTTAGAAAGTTGTTCTTTTTTCCTTATTCCTAAAAAAGAACTTATAATTCTTAATAACCACATTTATACATGAGTAAATTAATTAACATTACAAGGTCTGCTGAAGAATATCTTGCTAAATTAATACAAGACAAAAACGAAACAGATTTATCAATAAGAATCTTCATATCTGATCCTGGTACTCCCAAAGCTGAGACTTGTCTGGCATATTGTAAACCAGATGAATCAATGCCTGATGACATAATTATTAATTTGGAGCTTATTAATGTAAATCTTGAAAAAAGAAGCATACCATTTTTGAAAGACTGCGAAGTAAATTTTGATAATGATACTTTTGGAGGTCAACTTACAATTAAGGCCCCAAATGCTAGAGTGCCAAATATATCACCTGATAGTCCTGTTGAGGATCGGATAAACTATGTAATCTATAATGAAATTAATCCGATGTTAGAATCTCATGGTGGAGAAGTCAGTCTCGTAGAATTCAATAATGAAAATATTGCAGTTTTACAATTTGGAGGTGGTTGTCAAGGTTGTGGAATGGTTGACTTAACTTTAAAAGATGGAATTGAAAAAACTCTAGTTGAACAGATCCCTGAAGTAAAAGCAGTAAAAGACACAACAGATCATTCTGTAAATGATAATGCATACTATAAATAACTAAATTCCATTTATAGATACAATAACTCCAAAGTGGGGATGGTCAAAAAAATGAATCTCGTTATCAAAAATTCTTTTTTCAACATCAATAAATATTTTTATATCATTGTTGCTGCTGTCTAAAGTGCCTAAATATGACTTTAGATTAATGTGCATAAATCTTTTTTTATAAAATTTTAGAAAAAATCCATATTTTTCTTTGTCTTCATATTGTAAAAATTTTGATGATTCCAAACTCGGTATAGTTTGTATCCATGATTTGGAGTCAATTAATTGATATTCAGAATTTTGATTAATCTTATTTTTTAATTTTTCTAATATATTTAAGTCTGAGCTATCTCTAAAAATAGGCTCTGGTAGCTTGGATAAACTAAACTGATTATTATTGAATAGATTTTCATAATAGCTAGACATATTTGAAAAATTACTATATTTGAATTCTTTTTTTAAAGAATTTTGATCAGACAAATAAATAATATCCTCATAAGGTATCTCTAGTGTACTTTTAAAGGTTTCATTACTTTCAAAGTCAGTATACTTGAAAATAATTAATTCGACTTTGAATTCACTAATAATATTATCTTGACCGAATAAAAAAAATGGCAACATAAATAAGAAAAGAAAATTAAATCTATAACAGTTCATCTAAAAGTAAATTAACATTTTTTCTTCTAATATTTGAGTCTAATTCATTTAATTTATATATAAACTTATGACTACTATCAATTTGATATTTTTCTGGATACTTAGAAGCTAAATTAATGAGTTTATTTAATAACAAGTCACTAATATTATTTGTTAGTTCTATATTGGTATTTTTTTGATTAGATTTTATAGACTTGATTCCTTTTTTTGCCATTCGTAAATTTATCTTTTTATTATCAATTAAATTTAGAGTTTCTTTTGGTATTTTTCCACATCTATCTTCTAAATTTGAAGATAAAATCTTGAGGTCATCATGTGATTCAACATTATTTATTTTTTTATAAATTTTTAATCTTTCAATCGGCGAGGGCAAATAATTCTCATTTATATAAGCTGAATCATAAAAATTAATTTCTATATCGAGATTTATATTATCAACCCCTTCTTTTTGAGATTTAATCGCATCTTTTAACATTGATAAGTATAAAGACATTCCAATATTATCAATATGACCACTTTGTTTATCACCAAGCATCTCGCCTCCACCTCTGATTTCTAGATCTTCTTGAGCTATCATGAAACCCTCTCCGAGATTTGAATGCCTTATTATTGAATCTAACCTATTTCTTGATAACTTTGGAATATCCATAGTCGGTATTAAAAAGTAACAATAACCTTGTTTTTGCGATCTTCCGACTCTTCCACGTAATTGGTGAAGTTGAGAGAGCCCAAAATTATGTGAATTTATTATTATCATAGTATTTGCATTTGATATATCTAGACCCATCTCAATAATTGTTGTACATATCAATCCATCAATTTTACCATTTTTAAATTCATTCATTACTTTTCTAATCTCTACTTTAGATAACCTTCCATGAGCGATTGCTACATTGAAATTAGGGAGTATGTAATCTATTTCTTTTTTCAGAGCTTCCATTTTATTTATATCATTTTGAACAATAAAACATTGTCCACCTCTAATTTTCTCACGTGAAAGAGCTTCTTTAAGAAGTTGAGATGTTTGAACTTTAAGAAATGACTTTATACTGACTCTATTAGCTGGAGGTGTTTGTAAGAATGAAAACTCCTTTAATCCTGAAAATACAAGATTCATTGTTCTTGGTATTGGCGTTGCTGATAAATAAAGAATATGAATATTTGATTGTTTATCCTTAATAAAATTTTTTTGTTTAATACCAAACTTATGTTCTTCATCAATCACAAGAAGTCCAGTATTGCCAAAATTGATATTATTGTTAAAAACAATATGTGTGGTTATTAAAATATCGATTTTTTTACTATTAAACTCTTCAATAATCTTATCTTTAGTTTTTTTTGTGTTAAACCTATTTAATTTTTGAATAGAAACCGGAAAGTTTTCAAATCTTTTTAAAAATGAATTATAGTGTTGCTCACACAAGATTGTACTTGGAGTAATGACTATAACTTGTTTATCAGAAAAAACTGAAATAAAAGCAGATCTCATTGCGACTTCTGTTTTACCAAATCCGACATCACCACACAAAACTCTGTTCATTGGTTTGACTAAAGATAAGTCTTTTTTTATAGATAAAATTGATTCTAATTGATCTGGAGTTTCAATATAGGGAAACTCATTTTCAAAATCTGATAATAACTTTTCATCAACTTTTAAACTTGTTGAGTTTGAGTTATTCCTTCTTGATTCAATATCTAATATTTCTGCGGCATGATCAAATACTCTATTAGCAGCTTTTTTCTTTTTTACCGACCACTTAGATGAGGAAAGTGAATCTAAATTAACATCAACATCAGCATTTTTATGATAATTTGAAATTTTACTTATATTTTTTAAGGGCACATATAAAATCTCATTGTCTGCATAAATTATTTTAAGATATTCACCAAACCTATTATCTGCCTCAATTAATTCCAATCCGTCATATATACCTAATCCGTAATCCTCATGAATGACAAAATCTTTTTTATCAAACAAATCATATAATCTCTCCTTTTTAATTGTTTGTCTGTTTGAAACTTGGATTTTATAGGTTGATTTATTTATGAATTCTTTATGGATAATAAATATATTTTTATCAAGAATATGCATAGGTCTTACAATTTCACCATACATTATCGATATATCTTTGTTTATCTCATTTATATGATTAATCACTGAAGCTTTCGTGGAATACTTACCTTTTAGTTTCTCAAGTTCTGATGGAATAGATGTGATGATTACAACTTTTTTATCAATCACTTTTGACAAAAGAGATTCTTCTAATTCTTTAAAAGAATTATATTTAAAGTTAATTACATCAGTTTCTAAAGTATGTATTGATGATATAAACTCAAAAATATCATCAGATTTTACAAATAAATCAGATGGTTTTATTAGTGGTCTATTTGAATCATTAGTTTCATCTTCAAATCTCTCATTTATTAACAATTCATAATTTCCAACTTCATCAATTAGTTCATCACACTTTATATAGTCATATTCACAAAAAAGCTCTTTAAATGAGCATGTTTCATTAAAAAAAAGGGGGAAATACACCTCAACACCTTCAGGTTTTTTAAAATTCTTTATTTCTTGAAAAATACTGCAGTATCTTTCATCCTCATTGACAAAATAATCTCTCCATCTATCAATAAACATTGATATTTTATTACCATCAAGGTTAAAAAAACTTCCTTTGGATAGAGAAAATTTATCTAATTTTTTGATAGAGAGCTGTGATTCAACATCAAAGAATCTTATTGATTCTATTTGTTCATCAAATATCTCAATTCTTAGAGGATTTTTGTACATAGGAGAATAAATATCTGTTATTCCACCTCTTACTGAATATTCGTTGATATTTTCTATATTTACTTTTTTTTGATAGTTTAATGTTTCAATAATTTTGATTAAATTTTCTGTTGACAGTTTGTCACCTAAATTAAAATTTTCTCTTGATTTATAAAAATGTCTATTAGGAAATTTCTCAAATAAATTTTTTACTGAACTTATTAAAATATGTTTCGTTTTTTTGTTTTCATTAATAATTTTAAATCTTTCTTTCGTAATTTTTTCAGGAATTGAAAAGTGATCATATGGAAGAATATCATTTTCAGGAAAGTAACTTATTAACTCTTTATCCATTAGTAGACATAATTCGTTATAAATATATTTTGATTCAAAGCTATCTTTTGCAATCAGGCATATAGAATTAGAAGACTTATCAAAATATTCGCTAATACAATATGCATAATTTTGATAATTAATTTGTTTATTTTTAAGCATCTAGTTGTGTATAATGTGGACTTTATTCTATCAATCAAATTAAATATATAAAGAAATAATTATGGATATAAACTTTAGCAAAGAAGATAGTGCTTTTAGAGATGAGGTTAGGGATTGGCTCTCTAACGATTATCCTAAGCATGTAAAAGAAAAAACTGATAATGGAATAACAATCACTAAAGAGGATTTAGTTGATTTTCATAAAGCATTATCTAAAAAGGGTTGGATGGGTTATAACTGGCCAGTTGAATACGGTGGTACTGGATGGTCTGCCTCAAAATTATATATATTCAATAAGGAACTTGGTTTGGCAGGTTGTCCTCCAATATTACCATTTGGTGTTGGAATGGTTGGGCCTGTTATTTATACCTTTGGTAATGAAGAGCAAAAAGAAAGATTTTTGCCTGACATTCTAAATTTTAATACTTGGTGGTGCCAAGGTTACTCAGAACCAGGATCAGGATCTGATTTAGCGTCACTCAAGACCAAAGCTGTTTTAAGAAACGATCTTGATGAAGATTATTACGTTGTGAATGGCTCAAAAACATGGACAACTCTTGCGCAAAATGCAGATTGGATTTTTTGTCTTGTAAGAACAGATAATAGTGGAATTAAACAAGAGGGTATTTCATTCTTGTTAATTGATATGAAGTCTCCAGGTATTGAAGTAAAACCGATTATAACTATTGATGGTGATCATGAAGTAAATTCAGTGTTTTTAACTGATGTAAAAGTTCCAGCCAAAAATCTTATCGGTGAGGAAGGAAAGGGATGGACATACGCAAAATTTTTATTAGCGCATGAGAGATTTGGTATTGCAGGTGTTGGAGCATCAATGCGACAACTTAATAGACTAAAAGATATTATTTCAAAATTAGATAATCCTGATTTAAAAAGGAAAGTTAATGATTTGGAAGTTGCACTCTCAGCAATTGAAATTACGGAGTTAAGATTACTATCTGCATTAGAAAATGGTGGTCATCCTGGTGCAGAATCATCAATATTGAAAATCAAAGGAACTGAAATGCAGCAAGCTTTATCTGAACTATTTGTTGAAGCTTCAGGGGAATATGCTCTTATGTATCCTGGTCCAAAAGGATATGAGAATAATGATAAACCAGCAGGACCTGACTATGCTGCAGAGGGATTATCAGGATTTTTGAATTTAAGAAAAACTTCTATATATGGAGGAAGTAACGAGATTCAAAAAAACATTCTCTCTAAGTTTGTTCTCGGTGTCTAATAATGAACCTCAATTATAACGAAGAACAAACCATGCTTCGTGAACAGATTCAAAAATTCTGTGAGCCTGAATATGATTTTTATAAAAGAGAAGATATTGTTAAATCATCGGCTGATTATGACGAGAATGTTTGGAAGCTTTTTGCAGAACAGGGTTGGCTATCCATGCCATTTTCTGAACAATCAGGCGGTCTTGGTTTTGGGCCCATAGAGTTGTCTATATTGTTTGAAGAATTTGGTAAAGCATTGGTTATAGAGCCATATTTGTCTACTGTTGTTTTATCAGGCACTTTATTAGATAACTCTACATATAATGATAGAAAAGAAATTATTGAACGAATATGTAATGGAGATATTCAAGTTTCTCTGGCATATGCTGAAGCTGAAAAAGGTTATGATTATTTATCTTCCAATACAACTTTTCATAATAATATACTTAACGGCACAAAAACTCTTGTTCTTAATGGTGCTAATGCTGAAAAACTAATAGTTACATGTGTCAAAGATAATATTTTTAATATTGTAATTCTTGACTCCAAAACTGAGGGTGTTTCAATTAATTCATTCTCAACTGTTGATGGCCAATCTTGTGCTGAGATATCTTTTGAAAACGTTAAATTGGACGAAACAAGCGTCATATCTTCAGGCGAAAACGCAATAGATTTAATCAAACAAACAATAAATCTTGCAACACTTTGTGTTAGCGCAGAAGCTGTTGGTTGTATGGAATCATGCTATACAAAAACACTAGAGTATACAAAAGGTAGAGAACAATTTGGTCAACCAATATCAAGTTTTCAAGTTCTTCAACATAGAATGGTAGATATGTTTATTGAATCTGAATTAGCTAAATCTCTTCTTATTAAAGCTATGCTTGAAGTAAATAATAGATCTGATGATATGTACAAACATGTTTCTGCACTTAAATCATATATTGGTAAATCTGGAAAAGTTTCCGCAAAAGAAGCTGTTCAACTCCATGGAGGTATGGGAGTCAGTGAAGAGATGATGATTGGCCATTATTTAAAAAAAATGGTTTCAATAGACGCACTATTTGGAAACGCAGACTATCATTTAAATTCTTTTTCATAGATTGCTTAGGTATTCTTTATAAACCATTTATAATCAAAGAATGAGCGATAATAGGGATATCAATCTTCAGTCTTCAAAAAGACAAAAACGCCTATTACCAGAGGATTCCTTCGGTGATTGGAAATGGAGAGAAGGTCTGGCTGAACTAATGGTTCCTATAATAGGTTCACTATATCGAAACGGTATCAATATTCTTATTTATGGTAAGTCTCTTGTAAACGAGTCTCCTGTTGCAATCATGAAAGCGCATAGATTTGCAAGACAATCTGACAACAATGAATTGAGTGAATTAGAAACTTTCCCTATTCTCGAATATATAAGCTCATTAAATCTTGCTGATTGTGAAATTGATATTGGTGAAATTGCAGTTAAATGTCCTTTTTTTGAGGATATTAAAAAAGATCCTTCTAAATTGTCTGCCTATTTAAATGAGGAATTAGAATCTGTAATAGATAAAAAATCTAATAGGCCTGAGGAACATGCAAATATAGTACTTTATGGTTTTGGAAGGATTGGAAGACTTGTTGCAAGAATGATGATACAGACAACAGGTCCAGGTAATTATTTTAAATTAAGAGCAATTGTAATTCGTAAAGCTACTGATGATGATATATTTAAAAGGGCTAGCTTATTAACTAAAGACTCTGTTCATGGTCCTTTTGATGGAACTGTAAGAGTTGATGAAGATAATTCATGCTTAGTTATAAATGGTAATCCAGTAAAGATTATATATGCATCTGGTCCTAATCAAGTTAGTTATAAAGACTACGATATTAATGATCCCATTGTTATTGATAATACTGGTATTTGGCGTGATGAAAAAGAATTATCCGTACATATTCAATCTGGCGCATCAAAAGTCATATTAACAGCACCTGCCAAAGGTAAAATTAAAAATATAGTAAACGGAATCAATGATTCTATTATCAGTGAAAGTGATAATCTCATTTCAGCTGCTTCATGTACTACAAATGCAATAGTTCCGATACTAAAATCTATAAATGATGAGTTTTCAATAAAAGGAGGCCACATTGAAACTGTTCATGCTTATACTAATGACCAAAATCTAATAGATAACTTTCATAAGAAAGATAGAAGAGGTAGAGGAGCTCCTTTAAATATGGTTATTACATCTACTGGTGCCGTTAAAGCAGTTGCAAAAGCTCTACCTGAATTAGAAGGTAAATTAACTGGTAATGCAATTAGAGTACCTACACCTAATGTTAGTTTGGCAATTTTGTCTCTTGAATTAAATAAAAATGTCACTGTAGAGGTAATTAATAATTACCTTCGTTCAATTGCATTTCATTCAAAATATAGAGAAATAATTGGATACGTAAATTCTTCAGAAGTTGTTTCTACAGATTTTTATTCATCACCTTTTGCAACAATTGTGGATTCTCAAGCCACTATAACGAATGAAAACAGAATTACACTATATTGTTGGTACGATAATGAATATGGATATACCAAACAAGTTATAAGTTTAGCAAAAAAAATAGCTAAAATTGATTTACCAAGATTACCTAAACCAATTAAATAAAAACATAGAATCAAAGACGCTTTAGCTTTATAATTCTAATGTTTTTATTGTTACAAAAATAACTTTATAAAGGCACACAAAAAGTGATAAAAATATCAAAAGGTCTTGATTTACCCATATCAGGAGCGCCATTAAATATAGTTTCAGATGAACCAAAGGTTTCGTCTGTAGCAGTGCTATCTAATGACTTTGTAGGCATGAAACCAACAATGCTTGTAAAAGAGGGTGATTCTGTAAAAGCTGGTCAAAAAATTTTTGAAGATAAAAAAAATATTGGTATTTTTTATACATCCCCATGTGGTGGAATAGTCAGAAATATAAATAGAGGTGATAAAAGAAAATTCTTATCTATTGAGCTTGATATTGATGATATTAATGAAGAATTCAAATTCTTTGATATGGGCAACACACCAAATGAAATTAAAGAATGTCTTATAAATTCTGGTTACTGGAATTGTTTTAGAACTAGGCCTTTTAACAGGACACCCAATGTAAATGATGTTCCAAATGCTATCTTTATTAATTGTTGTGACAGTAATCCTTTGTCAATGGATCCTTACAACATAATTTCCCTAAATGAAGCTGATTTTAGAGAAGGCCTTAAAGTTTTATCTCAATTATTTAAGTGCAATATGAATCTGACATATCAAAATGATAATTTTGATATATCGAATGAAGATTTTGAATATTTTCAATTCAAAGGACCTCATCCATCAGGTCTATCAAGTACACATATTTCTAAAATTTATCCTGTAAATCTTAATAGAACTGTTTGGACAATTAATTATCAGGATATTATTTCAATTGGTTTCTTGAAAAAAAATAATAAAATAAGAACTTCAAAATTAATTTCTTTAGGTGGACCATCTGTTCATGAACCATCGTTATTAAATGTAAGAATCGGAGGAAATATTGATGAAATATGCGCTGGAAAACTTAAACCAAATTCACGAATAATTTCTGGATCTGTTCTTCATGGACACGAATCGGAAGGTGTTATGAATTATCTTGGATTTTATGATTCACAAATTTCAGCTATACCAGATGAAGTAAATAATATTTTCATGAATTGGTTAATGCCTGGCTCATCTTTACATTCGAAATTAAATGTCTTTATTTCATCTTTTATTAAACCTAAAAATTTTATTTTCAATACATCAATTGGAGGAGGAGATCGAGCTATAGTACCAATTTCTTCTTACGAAGAAGTAATACCAATGGATATCTTGGCAACACAATTACTAAAAGCCCTGGTGGTGTCTGATATAGATATGGCAGTTGACTTAGGAATGTTGGAATTAGTTCCTGAAGATCTTGCGCTCTGTTCATACGTTTGTCCGAGTAAGTATGATTATTCATCAATACTCATGGATAATTTAAATAAGTTGTATCAAGAATCATGAAAGTACTGAGAGATTATCTTAATAACGTTAAACCAAATTTTGTTGGCGGCGGTAAATATACAAAATGGTTTCCACTTTTTGATGCTTTAGAGAACTTATTTTTTTCATATGGAAAAAAAACATCAAATCCAATTCATGTCAGAGACGCTGTAGATATTCAAAAAGTCATGGTAACAGTTTGGCTTGCTGCATTCCCTGCAATGTTTTTTGGAATGTATAATCTTGGAGCAAATTCATTAGAATATTTGGACTTAATTGGACAACAAAATACTGGTGATTGGCATCATTATTTTGTAACTATTGTGGGATACGATTCAAATAGCTTTTTAAGTAAATTATGGTTTGGTGCCTGTTATTTCTTACCTATTTATTTTGTTGTTTTTGCTGTTGGAATTGCTTGGGAGGCATTATTTGCAATTATTAGAAAACATGAAATTAATGAGGGTGCCTTTGTATCTACAATTTTATTTTCACTCAGCTGTCCACCAGATATACCTCTTTGGCAAGCTGCAATGGGTATTTCGTTTGGCTTAGTTATTGGGAAAGAAATTTTTGGAGGAACTGGAAAAAATTTCTTAAATCCAGCATTGACTGGAAGAGCATTTTTATACTTTGCATATCCTGCTCAAATTTCAGGTGATAAGGTTTGGATAGCCGGTATATCTGATTATAATTTAATACCAGAAGGTTATAGTGGCGCTACTGCTTTAGGAGTTGCTGCTGAGAGTGGAATGGCAGGCATAACTAATGCTTATACATGGATGGATGCATTTTTAGGAAATATACCAGGTTCTGTTGGTGAGACATCAATTATTGCTATATTAATTGGACTTGCTGTATTGTTAATTACTAAAGTTGCATCATATCGAATTGTGTTAGGAACTTTTTTGGGAATGATCTTGATGTCATCAATTTTAAATATTGTTGGTTCTGAGACAAATCCAATGTTTGCAATTCCTTGGTATTGGCATGCAGTAATTGGTAGTTTTGCATTTGGTCTTGTGTTCATGGCAACTGAACCAGTTTCAGGATCAGGCACTAATACCGGAAGATGGTTATATGGAATAGTTATAGGAGTAACGGTAATATTAATAAGAGTTATAAATCCAGCATTTCCTGAGGGAATGATGTTAGCAATTTTGTTTGCAAACCTTTTAGCGCCTGTTATTGATCACATGGTTATTATGTCAAATATAAAAAAACGTAAGGCCTTATATAATGAATGAATCTATAACTAAAACTATTGGTGTAGCATTTGCTGTATGTTTAATATGTTCACTTGTTGTAGCAACATCTGCTGTAAGCTTAAGAGATCTACAAAAAGAAAATAAACTAAATGATAAAAGAATTAAAATTCTTCAAGTAGCTGATATATATAATCCAGATCAATCAATCTCTGAACAATTTTCTCAATTAGAATCAAAATTTTTAGACTTCAATACAGGTATGATAATGAGCGAGTTCAATAATTACAATATTGATGAATACGATCAAATTCTTGTAACTAAAGATCCAAATTTATCTTCAAAAATTCCACAATCAGAAGACATAGCAATAATTAAAAATAGAGAAAATGTTGGTAAGATTTATTTTCTAAGAGATAAGATGGGTAAAATTGATAAATTAATTTTACCGATTAGGGGTTATGGTTTATGGGGAACTCTATATGGATATATTTCAATAGAGGATGATTTTAATACTGTTTCTGGTATTGAATTTTATGAGCATAAAGAAACGCCTGGATTAGGAGCTGAAGTAGATAACCCAAAGTGGAAGTCTCAATGGAAAGGTAAAAAAATATATCAGGGTAATCAAGTTACTCTTGAAGTAATCAAAGGAAAAGTTGAGAAAGGTGATAAGGAAGCAGTTTATAAAGTTGATGGTTTATCAGGGGCAACAATTACTAGCAGAGGGGTAACAAATATGGTTGCATATTGGTTTAGTGAATCTGGATATTCAAACTTATTTAAAGAACTTGATTATGAATCTTAAGAGATATAGGGAAGTTATACTTAATCCTCTAATTAAAGAGAATCCTATTACGCTTCAAATTCTCGGCATATGTTCAGCATTAGCTGTTACTAATAATTTGTTAGTAACCCTTGTTATGTGCGTTGCAGTGATAAGTGTTATTTCATTTTCAAATTTATTTATATCATTAATTAGAAACTACATTCCTTCAAGTATTAGAATTATTGTTCAAATGACCATCATTGCATCTCTTGTGATCGTAGTGGATGAGTTACTTAAAGCATATGATTATGAAACCAGCAAGAAACTGTCAGTCTTTGTAGGATTAATAATTACCAATTGCATTGTAATGGGAAGAGCTGAAGCATTTGCAATGAAAGAAAAGCCCTTATTGAGTTTTTTAGATGGTCTTGGTAATGGTATTGGTTACAGTATTATATTAATCGCTGTTGCTACAATACGAGAATTATTTGGTGCAGGCACATTATTTGGTTATGAGGTATTACCTCTTATATCAAATGGTGGTTGGTACATGGGAAACAATTTACTTTTACTTCCTCCAAGTTCATTTATTATAATTGGACTTTTCATATGGTTGATTAGGTCTGTTAAAACAGAGCAAGTCGAGGAAGATGATTTCGAATTATCTAAGCATTCAACGAGTCCTGATTTAACTAAAAGAGAAATAAATGTTTGAACATTACTTAAATATTTTTATAACCACTGTATTTATTGAAAATATTGCTTTGTCATTATTCCTAGGAATGTGTACGTTTATTGCAATATCAAAAAAAATTGACGCTGCATTTGGACTTGGTGTAGCCGTTATTGTTGTTTGTTTAATAACAGTGCCTTTAAATAACTTAATTTATAACTATATATTAAGAGAAGATGCATTAACATGGCTTGGTATTGAGGGTACAAATTTAGAGTTTGTAGAGTTAATTAGTTATATTGGCGTAATTGCAGCAAGTGTTCAAATTCTTGAAATGTTTCTAGATAAATATGTACCAGCTTTATATAACGCTTTAGGACAATTCTTACCTTTAATAACAGTTAATTGTGCAATACTTGGAGCTTCTTTATTTATGGTTGAAAAAGATCTCATGTTTACAGAAAGTGTTGTCTATGGCTTAGGCGCAGGCTTTGGCTGGGCATTAGCAATAGTTGTTCTTGCTGGAATAAGAGAAAAGTTAAAATATTCAGATATTCCTGAGGGTCTAAAAGGACTTGGTATGACTTTTATTATAGTTGGTCTTATGAGCTTTGGTTTTATGTCTTTTGGTGGGATAACTCTTTAATATGAATATAGATTTAATTTTAGGTGTAACAGCTTTTAGCGGGATAATTTTATTGCTTGTCATGGTTATTGTTTTTGCAAGATCTAAGCTTGTATCAACAGGTAATGTATCAATTGAGATAAATGGTGATATTGATAATCCAATTGTTGTTCCAGCAGGCTCAAAACTTTTACAAACTCTTGCAGATAATAATATTTTTTTAGCATCAGCATGTGGTGGAGGCGGTACTTGTAGTCAATGTAAATGTCAGGTCTTTGAGGGTGGGGGATCTATATTAGCAGCAGAAGAATCTCACTTTAACTCATCACAACAAAAAGAGGGTTGGAGACTTTCTTGTCAGGTGCCTGTAAAAAATGATTTAAAAATAAATGTTCCTGAAGATGTGTTTGGTGTTAAAGAATGGGAATGTGAAGTTATATCAAATGAAAATGTCGCAACATTTATTAAAGAACTTATTTTAAAACTACCTGAGGGTGAGAATGTAGATTTTAGAGCAGGGGGCTATGTTCAATTAGAGGCACCAGCATATAATTTAGATTATAAAGATTTTGATATTGAAAAAGAATATCACGAAGATTGGGATAGATTTAAAATTTGGGACAATAAGTCTATTACCAGTGAACCGGTTATAAGAGCTTATTCAATGGCTAATTATCCTGAAGAAAAAGGAGTTATTAAATTTAATATTAGAATTGCATCTCCTCCACCAGGTCAAGATGTACCACCAGGTTTGATGTCCTCATGGACATTTGGTCTTAAACCCGGAGATAAAGTAAAGGTCTTTGGTCCTTTCGGTGAATTTTTTGCTAAAGAAACGGAAGCAGAAATGGTTTTTGTCGGTGGTGGTGCGGGCATGGCACCAATGAGATCTCATATCTTTGATCAATTATTAAGAATTAACACTGATAGAAAGATTACATTTTGGTATGGAGCTAGAAGTTTAAAAGAAATGTTTTATGTAAATGAATTTAATGATTTAGCTGATAAATATGATAATTTTGAATGGCATGTAGCTTTATCAGATCCGCTTCCTGATGATGATTGGGATGGCGAGACTGGATTTATACATAATGTCCTTTATGAAAATTATCTTAAAGGTCATGAGGCACCAGAAGATTGCGAGTATTATATGTGTGGTCCACCAATGATGAATAAAGCTGTAATTGATATGCTAATTAATCTTGGAGTTGAGCCTGAAAATATAGCACTAGATGATTTTGGTGGTTAATAAATAATTCAAGTGTCGAGATATTTCTTCTCTAAATTAATTGCTCTTTTAACAGGTATAATTTTACTTGTCGTAGCATATATTCATAATACTAATTCATTATATTATTTATCAGGAGATGCATATGGGACTTCATGGTCAATCTCATCATCTGAATACATAGCAGATAATCATAAAGATGAAATAAGAAATATTATCAGTGATATTGATTTTATAGCCTCAAATTACAAGTCTGAATCAGAAATTTCACAGATTAATATAAATTTTTCTGAATCTCAATTTATTTCTAAAGACTTATTTAATATCCTTAAAATTGCAAAAGATGTTGAAATTGTATCTGAAGGATTTTATAACATTATGCTTGGAAAAGTTTCAAGTAACTTAGGTTTTGCACCAGATTTTGGTCAAAAAGTAGTTCAAAAAAAAATATCCTCTTATGAACTTGATGAAAAAAATAACTCTTTAATTAGATACTCAAATAACTGGTTTGATTTATCGTCAATTGCAAAAGGATATGCAGTTCAAAAAATTCATGATTATTTAACTTCAAATAATTTAAATAATCACCTAATAGATATAGGAGGTGAGTTAATAATAAGTGGAACCAAGAAAGGAGAACCATGGAATATTGGAATTCAAAACCCACTTGCAACAATAGAATCATCAACTATAACTATAAATAATAAGAATCATGACTTCTTATCTATTGCTACATCAGGTGAATACAGAAACTACAAATTTGACGATAAAGGCAATAAAGTTACTCATACTATAAATCCTAAAACTTTATCTTCTATTACCAATAATATTTTATCAGTAACAATTGTTAATGAAACATCAGCTACTTATGCTGACGCATATGCGACAGCATTTAATGCAATGGGAGTTAAAAAAGCTATAGATGTTGCTAACAGTAACAACATAGCATCTATGATCATATTTAAAGATGAAGATAATGTAGATATTATTTATTCAGATAAATGGTATGATTTATTTCTATGAGTGAGTTATTTTTATCTTTTCTAATAATATTAATAGCATTTTTTGGTTTTGCTATTGGTCTTATATTCAGAAATCAGCCAATAAAAGGCTCCTGCGGAGGAATGGCAAATTTAGAAAATGGCTCTACTTGTGATATTTGTGGAAGGACCGACCCTCAAAACTGTAAAGACTAAGTTAACTTTATAATGGTTAAAGGTCATTGCGATGCACAATTTTTAAAACTTAAATCAATTCTTGAAAAACAATTAAATTCTAATTATGAACTTGGAGCATCTGTTTCAGTAGAATGGCAGGGTAGAGAGGTTGTAAATCTTTATGGTGGATTTAAAGATGAGTCTAAAAATTGTCAATGGACTGAAGATACAATTGTAAATGTATTTTCAGTTACTAAAGCAGTATCAGGTATATGTATAACTAAATTGATAGATGATGGGCTTTTAGATGTAGATCAAAATGTCAGTTATTACTGGCCTGAGTACGGGTGCAATGGCAAAGAAAATACAAAGGTTATAGACTTTTTAACTCATAGAGCCGGTATGTTTGGTTTTCAGGATGGTATCCCAAAAGTTCCATGGAGTGAATGGGATATTTATGTAAAAGCTCTAGAAAAACAAAAACCTTTTAGAGAACCCGGTGTATCGCAAGGTTATCATGCTGTAACCTTTGCTTGGCTTGTTGGAGAATTGTTTAAACGAGTTGAGGGAAGAACTATTGGTGTTTATTTTAAAGAGGAGATCGCAGAACCTTTTAATATTGATTTTCATATTGGTCTTAATGATTCACAAATTGAACGCTGTGCCACAATCACTTCTTTTAACAGGTTAGATTCAATAAAACCTCCTATTGAATTCATTAAATATTTTCCAAATTTTTTATTAAACAAAGCTCTTATTAATCTAAAAAAATCATTTGAATCAAAAGATTTTTTAAAAGCTTTCATGCCTGAACCTTTTATTAATAATGGACCAAATTCTTATGATTTTAGAACCTCAGAATTACCAGCTGGTAATGGACATGGAACCGCATCAGGATTAGCTAAATTATTTGGTATTTTATCAACGGGTTGTAAAAGAAATAACAATACATTAATGAGAGAGGATTCACTATATAAAGCAACAAGAATTTATACTAGTGGACCAGATACTGTTTTATTTGGTGTGCTGCTTAATTTTGGATATTGTTTTATGCTTGAAGGAAACAAAAAATCAGAAATTAATTTTGCACCAATATTCTATAAAGGAACATTTGGCCATGCTGGAATTGGTGGATCTGTAGCATTTGGTGATATAAAAAATCAGATAGGCTATAGTTTTGTTTGCAACAAACAACAAAAAAATAAAAATCTTTATAAAACATCAAATCTTTTGACGAAAGCTTTATATAAAGCAATAAGCTAGAATTGATTCATTGTATTGTCTTTGCCAGCTGCCTTTAGTGCTGCATCTCCTGCAAAGTATTCTTTATGGTCATCTCCCATATCTGAACCAGACATATTTTGATGTTTAACGCATGCAATACCTTCTCTAATTTCTTTTCTTTGAACATTAGCAACATATCCAAGCATTCCTTCACTACCAAAATATTCTTTTGCAAGATTATCAGTTGATAGGGCAGCAGTATGGTATGTAGGCAAAGTAATTAAATGATGGAATATTCCAGCCTCTTTTGAAGCATCAGCTTGAAACGTTCTAATTTTATCATCTGCTAATTTAGCTAAGTCTGTTTCATCATATTTTTCATTCATTAGGTCATCGCGATCATAGTTAGAGATATCATCTCCATTTTCTGACATTGAATCATATACCTGCTGCCTAAAATTTAAAGTCCAATTAAATGATGGGCTATTGTTATAAACAAGTTTTGCATTGGGCACTACTTTTTTAATTTCTTTAATCATTGATGCTATTTGCCCAATATGTGGCTTTTCTGTCTCAATCCATATTAAGTCTGCACCATTTTGGAGACTTGTAATTGAATCTAAAATACATCTTTCTTCACCAGTACCTTTTCTAAACTGATAAAGATTTGAGGGTAGTCTTTTAGGCCTAACTATTTTACCTTTTCTATTTATCATTACATCACCATGTTTCATGTTTGACTCATCAATTTCGTCAACATCAAGAAAAGAGTTATATTTATCTCCTAAATCACCTTCTTCATAAGTTATTGCTAGTCTTGCTGTTAGCCCAGCACCAAGTGAATCAGTTCGCGCAACAATAATCCCATCATTAACTCCAAGTTCTAAAAATGCATATCTAACTGCATTAATTTTTGATAAAAATTCAGCATGTGGTACTGTGACTTTTCCATCTTGATGACCACATTGTTTTTCATCAGAAACTTGATTTTCTATTTGAATTGCACAGGCCCCAGCTTCTATCATCTGCTTAGCCATTAAATAAGTTGCCTCTTCATTACCAAAACCAGCATCTATGTCAGCAATAATAGGCACAATATGTGTTTCATAGTTATTAATCTTATTTTGTATATCAATTTTTTCCTTATCATTTGCATTATCTAAATCTCTAAACAGTCCACCTAACTCTCTTGCATCTGCTTGTTTTAAAAATGTGTATAATTCACTTATTAGACTAGCTACTGATGTCTTCTCATGCATTGATTGATCAGGCAATGGACCAAATTGTGATCTAAGAGCTGCAATCATCCATCCAGAAAGATACAAATATTTCTTATTATTAGAGCCAAAATGTTTTTTAATTGATATTAATTTTTGTTGGCCAATAAAACCATGCCAACATCCTAATGATTGAGTATAAGCAGATGTATTTTTATCATACTCATCCATATCCTTACGCATAATACTTGCAGTATACTTAGCAATATCAATACCAGTTTTAAATTGATTTTGTAATCTCATCCTAGCAACGTAAGTTGCATTAATTGAACTCCAATTTTTTGTATTTGAAGATAATATAGATGATGCATCATCAATAGATTTATTATATTTTGACATTTAATTTCCCCATTTATGTAGTGAAGTAAATAATATTAATAAATCTATGTCAATACATATCAATTATATTATTAGAACTGGCAATATATAGGTAGTTTTACTACAAAAAAGGTATTTTATAGTTTTTTTGCTATACCAATATACTTTAATGGAGTTAGCTTTAACAATTTATCCTTAGATTTGTTTGAAATATCAAGACTATTTATAAAATTTAAATAATCACCCTCAGTCAGTTTTTTTCCTCTAGAGATATTTTTAAGTTGTTCGTAAGCATTATCAATTCCTTCATATCGCATGACTGTTTGAATAGCCTCGGTTAAAACTTCCCAATTATTATTTAACTCATGATTTATATGAGATTTGTTTGGAGTAATTTTATTGATTCCATTTAAAAGAGATGAAATAGCTACTTGTGAGTACCCAAATGAAAGACCTATATTTCTTATTACAGTACTATCAGATAAATCTCTTTGTAATCTTGATTTAGATAATTTATTTACAAAAAATTCATTTAATGCATTCGATAAACCAAGATTTCCTTCAGCATTTTCAAAATCAATAGGATTCACTTTATGAGGCATTGTCGAGGATCCTACTTCATTTTTGTTTAGTTTAAGACTAAAAATGTCATTAGAAATATAAATCCAAACATCTTGTGATAAATCTATACAGATATTATTTATTCTTGTAAAAGTTTGAAGTAATTCAGCAATCCAGTCGTGAGGTTCAATTTGTGTTGTTAATGGACTTTGATTTATCTTAAAAGATTTTATAAATTTTTTTGTAACTAATTGCCAATTAAGGTCAGGAACAGCAATATCAAATGCATGATAGTTACCAACAGCTCCGCTAAATTTTGCCATAGGTTCAATTAATTTTACTTTGCTAATTTGTTTATCTAATCTTTTAGAAAAAACCTTTATCTCTTTTCCTATTGTTGACGGTGAGGCAGCTTGACCATGTGTTCTCGATAAAAAAGGTATTTGCGACCAACTTGAAGATAGTTTTTTAAGATTTCTATTTAGTGTTTTTATATTAGACATATAAACATCAATTCCATCCTTTATAATAATTGCATATGACAATGAGTTAATATCTTCACTGGTTAAACCGAAATGAATTAAATGAGTATATTTAATTAATGTTTTATCTTTTTTAAAATAATCTTTTATAAAATATTCAACTGCTTTTACATCATGATTAGTCGTATTCTCAATTTTTTTTATTTTTAATACGCTTTTATGATCAAAATTATTTTTAAATTTATTTATTTTCTTTATAGACTCATTGCTTATTTTTAAAAATTTATTTGGATAGTTTTTACATAAAAACAACAACCATTCTAACTCAATGATAAATCTTTTCTTTATAAGTCCATATTCTGAAAAGATTTTTCTTGTAGGCTCAATTTTAGATAAATATCTATTATCAAGAGGTGAAATATTATTATGATCAAACTTCATGAATAGTTATCATTATGCGCTTTTAGAAATAATTCCACCACCTAAACAAAGATTTTTATCATAAAAAACTGCAGATTGACCAGGCGCAACTCCTCTTATACTTTGAATAAATTCAACAGTAAATTTTTTATTTTTAAGAAAGATTTTACATTCAACTGGTGTGTGTTGATGTCGTACCTGAATCAAACAAGTTTTTGGAAATACATATTCAATCTGATTAATCCAAGAAATTTTGTCACACTCTAGATATTTACTAAATAAAAGTTCATTATCAATACCTTGGCAAACATATACTTCATTTTTTTTAATATCTTTATCAAAAACATACCAGGGTAAATCTTCCTTACCTTTAAGACCACCAATGTTTAAACCTTGCCTTTGACCCTTGGTATATAAAGTTGCACCATCATGTTCACCTATTGTAACTCCATATTCATCAATGATTGGTCCTTTAGTTAGGTTAATAAATCTTCCAAGAAAATCTTTCATATTTCTTTCACCAACAAAACAAATACCTACTGAATCTTTTTTAGAAGATATTGGTAGATTAATTTTTTTTGCTATATTTCTAACTTCATTTTTTTTAATGTTTTCAAGTGGAAAAATACATTTGCTAAACTCTTTTTCTTTTACTTCGTGCAGAAAATAAGTCTGGTCTTTATCATTGTCTTTTGCTCTATATAAATAGTCTTTTCCATCAATATGTTTGATAGATGCATAGTGACCTGTTGCAATAAAATCTGCCCCTATATTAAAAGCGTACTCAAGAAAAGACTTAAACTTAATTTCCCTATTGCATAATATATCTGGATTTGGTGTTCTACCTAACTTGTGCTCACTCAAAAATTCTTCAAAAACCCTTTCCCAATATTCATTAGAAAAATTAGCTCTGTGAAGAGGAATATCGAGAATGTCACAAACCTTTGAGGCATCTTTAAAATCTATTTCTGAGCTACAAACTTCACCTGGTTCGCTTTGCCAGTTCTGCATAAATAATCCTATAACTTTATAGCCTTTTTCTTTTAATAAATATGCTGAAACAGAAGAATCAACACCTCCTGACATACCAACAACAACTGTTTTTCTATGATTATTCATGTTACTTAAATACATTCATAAATTAATATTTTAGGAGTATAATTAGCTCGGATTTTAACTGCAAACAAAGTTTTTTAAGATCTATTATTTTATGCCATATAAAAAAATAAAAGTACCAAAAAAAGGATCTAAGATTTCATATAAAAATGGAAAAATTGATGTTCCAGATAATCCTATAATTCCATTTATTGAAGGTGATGGAATTGGCGTCGATATTACACCACCTATGATTAAAGTTGTGAATGAAGCTGTAAAAATTGCCTATAAAGGAAGTAAGAAAATCGAATGGATGGAAGTATTTTGTGGTGAAAAAGCAACAAAAATATATTCAAAAGATACTTGGTTGCCAGATGAAACTATTGATGCATTGAAAGAATTTGTTGTAAGTATAAAAGGACCATTAACAACTCCTGTGGGTGGTGGAATCAGATCTTTAAATGTGTCACTGAGACAAATTTTAGATTTATATGTTTGCTTGAGGCCTATAAGGTATTTTGATGGTGTTCCATCTCCAGTAAAAAAACCAGAGGATGTTGATATGGTTATTTTTAGAGAAAATTCAGAAGACATATATTGTGGCGTTGAATTTGAGTCAAATTCTAAAGAAGCTAAAAGTCTTGTTAAAACATTAAAATCCAGATTCGCAGTTTCAAAAATTCGTTTTGATGAAAATGTTGGGATTGGAGTAAAACCTATTTCAAAAGAAGGAACATTTAGATTGGTTAAAAAAGCAATTGATTATGCAATTGATAACAATAGATCATCTGTAACTATAGTTCATAAAGGAAATATAATGAAATTTACAGAGGGTGCATTCAGAGACTGGGGTTATGATTTGGCTAAAAGTAAATATGGGGGTCAGGAGATAGATGAAGGACCTTGGCAGGAAATTACAAATCCAAATAATGGTAAAAAAATTGTAATAAAGGATGTAATTTGTGATGCATTTTTACAACAAATTTTATTACGCCCAACTGAATACGATGTTATTGCAACGATGAATCTTAATGGAGATTACATATCAGACGCCTTAGCTGCAATGGTTGGAGGCATTGGAATTGCTCCCGGTGCAAATATCTCAGATGAATACGCTGTTTTTGAAGCAACACATGGCACAGCTCCAAAATATGCAGGTCAAAATAGAGTAAATCCTGGAAGTTTGATTTTGTCAGCAGAAATGATGTTGAGATATATGGGATGGACAGAAGCTTCAGATATAATTATGTCATCTATGGACAGAGCTATAAGTGCTAAAAAAGTAACTTATGATTTTGCCAGAATGATGAGTGACGCTGATCTAGTCTCTTCATCTGGATTTGCTTATGAAATGATTAAAAGAATGTGATGTGGAAATTATCTCAGGATAACGATAATAATGGCTCCTCATCAGACTTAGGTGCAGTTGTTCTTGAGAAAGAACCTGATATTAAGGAACCACCGTCTTATCAGGTGGTGTTGATAAATGATGATTTTACACCAATGGAATTTGTTGTTTTTGTACTTCAATCTATTTTTGGACTCACTCATGAAAAATCTACAGAAATAATGATGATAGTTCATACAAAAGGTAAGGGTGTTTGTGGTATATTCTCTAAAGAGATTGCCGAAATGATGTCGTATGAAGTTAATACAATGGCAAAAGATCATGGTCATCCTCTTTTAAGTGAAATAGAACCACTAACAGATTAGTTTATGTTTAGTAAAGAACTAGAATTATCAATTGCAAGCTTATTCGATAGAGCTCACGAGGCAAATATTCAATATATTACAGTAGAACATCTTTTATTGATGATAACTAATGATTTTGATGTAAAAGAGTTTTTTAAGTCACTATCAGTAAATATCGACAATCTTAAAGATGATCTAAACACACATTTATCTAAGAACGTAGTTTCTAAAATTGACCAACAAAAACCTGTTCAACCAACCTTGGGCTTTCAAAGAGTACTTCAAAGGGCTGTTTTTCATATTCAATCATCAGGTAAGGGTGTTGTTAAGCCTATAAATATATTAGTAGCTATATTTTCAGAAAAAGAATCACATTCTGTATTTTTGCTGAATAAATATAAATTAAGTAGGCTTGATGTTGTAACTTATTTATCTCATGGACCTAAAGAATCTGAAGATACAAAGACATTAAATGAAAATGTAAACAAAGATGATACTGAAAACTTATCTACAGAAAATGAATTTCTTATAAATCTCAATAATCAGGTAACAAAAAATAAGATTGATAAAATTATTGGTCGAAAGAAAGAGATTGAAAGACTAATTCAAATTTTATCAAGACGGAATAAAAACAATCCATTATTGGTAGGAGAATCAGGTGTTGGAAAAACAGCAATAGCAGAAGGTCTTGCATATTTAATATCTAATGGAAATGTTCCATCCATAATGGAAAATACGGTTGTTTACTCGCTAGATATTGCAGCTCTAATTGCTGGAACAAAATATAGAGGTGATTTTGAAAAACGCCTTAAACAAATATTAAGCTTTTTATCTAAACAAGAAAATCCAATTTTATTTATTGATGAAATTCATACAATTATTGGTGCTGGGTCTGCATCGGGAGGTTCACTTGATGTATCAAATTTACTCAAACCTGCACTTGGTAAAGGTGAAATAAGATGTATAGGCTCAACCACTTTTCAAGAATACAGAGGAATATTTAATCAAAATCAAGCTCTATCAAGAAGATTTCAAAAAATTGATGTAGTTGAGCCCTCATTTGATGAATGCAAAGAAATACTGAATGGTATAAAGGATGTATATGAAGATTACCATGATGTTCAATATTCTGATGAAGCAATAATTTCGTCAATTGAATTATCATCAAAATATATTAATGATAGATTTCTGCCAGATAAAGCTATCGATGTAATTGATGAAACAGGAGCACTGTTAAACATAAATAGAAAAAATGAAAAAACAATTAAGATATCTAAAACTGATATCGAGACAACTATATCAAAAATTACAAAAATTCCTGAACAATCTATTACTTCAAATGATAAAAAAAGTCTTAAAAATATTGAAGAGAATTTAAAAAGAGTTATTTTTGGTCAAGACAAGGCAGTTGAAACGTTGTCTAATGCTATTAAATTATCTCGAGTAGGCTTAAGAGACGAGAATAAAACAATAGGTTCTTTTTTATTCACCGGTCCAACTGGTGTTGGTAAGACAGAAATTTCCAAACAGCTTTCTGAAATATTAGGCATTGATTTAATTAGATTTGATATGAGTGAATATATGGAAAGACATACTGTTTCAAGACTTATTGGTGCACCTCCTGGATATGTTGGATTTGATCAAGGTGGTTTGCTAACTGAAGCGATCGTTAAGTCACCGCACTGTGTTTTGCTTTTAGATGAAATTGAAAAAGCTCATCCCGATATATTTAATATACTTCTTCAAGTTATGGATGCTGGTCAGCTAACAGACAATAATGGTAGGAAGTCAGATTTTAGAAATGTTATTTTAATTATGACAACTAATATTGGAGCTGAGCTACTAAGCAAAAGAAATATAGGGTTTGCAGAGTCCTCAAATGAAACTGATGCAATGAATTCACTTAAGAGATTATTCTCTCCTGAATTTAGAAATAGATTAGATGAAACTATTCAATTTAATTATCTTGACACAAATGTAATATTATCCATTGTTGATAAATTCTTAACAAAACTCCAAGCACAACTTGATAAAAGAAATGTTGAGATAGTTGTTTCTAAAAAAGTTATTGAATGGATTGCAAAAAATGGTTACGACAAAGAAATGGGTGCAAGACCAATGGAAAGATTTATTTCACAAAATATCAAAAAACCNCTTGTNGANAAACTTNTTATTNGGAANTTTAAAGAGCTGGNGGNGTNATNAANTTAGANATNGANAANGGNGAATTAAANTTTGTNGATACNAANACAAANGTNAAAGNTTAAATTATCTNCCTCTAAANGTNATTCTNCCAACNGTNAGNTCNTANGGNGTCATTTCNACTTTTACNTTATCNCCTGTNANNATTCTNATNTAGTGTTTTCTCATNTTTCCAGAAATATGGGCTGTNATGANATGATCATTTTCTAACTTTACTTTGAATTTTGTATTTGGAAGAGTTTCAATAACNTCACCTTCAAATTCTAANTGATCTTCTTTGGACATAAGTNTATTTTACACTAATTTCTTTTATGTAATTCATTTAAAATCATATCAAGAAAAGGGGATTTCTTGTTTTGATAAAATTCATCTANAANGTTAAATTCCCTTTCTGTGTAATAGTCTAAAATACTATTCTTATANCTATCTCTTTTTTGTAAATTCTTCCAATAATTATTCATTAANGGNGTTTTAGATGTATNTANACANTCTATAAGCTTCAAATCATTTAATCTATTAAATAAACACATCATATTTATATCAATATGTGTAAAGTTCTTGTAAAAATATAAATTATCTTNNGATAAAAANNTTTCAAACTTAATTAATTCATCAACAAATTTTTTNACTGCAANTTTTGGNAGATTTTTTGAGAAATTAAAAAAATACATAGCTATAAAAAAATATTTTCTATCTCTTCGAGGATGTTTNAAAAAAATCTTTANTATAGATTTAAAAGGTANCTTCTTNACCATATGTTGTATTAAGGGTGCAGAAAATACNGGCAATATAGTTCCAATTGTNGATGCGAATTTAACTCCCTCTGTGATGGTGGTTTCTTTAATTAATGANCTNGNNTTGTCATTATCAACANCATATAAATTTATTTCATTATTATNANNAATATNATTNAATTTTTTTATTATCTCTTCACTATTGCANGTGATATCNCCATTGATATNTATAGCTGGCACAGTNCCTAGTGGATTAATTTTAAGAAATTTATCTTNNATATTTTCTCCTTCAGAATATTGATCGCACAATTTAATATGTTTACTTTCAAAAGGAATATTTTTTTCATCCAGNGCAACTCTNACCATTTGACTGCATAAAGACCAATTAGCATGATAGAGAACNACTTTATTCAGAGACATTAAAAAATTTAATCTTTAAATTTCTTTTTCATATTTTTAACTGCCTCAAGGCCTGCAATTGGCTTTTTACCTTCAGGAACNGTATTNCCTTTAATNATTAAATCTTCAAAAGATGAACCAGATTTAAACATCTCATATAGTATCTCTACNTCCATATTAGTTCCAATAGGCTCATCTTCAAAGTCTGGAGAAATATTTTGTTTNAATTCATCAGNAGAATTAAAGTGTTCAAAGAATATTTCGACAAGATTATTATCTGGATCTTTATAATATAGGCCACTTATCCATCCATGATTTACAGTCCAAAGTGGTTTTAATCCTCTTTCCTTAGCCTTAAAATAAAATTCAAACCACTTATCAATTGGATTTACTCTGTAAGATATATGGTCTAAACCTTCAATAGAAGGNATTTTTTTGTTTAAAAATATTTTTAATTTCATCACATTTTTTTGAATAAAATTTAGACTATTTAATACGTCAGATGTGTTTGCTATAGCGATTCTGTGGTGTTCATCGTCATAGGCAAGAAATGTAATTAAGTCACTTTGATACAAAGGCTCACATCCAAATAGTTTTTTATAAAACTCAACCATATTTCTGTAGTTTGTGGTTTTAAATGCAATATGATGAAAGTCATCTGGAGAATATTCAGATTTAAAATTTTGATATAAATTTTTATTAAAAATTTTCTGCATAATATATTTTTAAACATTATACAAAGATAATATTTTATTTATACTAATAATATGAAACTTATAACATTTGTATCTAAAAATGATTTAAACGCTCCTAAAATTGGGGCATTTTATAAAGAATCTGTTATAGATTTTTCTTCTGCTGATCTTCCAAATAATATGATTGACTTTATTAATCTTGGTCAACAAGGTTTGGATATCGCAAATGATTTTATTTACCAAGAAAAGGGTATGTGTGATAAAAATGAAATCAACTTAAAATCACCTATTTTATATCCAAATAAAATCTTAGCTGTTGGGTTGAATTATAAAAAACATGTTGAGGAAGCAAAAGAATTAAAAGATCATCATAGTAATGAGGTTCAGCTTCAAGATCAGTATCCTAATATATTTAATAAACAAAATTCATCAGTTAACGATCCTTATAGTGATGTTCACAGACCCAATGCTTCTAAGTGGTTGGATTACGAGGGTGAAATGGGTTTCGTAATAGGAAAAGAATGTAGACATGTACCATATGATTCTGCAAAAGAATGTATTTACGGATATACAGTTGTAAATGACTTTACAATAAGGGATTGGCAATTTAGAGGCCCGCCTCATACGATGACCATGGGTAAATCATGGGATACTCATTGTCCATTTGGTCCTTGCATAGTAACTACTGATGAAATTAATGATCCACATAATCTTAATTTAAAAACTTTCGTAAATGATGAAGAGAGACAAAATACAAATACTAATTTAATGATTTATGATTGTTTTACGCTTGTAGAATATCTTAGTACTGCTTTTACATTAATGCCTGGTGATTTGGTACCAACAGGAACACCAGAGGGATCTGCATTATCAACTCAAAATTGGTTAAAACCAGGTGATAGAGTAAAAGTTGAAATTGAAAATATAGGCTTTATTGAAAATAATATTATTCAAGAGCCAAAATCTACCACTAAGTATTAGAATTGAAAAAATACGATGTTGCTATATGTGGTTATGGACCAGTTGGTTCTGTATGTTCGATATTGCTTGCGCAATATGGACTTAAAGTCCTAGTTATTGATAAAAGTAATGGGCCTAGTCCAACAGCAAGGGCAATTAATACAGATGGCGAACAACTAAGAGTCTTTGATAAATTTGATATTGGTAATAAAATTGTTAAAAATTCAAATCAAATTGAAAAAGTACATTTTTCAGATTCAAATTTAAAGCCAATTCAGTCATTAAACCAACCTATGGGTGAATCTATAATGGGTTGGCCAAATCAAGTTTTATTTTATCAACCAGAATTAGAGTCTTTTATTAGAGAAAAAGTAAATAGTTATAAAAATATACATGTAATTGAATCATGTAGGCTTGTAGATTTTAAGTGCTGCAATGAATCTGTGAATATTGAATGTATTAAAGATAATGAAATTTTTACTTTTAATTCAAAATTTTTAATTGGTTGTGATGGTGCAAGTAGTTTTGTAAGAAAAAGCTTGGATATTGAATTAGATGATTTTGGTTATAATCAAAAATGGTTAGTTTGTGATGCNCATNTGANAAAAGATTTAAATNTAAAAAATGAGTTAATACAGGTTTGNAATCCAANGAGACCTTGTACTTTTTTACATGGAAGAAGAGGGCATTTAAGATTTGAGTTTAGAGTAATGCCAGACGATAATTTAAAAGACTTAGAAAATGAAGATTTCGTCTGGAATTTATTATCACCATGGATTGATAAAAATAACGCAAAACTTGAGAGGTCTGTTATTTATAATTTCCATGCTTGTATAGCTAATAAATGGCAAAAAGGAAATGTTTTTATAGCTGGTGATTCTGCTCATCAAATGCCTCCTTTTATGGGTGCTGGCATGGGAACAGGAATAAGAGATGTTGCAAACTTATCTTGGAAAATTAATTTAGTTCTAAAAAATATTGCTAAATCAGAAATATTAAAAACCTATCAGAAAGAAAGATATCCTCATGCTAAATGGACAATCGCACAGACAGTTTCGATAGGTGAGATAATTGAAGGATTTTGTGCAGCTGAGGAGGGTAAAAAATTTATTCCTGAAAAGAAAGGATATGATGTTAAATTTCCTCATATTCCTTCAGGTATATTTACTAATCCTGAAGATAGAATTTCTGGTTATCCTGTTCCACAACCAACTCTGCATATTAATAATAAAAAAATAAAATTAGATAAAATTATTAAGTCAAAATTTGTAATTATCTCTAATCTTAAAAAATTTGAAGTTACAAACAAAGCAAAGCAAATAATTAAACATTTAAATATGGACCATATTTTTATAAATAAAAATGATGATCCAGAAAATCGATTAGCTAATATTTTTAAACTATATGATTTTATTATTGTTAGGCCTGATTTGTATGTATATGGAGGCTCAAAAAAAGATAACTTATCAGAAATGATTGAAAGTCTGGAGAAGAATTTTTCATTATTTACTTAGGTTTGTATATTATTTTAGAGTAAATGTAATAACAGAAAATCAGAAACAATATTAGTAATGGTATTGATATTTGTTTAAACGCTAAAAATATAATCCAAGTAAAAACAATAGCTTGAACAAATGATGAATGAAATTCTTTTTCTTCATAAGTCCTATCGAGCCACGGATCATCATTAATACCATTGTATTGATCTCCGTATAGATATGCATGTGTTGCATTAAAATACTCAGGAGCTAAAACAAATGGCATTTCATTCAAAGTGCTTTTCATTTCATTCAAAATATCTGGATAGATATCGGATAAATCTTTTGTTTCATATGGATCATTTTGAATGTCATATAATTCAAATACTACATCTGAATCATCATCATAAATAAAACGTCTGTAATAGAGCTTCCAATTATCATTAAACAATGCTCTTTCATCATTAATGATGACATTTCCTGTAATAGAATTTTTAGGAGGCCGAATATTATTAGTAATTAAGTCGTCCCACCGATCAACTCCTGTGAAGATATCTGTATCTAATTGAATTTTTGCTGCTGATAATATTGTTGGTAATATGTCATCAGCAAAGAAAAATTGATTAGAAAGTGTTTTTTCAAGAACACCATTATAATAAAATATTGCAGGCACTCTTATTCCACCCTCATATGTCGAGCCTTTACTTCCTTTAAGCCCAAGTGTGTTTCCTCTAGAGTTAAGGATGTCAGCAGCCACAACACCAGCAACTGGATCAATATCGTGAACAGGACCATTATCAGAAAAAAATACAATTAATGTGTTATCAGACAATTCGTTAGCATTAATTGAATTGATAATTCTTCCAACAGCTCGATCTAAAGCAAATATATTTGCAGCATATATTCTTTCTTTTTTATCTTTTATATGGTTCATCAATTCGATATCTTTCTTTTCAGCTTGAATGGGAGTATGGGGAGCATTAAACGCAACATATAAGAATAGGGGTGATTCGTTATTTTTTTCATTAATAATCTTTATTGCTTCATTCGCAATAAGATTTGTTGAATAACCATCCTCATACAAAACTTCACCATTTCTATGCCAATCCATCCGACCAGAAACAGCATGATCAAAATAGCCAATTCCACCTCCTAAATGACCATAGGTGGTATCAAATCCCCTGTTTCCTGGAAGATATTCATTTTTATACATACCAAGATGCCATTTACCAACTAGAGCTGTTTCATATCCAACATCCTTTAAGTATTCTGGGAGTAATTTATGCTTTAGAGGTAGTCCGTATCTTTCCATTGTTGGATTATCAAATGGTCTTATCATTCCATTTTGAAGACTGTTAATACCGGTAAAAAGGGCGGCTCTAGTAGGACTACAAGTTGGAGCACTATAAAATCTATTCATTTGAACTCCAATTTCAGAGAATTTGTCAATATTGGGTGTTGATATGGGACCACCATTATATGAAACATCACCCCATCCAAGGTCATCAGTTAAAATGATAACAATATTAGGTCTTTCGACTGAAAGAGCATTTATTGAAAATATTAGGATAAAAAGAATTTTATACATTTAAAATAANAAGAGAGTCTTAATTGAAATAATAAATGATTAAGATAGAATTTAATATCTTTAANNATTTTNAATCTAANAATGAATAATATAAAAGTATATATGATTGCTAACTTACAAATTCACGATGCAGATATATATNNTGAATATNAAAAAGGTTTTTTTCCAATTTTAAAAAAACATGGNGGNGNGTTCATTACTTTTGACGATAATATTGAACANTTNGANGGCGATAATCCTATGANNGGTAGAGTAATATTATTTANCTTTCCTNNAATTAAAAATGCTAAGGAATGGTATGCTGATCCGGAGTATCAATCTNTAAGTGANTNTAGAAGAAAAAGTGTTACGACAACATTGACAATGGTCAATGGACTTGCTCCAAGATAGCTTAGAANTGTTNTGATGAATATTTCAAGTGAAATNAAAATTNATAAATCAAAAGAATTTGTTTTAAGNATAATTNAAAGNGCNAANAATTTAGAAAAATTTCATCCTTATTGTATTAAAAATNANGTNGAAAATTGGAATAATGAAAATTCAGTTGATTATGTTCATTATTACAGTGGAAAAATATACAAACGTAAATTTATCAAATGGAATGACGAAGGTTATGTATTAGAAATATATGAAGAAAGGAAACTTGCAACTATTACATGGTCAGTAACTGGAAATGAAAAGTCATCTAATATAAAAATAAGCGCAAAACTTTTATTACCATATAAATCAAAATTTATTAATGGTTGTGTATTTCACTTCTATGTAAAATTTGTTCTAAAGAGTTATCTCAATTCTGTAGTTAAAGGGCTTAAATATTACTCAGAAACTAATAATATTGTTATTAAAGATCAATTTGGTAAACATATATGGTATTCACAATTTGGTAAATATATAGGGTCACTATAAATATTTATTTAACATAATATATATTATGCGAACTATAATATATTATGTATAGGGTAATTTCATACAAAATATTGCCCTTTATGCCCTAGTTCAAATTACATAGTTATTCCACAGAACTTCTTATAATCTTTAATTCTTTTGTAAGGACACTTCCAATTGCAGTATGTGATAAATTTTCTCTTGTAATGCCGATTGTGTCTGCAATGGTCTCAGCTGCGTATATTCCAGTGCAGTGACCGCCCATAAATTTAGTTAAGCCATTATCTTTTAGCCAATTAGCTGTCGTAGTTATTGTACTATCACTAGCCTTAAATAGATGAAATCCACCTATAGCACCATATACTGGTTCATTTTTTATTGATTGAAGTTTCATTGCAGTATTTATAATTCCTGAGTGACCACATCCTGACATTATTATCCAGCCGTTATCTGTTAACATGCCAACAGATTGATCATCTCTAATTGTGTCTGGTATTGTTAAATCCTTATCAAGATAAAATCCCTTTGGTCCATTATATTTTTCAACAACCCTTTCGACTGTCCCAGTAGCGAAAAGATTATTCGATATCTTTTTGTAGTCATCTAATATGATGAAACTTATGCCCTCTTCTTCTGCAGCTTTCTTGAATTTAGATGAATCTTTATAGTTTCCTGGACCCTCCATTGAACCATCCTTGTAATATCTTTGATCAAAAAAACCTCTAGCTACATAAACTTCAGAAAAAGCATCCGGATTTAAATCTTTATATATTTGCCTTAATTTTATTAATCCACCTGTATGATCACTATGAAAATGACTCAGTACTACTTTATTTACCTTTGAAAGGTCTTTGTTTAATACTTTTGCATTATGTAAGACAGTATCTTCATGGTAACCAGTATCAAATAAAACTGACTCTTCATCACTTTCATAAAGCGCAGAAAAACTCCATTCGCCAAAACCACCATAATTTGAAATATTTGTAGCCAAAACTGTAATTTTATATTCGGCTGAAACATTTACTGTTATAAATAAAATTAAGAAATTTAAATATCTAATTCTTTTGGACCACATAATGCTACTTTAATACTTGATGCTCCACCTTCCAATATTGGATCTAAATTAGTAAGTAAGCCTGTCTCAATTCTCCAATTGAGATACTTGGCCTGATCATCCAAAGACTCCCAGTCTTCAATTAAATGAACTGTATTTGTTGATTCATCTATATAGGTATCAACTGATATACATCCTTCATATGCACGAGTATCAGGCAATGCATCTTTCATTGCATTCTTGAGTGTTTCTAATGTGTCAGCTTTAGCTGGAAATGAAACAATAACTAAGTTTTTCATATTAACTCCATTAACTTATAATTTATTATATTATTTCTAATGGAAATTTGTACTTTATAAGGAGATAAAGGTGTTAAGAAAAATTTTACTATTTTCTATTTTTTCAATAAATTTAGACTCTTCAACTTTAATGAATCCAACGTCATTATCTAAAGATTTATATGATGGGGTTATTCTTGAAGGTTCATATTCAAGTAATATTGATAGGCCTATTAATTATCTAGGTTTTGAAGTTGGTGAACGTGTCGCATCTCCATTGCAAATATCAAATGCAATTATTGGTTGGTCAAAACAATCTGATCGAATGATTGTAAAAGAATATGGCAAAACCCATGAAGGACGCCCTCTTTATGCAGTGTTTATATCCTCCCCATCAAACTTAGCAAAACTGGATGAAATAAAAAAAATGTGAATTTGCTCGCTGATGGGCTAAATACAAATGGAAATAAAGCTCGATCAATAATTAAGGATTTACCTGCAATAGCCTGGATGGCATATTCAATTCATGGCAATGAGACATCTGGAGCTGATGCAGCAATTGCAGCTATTTATCATTTCATTGCAAGCAATGATGAAGAAACTTTAAAGATGCTTGATGAAATGTTAATTATTTTTGATCCTTTAATGAATCCGGATGGTCGTGCAAGATTCTATAAATCATTAGAACAATATAGGGGAACATCTCCAAATTATGATGATCAATCACTTCTTCACACAGGGGATTGGCCCTATGGAAGAACTAATCATTATTTTTTCGATTTAAATAGAGATTGGATATACCAAACACAACCTGAAACAAGAGGAAGAGTAAAGTTAATAAACGAATGGAGACCTCAAATACTACTTGATGCCCATGAAATGGGTCCACAAGACACATTCATGACTGGTCCTCCAAGAGAACCAATTAATAAAAATATTGATAATGATTTATTAAAATGGGGTAATATTTTTGCACAGGATCAAGGTAACGCATTTGATGAAAGAAACTGGCGATTTTATACAGGTGAATGGCATGAAGATTTATATCCAGGATACTCATTCTATATCCAATTCAGAGGAACACTAGGCATTTTATATGAACAATCTAGAATGGCTGAAGATGGAGTCAGAAGACCTGAGGGTACAATTCAATCATATAAAGAATCAGTTCATCATCAATATATAAGTACAATGGTGAATTTAAAAACTCTTCAAAAAAATTCAAAACTAATGTATCAAGATTTTTGGGAGGGCAGAAAATATAACGTTTCAAGAGAAAGTATTTATGCAAATAGATCTTTTGTAATACTACCAACCGATAATATAGGTAGATTAAACACTCTTGTTGAGAAACTTCAACTTCAAGATATAAAGCTGTATAAAAACGATAAACCTATCTTAGTTAAAAATGTCCTAAAACAATCAGGAGAAATTTTAGAAAATTACACAATTCCAATTGGGAGTTTAATTGTGCCAAATCGTCAACCTGAAGCTCCTATAATTGCTGCAATCATGGAGTTTGACGCAAAAATAGATGAAGCTGTTCTGGTAAAAGAAAAACAAGCTAATTTGAGAGATGGCTCTTCAATTATGTATGATACAACAGCATTTAATTTATCAATGATGTATGGTCTTGATACCATTACAGTTTCTGAAAACCTAACTTCAAACTTAATACCTTGGAAGTCAAAACCCTCAGTTTTAGAATTTGAAGAAAATGCAGTTATGTGGTCAGTTAATGGAGATGATGATCGTTCTGTAGCTTTTGCAGCACGTTTAATGGAACTTGGTGTTAAAGTAAGAGTTATCAATAAAATGACTTCTCTATCTAATCATGATCTGCCAAGAGGTAGTGTTGTAGTAATTAAAATGGACAATCCAAAATTATTTACATTAGAAAAATTAGTTAAAGATGTTGCTATTCAATTAGATATATCTGTTGTATCAATTGAGTCAGGATTTGGTCCAGAAGAACTACCAGACTGGGGAGGAGAACATTTTGAATTACTTGAAAAACCTCAAATTGCTATTTTAAGTCACGAAGGTTTTAATTCTTATGACGTAGGTGTATCTTGGTGGTCAATTGATCATCATTTAGGTATCAGACACAGCCAAATAAATAAATCAAATATTAACCACACTGATTTGAGAAGATATAACACCATAATTATACCTAGTGGCAACTCGTTGTCGGAAAGTTCAAGAGAAATCCTTTCTAATTGGATTAAACAAGGGGGAACACTCATTGCTCATAATCGAAGCGTAAGGCAATTTACAGATGATGAAGGCATCGGAAATGTTAAACAACTGCAGTATACTTTTGATGAAAGTCAAGATTTCAATATTGATCTTCAAAGAGAATTATTTTCTTTAAGCGAAGACATAAGTATAGATAAAACTTTGAGCAATAAAGTTAATACTGAAATTTCTTATCCTTGGGAGTCTGGAGATAATAAACTTTCTTCTGAAGAACTTAAAAGTCGTGATAAATGGCAATCACTCTTTATGCCATCAGGATCTATAGTTAACGCAAGGTCAGATCAAAAACATTGGCTTACCTATGGCACTAATAAGACATTACCAGTTTTATACAGTAACTACCCTATTCTGATGACTGGAGGATCCTCTCAAGCTGCAATTAGAATTGGTGAAATTATTGACTCACAGAATTTTGAAGATACAAGATATCTTAATTGGTCATCAATACCATCAAAAACGGATATTAATATCAGAATGAGTGGTTTGGTTTGGCCTGAGGCTGCACAAAGGATTGCCAATTCTGCATATTTAACAAGAGAAAGACTTGGCCTTGGACAACTAATTTTATTCTCCGGAGAACCGAACTTTCGTGGCTCATCACTTGGAACTAACAGACTATGGCTGAATGCAGTAGTTTATGGAGCTGGATTAGGAGCTGTTTCCAATATTGATCTATAAAATTATTAAATGAATCATTTAACAAGTTTATGGAAAATTGCTACCGCATACTTGGTTGGTAGTTTTGCTCTAATTCAATTTGTAAATATTGCACTACCTTATTTTGAAATAGAAGAAGTTCTTGGTTTTAATTCAAACACAATAATGAGATTGTTATTTATAGGCTTACCTATTGGCCTACCCTTAGTTTTAGCAATTGGATTTTTTTTAAATAAAAAAGGATTTATAAACAATATAAATGAATTGGATAATAAATATGATACTGATGGTTCGTATAAACAAAAAATAGCTGTTTTACCTTTTAATAATTTAAATAAGGATGATGATGGAGCTTTTTTAGTTGATGGAATAGTTGAAGATTTAATAACTGAATTTTCAATGATTAAAGAAATTGAAATACTATCAAGACAATCTTGTTTTGATTTTAGAGAAAAAGATTACTCTTTAGAACAATTTAAAAAAGATTTTGATATTGATTACGCTGTTTCAGGAAGTATCAGAGTTGTTAATAATAGAATAAGGATATCTGTTGAGTTGTCAGAACTTAATGATGGAAATGTTATTTGGGGTAATAAATACGATAGAGTAAAAGAGGACATATTTGATATTCAGGACGAAATAGTAAGAAAAATTACTATCTCGTTAATTGGCGAGATTGAATTATCTAGTCTTGAAAGAGCTAAGAGAAAACCAACAGAAAATATGAATTCTTATGAATGTTTATTGAAAGGAAAAGAACTTCATCATAGATTTACTAAAGAAGATAATCAGGAGTGTATTAAAGCTCTAGATTTATCAATTAAAGCTGATACAAATAATTCACAAGCATATGCTTGGAAGGCATGTGCACTAGGACAGGCATATGGAAGAGGTTATAGAAATGATACTGAGCAGTTGATGACTGAAATAATGTTAAATATAAACAAAGCAGTTGAATTAAATAATAATGATTTTGAAGCCCATAGAATGTTAGCTGAGGTTCATTTATCACTACATGATTTTGACAAAGCATTAGATCATGGATCAAAAGCTTTTAAGTTAAATCCAAATGATCCAAGAGTGAGTTCAGTATATGGAGAAATATTAATAAGAACAAAAAAATTAGATGAGGGTATTTCATATCTTGAAAAAGCTTATGAACTAGATCCAATTCCACAAGGTCAGAGCACTTCTGATAGAAGAATATGTGCTCTTTTAACTGGTTATTATATTTCTGACAATTTTGAAAAATGTTCAGAGATGATAAATAAAATTATAGATATTGATTTTAAATCGTGGTTACTGTCTTATGATATTTATAAAAAAAATGATTCATTTAATAAAAACGATGATTGGTTTCAAAAGGGCCTAACTAAATTTGAGAATATCGATGCAAAACTTGAAGTAGATAGATTTCATCTCAATGATATCGATTTAACAAATCAATTAATCGAAAAAGCAAATAAAATCTTAGCTACATAATTTCATCATGTTTTTCAAAGTGTAAATTAAGCAGCTGTAAATCCACCATCACAGACATATACAGAACCTGAACAATTTGACGATTCATCAGAACCTAAAAATAATGCTAAATTTGCAATCTCTTCATTTGTTGAGTACCTGTTGGTTGCAACCATACCGTTAACCATATCCACAACCGATGAGGGATCATCAGGGTTTAGTTGCTCACCAAGTGAGGCCATCATTCTGTTATCAACAGGTCCAGGAGCTAATGCATTTACTCTTACGTTCATTGGTCCATTCTCCAAGCATGCTGTCTTAACCATTCCACATACTGCATGTTTACTTGCAATATAAGGACATAATCCATTAAAACCAACCAAACCTGCTGTTGAAGCAACTGCAATAAATGATCCACTTTTTTGTTTTTGCATGATGGGGAATGCATATTTCATGTATAACCATACCCCGACCACATTTACATCGATAACATCATTGAATTCTTCAACAGTAAAATCTGTTAAAGGCTTTACAATTCCCTCTGTACCAGCATTTGCCATCACAATATCTACTGAACCAAATTTTTCATAAGTTGTATTAATACATTTATTAATTGCAGACTCATCCTTTGAGTCAGCAACACAAGTTAATGCATTTGAAGGATTATCTAAGGATTTCATTAAATTCATTAATTTTTCCTCAGACCTTCCAACCATTACAAGATTGGCCCCCTCTTCTAAATATCTTTTTGAAGTAGCAGTGCCAATACCACCTGTTGCACCTGTAACAATTGCAGTTTTATTTTTTAATCTCAAATTAGTCTACCTTACTAATTAAGGAATATTGATTCTGTATTTCACCATCTAAATTTAAGGATGCATTTACTTTAATTGTATCCTTACCAGTGAATATCCAACCAATAGATTCAACATAATTATTAACCTTTGGATCATATCCAGGTGTTGGATCAGATTTTAATTGAATAGAATTCTTATCTAATGAGGCAACTGTAAACATTGGCTCCGTCCCTAGGGCACAATAGTGTTTAATAACAAGTTCGCCATCTTTATCTGAATATGTTGTCATCATTTCTACACCATCTTCTATTAGTTTTTCAACGATTGTATTACCGTTTGATACAAGCTTAAATTCTGAAGACGTATCTACAATTACTCCAGATTCTTGATAAAGCTTACCCTCCCATTTGCCAAGCATTTTTTTTACTTGATTAAATGCATCACTGTTTTTAACTTCGCCCATATCAACGTCACCAATTGTTGTATTATCAGCATTTGATATTAACGAAGTAAGTAGTATTCCTGTTAATAAATTTAATTTCATTTATTTCTCCCATTTAATTTAAATACATTTAAAATATAACAAAAATTACTTTGTTTTGTATTACAAAATAATATCTATTAAATATATATACTAAATGATCTATAAAAATATTCTAGAGACTATTGGAAATACTCCTTCATTTCAAACTAGTAATATATCTATTAATGGTACAAACATTTATGTAAAAGCTGAATATTTTAATCCCGCAAGTTCTGTAAAAGACAGACTTGCAATAAGTATTATTGATAATGCAGAAAAGAATAACTTACTAAAAGAAGGTCAAACAATTGTTGAAGCAACAAGTGGAAACACTGGTGTTGGTCTTGCCATGGTATGTGCTGCAAAAAAATATCCATTAGTTGTAACAATGCCAGACAGTGCTTCAGTTGAGAGAAGAAAATTAATGAGATTTCTTGGAGCAAAAGTTTTATTAACACCAGCATCAGAGGGTGGGACTGGAGCATATGATAAGGCAAAAAAATTAGTTGATAAAAATGGTTGGTTTTTTGCTAGGCAATTTGAGACTGAAGATAATGCAAATATTCATGAAGAAACAACTGGAATAGAAATTTATAATGATTTTAAAAAGATTGGATTGGATTACTGGGTCTCTGGTTATGGGACAGGTGGAACTTTTACAGGAGTTTCAAGAGTACTAAGAAATAAAATGTCTGAGACAAAACTAATTTTAACAGAACCTGATGTTGCGCCTCTTGTTGCAAGTAAAAACATCCAAAAAAGAAATTCTGATGGTTCAGCTGCTGAATCACATCCATCATGGAATCCACATCCTATACAAGGTTGGACAACTGATTTTATTCCTCTTGTTCTTCAAGAATCAATCGATAAAGAATATTATGACGAACTAATACCAGTATCTGGTAACGATGGAATATATTGGTCATGTGAATTAGCAAAAAAGGAAGGAATTATTACTGGTGTTTCTGGTGGATCAACCTTTGCTGTTGCTGTTGAAGTGGCAAAAAAAGCAAAACCAGGATCAAATATATTATGTATGATTCCTGATACTGCTGAAAGATATATGTCTAGTATTTTATTTGACGAAATTGATTCAGAAATGGATAAAGAAGAAAGAGATTTACTTAAATCTGTTTGATCTTATATCTCTTTTGCAGGAATGCCTGCCACTGTTACACCTTCATCAACATCCTTAAGAACTAAACTACCAGCAGCAATCTTTGCATTTTTACCAATTACAATGTTTCCTAGAATAGTACTAGAGGCAAAGATTGAAACACCGCTTTTAATCTTTGGATGTCTGTCTCCTATTTCAAAACCTTTTCCGCCAAGAGTTACTCCTTGATATATGGATACATTTTTATCTATTTTTGAAGTCTCGCCTATCACGACACCTGTTGCATGATCAATCATTACACCACCAGCGATATTTGCAGCTGGATGAATATCAACGCCAAAAACCTCAGATGCTCTATTTTGAAAAAATAAAGCCATTGTATGTCTATTATCATTCCATAAACAATGAGCAGCACGATATGTGGCAAGACCTTGAAAACCTTTATAAAAGAGTATTGGAGTAGAAAAATATTTACAAGCTGGGTCATGATCTTTAAAAAATACAAGATCATCTATTAAATCTTGTTCTATATGATCACATTTATTATAAACTTCCAAAATAAATTCTTTAATTTTGTTTGATGATAAAGCAGCGCTATTAAGTTTTGATGCAATAACAGAGGCTACTGAATTTTTTAAACTATCTTGCGACAAAACTAATTGATATAAGTAAGGCTCAAGAGATTGCTCAGCACCTATTCTGAGATTAACCTCATCTCTTATAATTCGCCAAATATCTTTATCCATTTATTAATTTATTTTATTTATTTGTTATATTATTCTACAAATAATCCAAAACCCTCTTGAAGGCCTATAACATCATTGTGAGTATTCTTATTTTTAGATAAATAAAAATCTTTAGACTCTTTGGTAAAAAGAATATAGTTTAGCAAATCTGTATCTTTTTTTGAAAAGTCTTTTAAATTATTTTGCTTACAATAATTTGAGAATTCTTTTTTATATTCATCAATTGACATTTTTATTGGATTGTCATTTTCGATATAGTTTTTATCTATTCTTTTTAAAAGTTCTTTATCAATTTTTCCTGGTATTTCACCATACTTACCGTTGACGAGATCAACAAATTCTTTATTTAAAGTTTGATACCTTTTGTTGTCTAGAACATTCATAAGTGCCTGTGCACCAACGATTTGAGAAGATGGTGTTACTAATGGAACATATCCAACATCTTCTCGAATTCTAGGTATCTCATCTATTAAATCTTTTAACTTATTTTGTTTCTTTAAATCAACAAGTTGTTTTTCAAGGATACTTAACATTCCACCAGGTACTTGATATAAAAGCATATTAATGTCAACGCCTCTCATAGATCCTTCAAATTCAGAATAGTTATCCCTTACTGTATGAAAATGTTCTGCAATTTTAGTTAGCAACTTCATATCGAATGGATTATCTTTATCTTTATAAATCATTGAAATAAAACTTTCTGTAGCAGTATGAGCATATAAATTACTAAAAGATGATATAGATGTATCAATGTTATCTATGCCCGCTTCATATGCTTTAAGATTTGTTGCATCAGCTAGACCTGTAGTGGAGTGAGTATGGAGGTGTAATGGAATATTAATATTTTTTTTTAGTTTTTTTATCAACTCAAATCCTATATTTGGCCTCAACAATCCGGCCATATCTTTTATTGCTAATGATTTAGCTCCAATATCTTCAATACTTTTAGCAAGTTTTATCCAATATTTCTCATCATGAACTGGACTAGTGGTATAACAGATCGTCCCTTGAGAATTTCCACCTTCTTTATTCACATATTCTATTGACGATTTAATATTATTTACATCATTTAATGAATCAAAAATTCTAAATATACTTATACCTTCTCTAAAAGAATTTTTTATAAAAAGTGATATGACTGAATCATCATATTCTTTATAACCAACTAAATTTTTTCCTCTTAAAAGCATTTGTAATTTAGTATTTTTAATATACTTCTTAAAAACTTTTAACCTATCCCATGGATCTTCATTTAAGTATCTAAGACAACAATCATAGGTAGCACCACCCCATACTTCTAATGATGAATACCCAACTTTATCAAGTAATGACAATACAGGAATCATATCTTTTGTTTTCATTCTAGATGCTATTAATGACTGCTGACCGTCTCTAAGAACAACCTCTGTTATCTTAATTTTTTGTTTAGTCATATGTATTTTGTTCAATGTATATTTTAGTTCATATTGGTATAAATAAAAAATCCGCCATAAAGACGGATTTTAAATAATCATTTTCAAGTTAATCAATAAATACAGTATGATCCTTTCCAGGTTCCGCAACTCTAATAACTAATAGATCAGAGCATACATCACCTAATTCAGGTGCATCAGACTCGCCACCATGAACCCAATCAGATTTTTCAAACCAATATTCATTATAAGAATATGTTTTCCAATCGCCTGATGACTTCGATTGTGATTTGCCATCAAGTACATATACTAGTGTTCCTGCTGCTGGATGAAAATGTTTCGCAACCGTACCTTGATTACAAGTCTTTCTTCTTTCAACATGCATTACCATTCCATCACTCATTTTAAACATCTCAGACGATACTAAGCCTGGAAATGATTTTGAATCATCAGCATGATCATCAGCATTAATTGTTAATGCAAACATCATAAAAATGTAAATTTTAAAAAATTTTTTCATATTATTCTCCTGTATAAAATTTAACTAATTGAACCATTTCACTATTGATGTTACTGAGCATATCAGTAGTAGCAGATGTATATTTTTTATATGATTCTGTTTGTCTAACCTTTGCTATTGAATCATTTAATTCACTTACAGAATCAGCACCGATGTATACCATATAATTAGCATATCTATTTCCGTATAAAACAGCATTTAAACCAAAAGATCCTGCTGTATTATCTAATTGGTCAAGCATCATAGACTTCCACATTTCAATGTATTCAGCATCTTTTCCTCTCTCAACTTTAAAATTAAACTTAGCAAAAGATGTATTTGCTTCCCATGCTCTACCTGAAAGTACATTCTGGGTGACCCAGTTCCAAGATCTTGATGAATCAGTATTATTGCTTATCTTTACAAGCATATCAGCAGCCTCTTTACAGGACGTAAAAATAGATCTTCCCTTTTCCATCTTGTCCCAATCATCATAAGAAACAAGAATGAAATGAGTTGAAGATCCTGATCCTCTTAATGCCCATAAACTTACATTGACATCAGACTCAGCTCTCCATTTCTTTGCACAACTTGATTTATCAAATTCATCTAGTGCCATCATGAAGCTCATTGGATTTGTTACAGTGACATAATTAAACTCACCAACAGATCCATCTGATTCAATTGAAACCATATGATCATCTGAATAAAGATTAAATGTAATTATTAATGAAAACGAAATAAAATATTTTAAAAACATAGTTTTTATCCTCCTACTTTTAATCATATAGATGTTTATAAAACATATAAAGAAAAAACTATCTATAAACTATTTATAAATAATTTCATTATGTATCTAAACATATAAAGATTTTTATATTATTATTAATAATTATATAGAGGAGAAATAATTATGGCCGAATATCAAATATTAAATCTAATGCAAGTAGCTTTTATCCAAAATGCGATGTATTTTGTTGGAATGGTTCTATTTACTTGGTTAGGTTTTAGAATGGCAAATAATATATATAACAATCCTGATTCAAATATGCTTGGAAAAATTTTTACATCAATATTTTGTGTATTTGTTGCAGCGTTTATGTTTGGAGTAAATCAAATTGGTGGTTCTATTTTAGAGTCTGCAGTAGTTCAATTAAATGATATTGGTGCTGCATCTGCTGAAAGAATGGCCGCATACCTTGATTTTCCTCTTGTTGTAGGAGCTCCATTACAAACAATATTTGTTCTATTTATTCTTGCATTTCAGTTAGCAATAACTTGGTCAAATAAATAACATATTTAGGGGGCATAAGCCCCCTTTTTAATGATTAAAGACAAAGGTATTAGTCAGTTAATATGTATATCGATATATATTGTTTCGTTTTATCTTGCTTACGTTCTATTACCAGAATCAATAAACTTTATTTGGCTTAAAATTACTATATGGCATTTAAATGCAACTATTTTTATCTATCTTGGTAGTGTTCTTCTAAAGAATTCAAGCCTTTATGATCCATTCTGGTCAGTTGCTCCAGTTCCAATAGTTATTTATTTATCAATTCAATCGGAAAATTCAATCTTATTAAAGATGTTAATTATATTTCCAATTTTGTTATGGTCAACTCGGCTTACTAGAAACTGGGTGATTAGTTGGGAAGGATTTCATCATGAGGATTTCAGGTATATAGATTTAAAAAATACAAATAAATATAAAGCTGAATTTAATAATTTTTTTGGAATACATTTGTTTCCAACTTTCATAGTAAATATTTGCTTGTATCCACTAGTCTATGTATTTATTAATGATGTTGATGTAAATGTATATTTATACATTTCATCAATCATTACATTAATTGCAGTAATACTAGAAACTGTTGCTGACGAACAGATGCGAAAATTTAGAAGTGATCCTAGAAATAAAGGTAAAACAATGAAGTATAAATTATGGAGGTATTCACGACATCCAAATTATTTAGGAGAAGTTGGTTTTTGGTTTGGTATTTATTTTATGGGAATTAGTTCAGGATTTGCGCCATTGTGGTTAATAGTGTGTCCTTTAGCAATGCTATTACTGTTTGTATTAGTGTCATGTCCAATGATGGATGAAAGAAGTCTCATGAATAGACCGAACTACAAAGAATATATGGATAATACTTCGCAACTAATGTTACTTCCTCCAAAGAATTAAATTTGAGATAAGACTCATAATATGTAATATTAAATATATGAACGAATCAAATTTAGTGCAAAAATTTATAGGTGTTTCTGAAAGAGTTATTCTATTTATAATTGCTGTTGCAACACTGTATGCAACAGTTTTTGAAATTATTAGAATGATTAGCGTTAGAGAAGTAAATCTAAGTGACCTTTTCCTACTTTTTATATATGCTGAGGTTTTGGGAATGGTTGCTACATTTTATGTAAATAACAGAATTCCTGTAACACTTCCTCTAATTATTGCAATGACCGCTCTTACAAGAATGATTATTCTTCAAAGTAAAGATGTGAATGCAATAAATATAATATATGAGGCAACTGGAATATTAATATTGGCAATTTCAGCATATATTATGACTTTAAAAGATAAGATAAGTTTAAAAAAGCTTCTGTTAAGGGAAAAAATTGATAAATCTGATTTAAGTGACTAATATACTTTAAAACTTCAGATTTCCCATTGATACGCATTTAGAATTAAAATCGTTAATAATTTCATCGATTATCTCCTTAACAGATTTAATTTCATTTATTAGGCCTGCAGATTGACCTGATAAAGCAGGTGCTGCTTCCATGTCACCACCAAAATACAACTCTTTAATATTAAATAATGATGTCATATCCATATGACCTTTTTCATCAATATCTCTTGTTAAATTTGTTTTTAAAGCTCTAATAACTGGTTTTGATTTCTTATTTAATATATAGGTACCATCTATAGAGGAATCTATTATCTTGTTTTTAAAATTATTATGAACTGGACTTTCAAGACTTGAAACAAATCTCGTTCCCATTTGAATTCCTTCTGCACCAGCAGCAAAAACTGCAGCCATTCCTGCACCATCTACAATTCCTCCAGCAGCAATAATTGGTAAATCAATGTTTTGTTTAATTGATTGAATTAAAACCAATAAACCAACTTCAACTGGACTTTTAAAACCACCTCCTTCTGTACCTTCAACAACCAGTCCATCAACACCAGCATTCGCAGCTTTAATTGCGCCATCAAGACTTGGTACAACGTGATAGACGGTAATTCCTGCATCTTTAAGTGTTTTAACATATTTTGTAGGGTCTCCTGCAGAAGTAGTTACAAATCTGACTCCAGATTTGACACAAAATTTAACCATTGAATCATCTTTCAGAAATAGTAAAGGTAAATTAACACCAAATGGCTTAGTAGTTAGTTCTGACATGATCTCAATCTCTTTTTTACAGTTATCGATTTCACCAGACGATGTCTCTATGATGCCCATACCACCTGCCGCACAAACAGCTGATGCAAGCTGACTTCTGGCAATCCAACCCATTGGAGCTTGAATAATTGGATATTTAGATCCTGTATGCTTAATCACTCTATTCATCTATTTATTGTATCTACAATCTGAAGACTAATATAATAATATATATAGTTTATAAAGATGAGATTCAATTATGAAATTTGAAAATAAAGTCATTCCCAGTGAAGAACAACTAAATGGTTTTTTGGAAAATCCTGATCTTGGACCTATTTCAATGGTGAATTTATTAAAATACAAGAATAAAGCATCTTATGAAGATGGAAGAAATACTAATCTTACTGGTGAAGAGGCATATGGATTATATGCAATTGAGGTTATAAATTTGGTTGAGAAGTACGGTGGTGAATTTATATTTGCAGGTAAAGTAAATAGACTAATGTTAGGAGAAGTTGATGAATTATGGGATTCTGTTGCAATAGCAAAATATCCAAATAGAAGAGCAATGTTTGAAATGACTATGGATCCGGAATATCAAAAAATTCATATTCATAGAGACGCAGGACTTGCAGGTCAGCTCAATATAGAAACAATTTAAAAACATGAAAAAAATATTAATAGTAATAAGCTTTGCTGTATCAATATTTATTATTGGCTTGGTATCAATAAACTCTCATACAGTTCAAGACAGAATTTTAAATATTGGTTTAAAAAATATTCTTTCTGGCACAGAGCCTTTTTTAGATAGAGAAGATACATTAAAAGTTGTTGTTTGCGGATCAAGATCACCACTTCCCTCTCCTGGAAGAGCTGAAGCATGTATCCTTGTTGAAGCTGGTGACGATATATACATCTTTGATCTAGGTAATGGAAGTATGGACAACCTTGTTCAATACCAAGTGCCATGGCCAAATGTAAAAGCAATTTTGATAACACACATGCACTCAGATCATATTGCAGACTTACCAGATGCCCATCTTCAATCTTGGGTACAAGGAAGAAATGCGCCATTAATGGTTTATGGTCCAGAGGGAATAAATCTTGTTACAAAAGGATTTGAGCTAGCATACTTAGCAGATTATCAGTATAGAAATGAACACCATGGAGATGACATGTTACCAATGAGTGTTGCAGGGTATAATGCAATCCAAATTAGGGATAATAAACTTATTAAAAATAATACGCCAGGATTAGAAATATTGCCGTTTGTTGTGGATCACTATCCGGTAAATTCAGCTTTTGGTTTTAAAATATCCTACAAAGGAAGAACAGTTGTTATAAGTGGAGACACTATTCATGATGGAACTGTTCAAAAATATTCAAAAGATGTAGATCTGCTCGTACATTCTGCAATATCGATAGATCTAGTTGAAAGAATGAGAGAGGTTGCTCCATTACCACAATTAAACAAAATATTATTTGATATTCAAGACTATCACACTACCATTAAAGAAGCTGGTGAAATTGCTAGAGATTCTAATGTAAAACATTTACTAATTTACCATGCCATACCCACACCTCGGAATACTATAATGGAAAGTGTATTTTTAAGACCTATTGAAAATTTATTTGAAGATTTTAGTCTTTCAGATGATGGAACAAGAGTTATTATGCCAGTTAATAATAATGAAATTGTTATTGATAGAATAAATTAATGATTTTATTTCCCAATAAAATAAATCATGATTATGGAGGTTCAAAAATAGCAATATATGGTCTTTATCCTGTTTTTGTTTTATATATATTTAGATCTCTTGTACATTTCTTGTCGGAAAATGCTGGTCTTGTAGGAATTGCATCGATAAAAGAACTTCCAAATATAGATTCTATAGATCCAAATAATCTTGTTTATTTATTTGCATCACTTTGGGGGGCAACACAAGTATCATTGACATTGATTTTAATAATTTTATTTGTTAAATATAAAAACCTAGTGCCACTTATATATATGATATGTCTCTTAGATCATTGCTTAAGGTTAATTTCAGGTACACTTCATCCTTTAACCGATGATTACTATATAAGCACACCTCCTGGAGTTATTGGCAATATACCAATATTAATATACTTTATGATAATGTTTTATTTGTCACTAAAAAAAAGAAACACAGAATATGATTGATTTTTATTTTTCATACAGAAGTCCTTATTCATATTTAATTCTTCCCAGAATGCTAAAACTTAAAAATGAATATAAATTGGATATAAATTTTAAAATCGTTTATCCCATAGCTATAAGAATGCCTCAATGGTTTGATAACAAAAATATATTATTTTTTATTCCATTTATAAGAGACTTTAAGAAAAAAGCAAAAAAATTAGGTATGCCAATAAATATGCCGATAAAACCTGATCCAATTAGGCAAAACACATTGACTGGAAAAATAGCTGACAATCAACCCTATATATTTGATGTATGTCATATGGGCCAGATAATGTGCAATAGAGGTAAGGGAATAGAGTTTGCATATGAATTATCAACCTTAATATGGAGCGTAAAGAATTGGAATTCAGATGATAAATTAAAAGATCTATTAGCTGATTTTGGAGAAGATTTAAATGAAGTAAGGGAATCAATAAAATCTAATGAAAAGAGTTTAATTGAAGAAATTGAAATGAATCAATTAGATCAAAAAGAAGCTGGACATCATGGAGTTCCTTTAAATGTATATAAAGGAAAGTATTATTTTGGACAGGACGATCCATTTGAAGAATT
>NZFS01000003.1 GCA_002690725.1 Gammaproteobacteria bacterium
TTCAAAATCGCTAAGATTTGAATTGTCCCATGAAGATTTAGCGTGTCTAAGTACATATATTTCTTTCATATTTAATTCATTATAGTATTGATATGTCGGCTTCTGTTCTATAAAATCGCGTTTCTATGAGTAAAAAATGCCAAGTAACAGGAAAAATACCTCAGACAGGAAATAACGTTTCTCACGCTAATAATAGAACTAAAAGAAAGTTCTTTCCTAATCTACATTCGCACAAATTTTGGGTTGAATCTGAAAATAGATTTATAAACCTAAAAGTATCTGCCAAAGGTATGCGAATTATCGATAAAAAAGGTATAAGCCAAGTACTAAAAGAAATAAGAGCCCGCGGCGAAAAAGTCTAATTAGATCTCATTTATATCCAACTTCTTGGGCTAACAAAACAGCTTGTTTCTGCAAAGAACCTAGTTTACTGACATTAATATTATCTTCATTAAAGTCTCCCCATGCCTGAATAGACTCATGCGCCTTTGCACCAATCAATACTGGATATTCTTTATTTGCTGAGGCATAAAAATTTTGAGCTCTATCAGATGAAAGATACTCTAAGAGAGAAATAGCATTTTCCTTATTTTTTGAAGTTTTAACAATACCAGCTCCAGATATATTTATATGCACTCCTCTGTCATTTTGATTTGCCCAAAATAAATTCAAATTATCGTATTGAGGATCATCTAAAAGTCTTGCTAAGTAATATGTATTCACAATAGTCATCCCACATTGTCCACTTGAAACAGCTTTCAAAGCATTTGTATCATTTGAAAAAACTTCAGTAGCTAAGTTTGAAATCCAACCAGATACAACTTCTTTTGCTTGATCGAAACCATATTCATCAATCATGCTTGCTATAAGAGATCTGTTGTAGACTTTCTTTGACGTTCTTAAACATAGTTTTCCCTTCCACTTAGAATCAGCTAAATCTTCATAGCTAGAAAAGTCATCTGGAGTAAATTGATCACTTGAAAACACTATTGTTCTTGCTCTTTTTGAAAGACCAAACCATTTATTTTCAGGATCTTTTAGATATGAGGGCACATTTCTTTTTAATACTTCTGAGTCAACTTTTGAGAAAATATCTCTTTCAGCTGCTTGCCATAAGACTCCTGCATCCACAGTCATAAAAATATCTGCTATTGAATCATTTCCTTCAATATCAATTCTTTCCATAAGCTCTTGAGCATTTCCTGATAACAAATTGACTTTTATGCCAGTATCATCATAGAAGTCCTCAATGATTGGTTCTAATAGTTGTGGTTGTCTAGATGTATATATTGTGAGTTCTTCTATTTCATTTTCATTTGCGCATGAAACAAGTAAAAGCACAGAAAGTAATATTGAAATTTTGTTCATTTTATACCTCATTTGATTTGAGTTACTTTTAGGTGTGCTAATTAAATTATAGATTATTCTTTGCAGCAGCATGATTAATAAAAAACTTTTTTAAGAATTGTGTTTTATTTACTCCAGATAATCCAAAATTTCTTAGTAGCTTTATATATAAATTTTTTGAACCAAAGAGATTTACAAAAAAATCCATAGATTTGAGCATAAGTAGATTCATATTTTTTCTTCTTATTTCATATCTTTTTAATGTTGTAGCTTGATCAATATATATAGATCTCTCATAAGAATCTGCAATCTCCTCACACAGAGCGTCTGCATCTGCAAATCCTAAATTTACTCCTTGTCCAGCTAAAGGATGAATAGAATGAGCAGCATCTCCAACTAGTACAATATGATCAGAAATATAGTTTTCAAAATGATGATTAAAAAGTTTGAAGTTCAAAATTTCTGAATTTACTTCGATCTTTGTAGCAAGCTTTTTTTCAAAGTAAGAAATATTACTATAGACATAGTTTTCAATATTATTATCTGTAATATTTTTGTTATCAACAGACCAAACAATGGTATGAGACGAGTCAGCTTTATTTTTTGGAACTGGCATAATTGCAAATATACCTTTTTCAGAAAATATTTGATGTGCATCCTCAACATTATCTAATTCACACTTGGCGGTAAACGTTATAGCTGTTTGATCATAACTTGACTTCTTTTCATTCAAAGAAGCAATTTTCGCAACATTAGAATTTCTTCCATCACAACCCGCAATAAATTTTGTATTAATTTTATCTTTGCTTGAAAGAGTAATCTCCGAGGTATTTGTCTCATTATCTATTGCAATTTTTTCTATTTCATTGTCAAAAAATATCTGGTGACGTTCTTGATTCTGAAGCTGATCATAGAGATCATTGAAGAAAACAACATAAGATAGATCATCTTCATCAATTTCTGTTGATGAGAAATCAATTTTCCCAGAGCCATCACCATCAAAAACATAAATATTTTTAATAGCTGCGAAAGGAACCTTAATACCAATGTCATCTAAAAGTTTTTTCGAAAAGCGATTAAGTGTTAATGTTCTGATGTTTTCTTTTTGACTATTTTGTCCTTTTGATTTTTCAATAATTACTGATTTAATATTGCTTTTATCTAATCTTAATGAAATATAATTTCCAATTATTCCACCACCAGATATTGTAACTACTGGATTCATGATATTAAGACATTAATGATTCAATCTCATCAGGTTTTGAAGGAACTTTCTTTGTAAGATTTTCATTTCCTTCTTTTGTCACCAAAATATCATCTTCTATTCTTACTCCAATTCCTTTCCACTTATCATCTACATCCATTGAGCTGCTAATATAAATACCTGGTTCAATGGTTGTAATCATGCCAGGCTTATACTTCATAAATTCATCTCCCTCCATATAATCACAAGCATCATGTACATCGAGTCCAAGCCAATGACCTATTTTATGCATGTAAAAGTCTTTAAAAGCTCCTTCTTTGTGAAGTTTCTCTGGATCTCCTTCCAGCAAACCAAGCTTTACTAAACCTTTAGTTATAATTTTTTCAGAGATTTCCTGAGGTTCCATTATATTATTTCCAACTTTTACTTTATCAATAGCTGTGTTCATAGCTTCTAAAACTATTTCATATATTTCAAGCTGCTCTTTTGAGAATTTTCCACTTATTGGGTAAGTTCTTGTTATGTCAGAAGCGTACATTTCATATTCACAACCAGCATCAACAAGCAATAAATCTTTCTTATTAAACTTCTTATTATTTTCTGTGTAATGAAGAACACACGCATTTTCTCCACTTGCAACAATTGGTGTATATGCTTGAAATCTACCTCCATTTTTTGAAAACTCATGAATATACAGGCTTTCAATATCTTGTTCAGAATCAGCATCTTTAACATTCTTCATTGCTTCGATATGTGCCTCGGCTGAGATATCACAAGCAATTCTTATCAATGATATCTCATGATCATCTTTTATAAGACGAGCATTTCCAATTAGAGACGAAGCATCTAATATATTTATTGTTTTACTGTGCCTATCCTTTGATCTTGCATCAGTGGTCCAGTCTATTACCAATTGATCAAATCCATTTTTTTTGCCAATTGGATATAAAACTTGTTCGCACCCTTTTAGTATTTCTGGCATAAGCTTCTCTATCTCACTATTATCATATGATTTATCAAACAGATATTGTTCAACAGCGCCAATTGGACCTGCCCTATAACCATCCCAGATTTCTTTTAATTTATCTTTTGGTGGAACAAATACTATCGAAGAACAAGAATCATCACCTTTTAAAATTACTATTAAGGATTCTTGTTCGCAAAATCCTGATAAATAATAAAAGTTACTATCTTGTCTAAATGCATATGCTGAATCAGCATTTCTATATTGAATATCAGCCCCAGGAATTAATAAAGCCGAGTTTTTTGGTAGCTGTTCTGATAAATTAATTCTTCTTTTTTTATATATAGTATTATCCATGTGTGTATTTTACTCATTTAAAGTAACTTTCCAATTCATTAAAGTAGAATTAAACTATAAAAATGTCTAAAAACAGTGATTTAAGTTCAAGAGATTTAGAGAAGAAGATTGACCTTTTGATAAAAAGATTTGAAGAACAAAAAGGAATTATTGATTCTTATGTCAAAAGAGAAAGAGATTGGAAGAGAGACAAAGCTCTTCATAGAAAAGAAATGTCTCAATTAGAAAGAGATTTGAGAAAAGCCACAAATGAGTAAAGTTGAGACTGTTTCTTTGAGAATATTTGGAAGAGATCTTACAATCTCCTGTCCCCCAAAAGAAAAGAAGAACTTAATAAAAGCTGCTGCTCTTTTAAACGAAGAACTTGATAATATTAGCGATAAGAATAACGCATTAATAATTGCCGGATTGACCCTATCTAATAAGCTTCTAACTAATGATCAGGGTTCAAATAATAAACAGAGCACTGATTACTCCAAACTTATAAAAAAAATTGAAAAAGTACTTCAAAAATAATCTTTAACTTAAATCTCATCTAATCTATACTCTTAGAACATTCTGGTTCATTAGCTAATGTGTTAATAAATTTGAACCGATACTAAAAAATAGGTGATTTTCCACTGTCATTGTTGAGCAATACCATTACGGGAAGCCTGATCTGACAAGATGTTCACCACCTGAACTTTCGGTTCAGGTATAACACATAGCGGTGATCTGGTTTGTTAGCCTCTGCAAAAATTATGGTGAAAAATAATATTAGAAAATCACTTCTTGAGCAGGGGCAGCTTTTAAGCGAAAGCTTTGCCCTAGATGCAAATACAAAAATTCAACAGACTGTCATAAAAAACGTTGATTTACTGTCTTGTAAAAATGCCTTACTGTATTTCCCATTTAAAAATGAGATTTCTCTTAGCTTAATCATTGATGAATTAGAAAAGTATGGTAGCAATATCTACATGCCAAAGATAACAGCGTGTAACGATTTAAAATTTAATCTTTTTAAAACAAATGAGGTTTTAAAAAAAAATAAATATGGTATCAAAGAAGTAAAAAATTCTAATTTTTTAGATCCTGAAAAGTTTGACATTATGTTCATACCATTTGTTGGTGTCGACAAACTTGGTTATAGACTTGGTTATGGCGGAGGATATTTCGACAGAACATTAGGAAAAATTATGAATGAGAAAAAAAGGCCTATTTTTATTGGTCTTGGATTTGACTATCAAATTTTAAATATCAATTTTGGCGAATCTCATGATATCAAGTATGATTTTGTTATGTCTGAAATGCGTGTACTTTCTTTTAACTGAGCTATAAAATAGCTATCAAATTTAGTCAAATGCACTCGTTTCAAAAATACCTAATTATATTTTTTATATCATCAGTTAATGCAGAATTAGTTACGGTGGATGGGAGTCTTGATGAGGCTGTATGGGGAAATGCTAGTGAAATAAATGAGTATTTTGAAACAGTTCCATTTACATTGGAGCCTGCAAGAGTAAAGACCATAACAAAAATTTTTTCTAACGAGAGTGGAATCTATATAGGCTTTAAAAATTTTCAGGAAAATTCATCCATGCTTTCAAATAAATCTATGAGAGATGAAATTCCAAATAATGTTGATCAAAATGGAGTTGCTATTGATTTTGATGGCGATCGACAAAAAGCTTATATGTTTTTTGTAACGCTAGCTAATATCCAAGGAGATGGTATCAGAAGACTTGGAGGCAGGCCAGAGTTTGATTGGGATGGCGATTGGGAGGTAAAAACAAAAAAATATAATGGCTATTGGATCTCAGAATTTTTAATCCCTTGGAACGTTGTACTTATGAAAAATTCTAATGAAAAAGAAAGGACAATAAATATTACTACCTTTAGGTATCTTGCAGTAGATCAATCTTGGTTAAATAATGACAAAACAAGTGGATTTAGGGTAAATTTTCTTTCAAACTTAGGATCTATTCAAGTTAATAATTTTTCTAAAGGCAAGCTAAATTATTTTCCTTATATTTCAAAAACATATAACTCAGTCACTGGCTTCAATGAAGATAGAGTTGGAACAGAAATATTTTTTAATACTGGAACTGGTAAACAAATAAACTTAACAGTCAATCCTGATTTTGGGCAAGCAGAAAGTGATGAAGTAATTGTAAATTTTACTGCTCAAGAAACATTTTATTCTGAAAAAAGAGCATTTTTTAATGAAAACCAATCGTTGTTTGATCTATCACACTATGATAGATATAGAGTGATTAATACTAGACGAATTGGTGCACATAGTTCATATATTTGCTCTGATTCAACCAATGAAGAATTATGTGACAGCACAAAAAAAACTTATACAGATATTAACTTTGCTCTTAGATATACTCAAAAATATCAAAATGGTGATTTTGGTATTTTTGTCGCGCAAGAGTCAGATGAGTCATTTACTAAAGGTAAGGACTTTGTTGCACTTCGATCAAGAAACAATTTTGGAACTAGATCAATTGGTTATTTTTTCACTCATGTTGAAGATAATTTCTTAAATAATAATGCTACTGTAAATGTTGTTGACTTTACTAATGTGAAATCTGAAAAATTAACTTTATATACTGATTTACTCTCAACAAATAAAGAAGGTATTAATGGTTTTGGTTTCAGATCACAATTTATCTATAAGCCAACTGCTCTCAGTAGAAGGTCAGGAAGCATTTTATTTTTTGAGGATTCTTTTCAATTAAATGATTTTGGATATTTAAAAAGAAATGATTGGTTTCATGTTGGTATTGGTTCAGATGTAACAAAAATTAACTATAATAATTCTAGCCGAATTAAAGAAAGGAAAATTGGTACAGATTTTAATTATGATTCTGATACATCTGGGAATTCCAATCCAATTCAGATCAGACAAGAATACAATTTTTCATATAAAAATACTTCATCCTTTCAAGCCTCTTGGGATCTAAAGTCGTCAGGTAAAGACACTACTATTACAAGAAAAAATGTTGACTTCCCATATGTAAAAAATAAAGCGAGTTTTAGCTATAACTTAGATTATGAATCCCCAAGTTATGGAATTTGGGAGTATGACTGGAGAATAGGATACGAAACTGCAGACAAATATAAATCATGGAGCTCTGAAGGCTATGAGAGGCGTTACTTAAAAGTTGCTGGTTCTTTATATCCAATTAATGATTTTAATATAAGTTTTTCTGCTAGGGTTAGAGAAGAAGATGAATGGTTAAATTGGATTGAAGGTAATGAGCTTGCTGTATACGATTTAACTCAAAAAATTATATCTTTTGATATGAATTGGTTTAGAGGCACAAAGCATGAAATAAGACTTAAAAGTCAGTTTGTTGCTCTAAATGCAAAAAATCCTAAAAGCTTAGTTACAAACAAAAGTGGTTACCTGCAAGATTATACAAGTAACGTTTCTCCATTTACTGAAGGGATAACTTCCTTTCAAATTAGGTATAAATATGAAATTGCTCCTCTCTCTTATATTTACATTGTATATACAAAGGGTGGAAGAATTTTCGACGATGAAAATGAAAAAAATACCTCAAAAATCTTCAAAGATCCTTGGGAAAATCCTGACAACGAAATTTTTTCTTTAAAGTTTAGATTAAAATTTTAATATTTATTTAAGAAAATCTAGATATGCTCTATTGTTTGTTTCTTCCTTAAAAAGAGTTCCACATTTTTTCAAGTGATTTATTAAAATATTTTTGTTTTTGTTCTGATCCTCAATGCCAATTAAAATATTCCCATACGCAGATCCAATGTTTCTGTAATGAAATAAGGATATATTCCACTTTTCACCAAAGTTAACTAAGAAGTCTAAAAGTGCGCCAGGCTTCTCAGGAAATTCTCCATTAAAAATTCTTTCAACAATTCCTGTATTATTTGAAGTATTACTTCTTCCACCTACCATATGTCTTAGGTGGTCATTTGAAATTTTATTTTCAGTATAGTCACTAAATTTATATTTAGATTTCTTAAGTTTATTTTTTAACTTTTGAAAATTATCCTCTGAAGTCGTTCTAATGCCAACTAATACAAAAGCATCCTTATCACTTGATTTCCGATAATTAAATTCTGAAATAGATAATTTACCAAAAATCTTAGCAAGTTTTAAAAAACTTCCAGGTGTTTCTGGTATCTTTATACTTAAAATTTTTTCACGATTTTCACCAAGCTCTGACCTTTCAACTATGTAACCTAATTTTTGAAAATTTACATTAGCCCCTGAACTAATTGCCAAAAGATTTTTATTTTTTACTTTTTTAGAAAAGATTTTTAGTCCTGCAAGTGCAACCGCACCAGATGGTTCAGAAAGAATTCGAGTATCTTCAAAAATATCTTTGACTGCTGCACAAACTTCATCAATATTTACTGTTACAACTTCATCAACACACTCTTTAATAACATCAAGATTATTTTTACCAACTTGTGAAACAGCAACTCCATCTGCAAACAATCCAACTCTTTCAAGAGTAACTCGTTTATTTGATTTAAGTGCCTCTGTCAAACAAGCTGAGTCATTAACTTCTACTCCAATAATTTTAATTTTTTTGCTATTTTGTTTTATCCATGCTGATACTCCTGCTAGAAGCCCTCCCCCACCAACAGGCACAAATATAAAATCGTAATTTGTCCCATCTGTTAATATTTCTTTTCCTACGGTGCCTTGTCCAGCAATGGTATATTTGTCATCAAAAGGGTGAACGAAAGTATATTTATATTTTTCTGATACTTCTTTAGCTTTGATGAGTGCATGTGCTAAATTTTCACCAAACAGGGTAACTTTTGCGCCAAGCCGTTTTACAGCTCTTAGTTTATTTTCTGGTGCTGTTACAGGCATAACGATATTACAGTTCAAGCCTAGATGTTTACATGCAAGAGCAACTCCTTGCGCATGATTACCCGCAGAAGCTGCTATTATCCCCAAAGATTTTTTCTCCTCTGAAAGATTAAAGATTTTGTTATATGCTCCTCTATTTTTAAAAGAAAAAATTGGTTGTAAATCTTCTCTTTTTAAATAAATATTATTTTTTTCCTTAACAGATAAATTTGGTGCATAAGTTGTAGGTGAATCAATAGCCACATCATAAACAGAAGCCTCTTCAATTAACTTAAGATACTTTTTGGAGTATTTATATGTACCTGTTTTTTTTATTTTTAATCTCAATTTAAATCACACACAATAATTTTCTTGTATTATAACTGTATGAGCGCTGCAAAGATAAGTGTTGCTAAAAAAGCTATAAGACATATTGAAAAAAAAATTACTCAAGAGACGATACTTGGTATAGGAACTGGTTCTACAGTAAATTTTTTTATTCAAGAATTAGAGGCTCTAAAAAATCAATTTCATGGGGCAGTATCAAGTTCTGAAGCATCATCAGAACGACTAAAAGCAATAAATGTTGATGTATTTAGCCTTAATGATGTTAACCAAATAGATTTTTATATAGATGGAGCAGATGAAGTTACTTCTGAAAATTTCCTTATTAAAGGAGGTGGTGGAGCTCATACGAGAGAAAAAATTGTTGCAGCCGCCTCAAAAGAGTTTATTTGTATTATTGATAAAAGTAAATTGGTTGACAAGCTTGGCTCCTTTCCTTTGCCAGTCGAGGTTATTCCTGAAAGTAGGAGTTTAGTTTCTAGAAGAATCATTGCGCTTGGAGGAGTACCTCAGTATCGAGAAGGTTTTATAACTGATCAAGGGAATCAAATAATAGATATTATGAACTTAAATATAATAGAACCTGAGGCAATTGAAGCTCTTTTGAATAATATACCTGGGGTTGTTGATAATGGGATTTTTGCTTTCAATAAGCCACAAGTTGTTCTAGTTGCAGATTGAAATGATTATAAAAGTTCTTCTATTTTAGATATTAATTCAATTGAATCTGGTTTAACGCTTGATCCATATGTTGATACCACTTCGCCCTCTCGTGAAATTAGATACTTATTAAAATTCCACTTTGGAGAAACTCCAGATTTTGCAATTAGCTTTTTATAAAGAGGACTTGCTTTTTGCCCTCTTACTTTTGATGTGGCAAACATTGGAAAATCAACACCATATTCTGTTGAACAAAATTCAGCAACATCCCCTTCGTCAGAATATTCTTGCATAAAGTCACGTGAAGGAACTCCAAGAACTACAAAGTCATTTTCTTTATAACTCTCATATAATTTTTGAAGTGAAGAATATTGATAGGTGTAGCCGCATCTGCTCGCAACATTTACAACAAGAACAACATGATTGGTATATTCGCATAAATTAACAGTTTCACTAGAATCCAAAACTCTTATCTCGGTGTCTAATAGATCTGAGCATGAGTATGTATATGCTGAAAGCAAAAAAATAGGCAAAAAATTGAAGAATTTCATTGAAGCTTTATTTTAACCTATATTGTAGGCGTAATAGCGGATAATGAAGAAATAAAAATGCATATAAGAAATATAATCTCAATATTGTCTTTGTATTTATCCATTAACGTACACCTAAATTAAAAATATGGAGGGACAAAGCCCTCCATTTATTCCAGAGTGTCAGCAAAAATAATAGGGGAGAGGAGTGCTGACAGGTATTATTATATATACTTATAATTAATTATCAACATTATTTATAAAATAATTTATATTATTTTTAGGTATAATAGTCTTTTTATAATTTTTAATGGAGAAATGCTTTGAAAGGTACTGTTTTATATGAAGTACAGGAAAATGTTGCTATTTTAACTGTAGATAACCCCCCTGTTAATCCACTAAGTGATGGTGTAAGAACTGGTTTATATGAATGTATAACTAATGCTGAGGATGATGATTCTATTGACGCTGTTGTTTTGACAGGTAATGGTAGAGCTTTTATTGCTGGTGCAGATATATCAGAGTTTGGTGGAAATGTTGAGGGAATAAGCTTAAATGATGTCTTTAAAAAGCTAGAATTCTGCAAAAAACCAATAGTCGCAGCTATAAATGGGATTGCTTTGGGTGGTGGTCTAGAAACTGCATTATGTTGTAATTACAGAATTGCCAGCAAAACTGCATTTGTGGGTCTTCCAGAGGTTAATTTAGGACTTTTGCCAGGTGGCGGTGGTACACAAAGACTACCAAGACTGGCAGGACCGGCTGAAGCACTAAAAATGATGTTAACTGGATCACACGTTTCAGCAAAACAAGCCTTAGATTTAGGCATTATTGATAATATTGCTGAGGATATTGTCACTGAATCAATAGAATTTATAAAAGAAAAAGCAAAAAGTACTGAAATTCACCCAAAAGTTAGGGATTTTAACGAAAAAATGATTGAAGCTAGAGGAAACGATACAGTCTTACTCGAAGCGCAAGCAATGGCTGCTAAAGGAAGAAAGGGCCAATTTGCGCCAGGACAAATAATTAAATGCGTAGAAGCAGCTATAAATATTGATGATTTTGATGAAGGGCTTAAGAAAGAAGGAGATTATTTTCTTGAATGTCTAGTTCATCCTCAGAGAGAAGCAATGATTCATATCTTTTTTGGAGAAAGAGCAGCCTCAAAAATTTCAGATGTACCAAAAGATACAAAAATCATGGACATAAAAAAAGCTGGAATTATTGGTTCAGGAACTATGGGTGGTGGAATTGCCATGTGTTTTGCGAATGCAGGAATACCTGTTCATATTATTGATCAAGACCAGGAAAATCTAGACAGGGGTATTTCAGTTATAGAGAAAAATTATGACTTTATGGTTAACAGAGGTCGCCTTACATCTGAACAAAAAGAGTCAATTTTTGGATCTATATCTACAGGTTTAGATTATAAAGATTTATCTGATTGCGATATTGTCATAGAGGCTGTTTATGAAAATTTAGAATTAAAACATGAAATTTTCAAATCATTAGATGAAATAGTTAAGGAAGGAGCAATATTAGCAAGTAATACTTCTGGTTTGGATATAGATTCTATAGCATCAGTAACAAATAGGCCTGAGCTTGTAGTGGGTACTCACTTTTTTAGTCCAGCAAATATAATGAGGCTACTTGAAGTTGTTCGAGGAAAGCAAACATCAGATGAAACTCTAGCGACAGTTATGGCCATTGGTAAAAAACTTAGGAAAGCTGCTGTGGTATCTTTGAATGCCCCTGGATTTATTGGAAATAGAATGTTATTTAGGTATACAGCTCAGGCAAATATGTTACTACTTGAAGGTGCCCTACCTCATCAAGTTGATCAGGCTCTTGAGTCTTTTGGATTAAACATGGGTCCATTCAGAATGATGGATCTTGTTGGTTTAGACTTAGGTTGGAGAGCAAGAAAACTTAGCGGTAAAGAATCTCCACTTCATGCAAAAATAGGTGACGAGCTCTGCGAACAAAATAGATATGGTCAAAAAAGTAAAGCAGGATATTATAATTATTCAGAGGGTTCGAGAGCTCCTAATCCAGCTCCTGAAAATGAAAAAACATATGAAAAAATATCTTGTGAGAATGGCTTTACAAGAAGAGAAATATCTGACGAAGAGATAGTAGATAGATGTATTTTAGCTCTAATTAACGAAGGTGCTGATATTTTATCCGAAGGGGTAGCTCAGAGAGCTGCAGATATAGATGTGGTATATATAAATGGTTATGGATTCCCGATATGGCGAGGCGGTCCAATGCACCATGCAAATGCTATGGGACTGGATAAGGTGATCGAAAAACTAGAAAAATATAGGGAAATCACAGGAAATGATGTCTATAAACCAAGTGATATGCTACTAAAACTAGCTAAAGAGGGTGGTAAACTTGGTGAAGCTCCAAATAAAACAGAAAGGAAAGAAAAATTAGATTTTGCTATGTCGTCAGTTGCAAATAATTTCTAAATCAAGCTTTAATATAAACTTTTGTCCCTTTTGACACCTTTTTGTATAAATATATAACGTCATCATTGAACATTCTTATGCATCCATCAGATGCTTTCTGTCCAATAAGACCCTCCTCTTGAGTTCCATGAATATATATATATCTACTGTAAGAATCTATTCCTGGGCCTCTATTTTCTCCATCTTCTAAGCCTGAAAGCCAAAGTATTCTTGATGTTACATAATCATTTGGTGTGTCAATATCATCAGATATAATTTTAGCAAGCCTTTGAGTATTGATTCTTGATATAAATATCGTATTTTTAATAACACTATCTCCTATTTTTTCTTTAATTTCATGCATTCCTAAAGGTGTTTTAAGGCTGTTAACAATGCTGCCCTCACCATATTTAGAGCTTGAAATAGGAAAGCTTTCTGTAATTATTTTATTTTCTTTAAGGTATAAGCGCTGCTCTGATATATCAATAATTAATTCAGTATTATTTGTATCTAATGCAAAACAATTTAATGATATGAGTATAAAAAAAGTTTTAAGAGTATTTTTTATTAAAATATACATATAGTCCGTAAGATTGCCATAATATAAGTAAAAAAACTATAAAATAAGGAAGAACATAGCCATATTTGTTAAAAAATGTTCTTTCTTTCATAGTATTATTAATTTTACTATTGATCACACCTCTACTTTCTTTATCCAAATAATCAACTATTGTTCCATTATTTGCAATAATTGCTGAGTAACCATCGTTAGCGGCTCTTATTATCCATCTATTATTTTCAATAGCTCTGATTCTTGCAATACTTAAATGATGATGGGGGCCTATTGATCTTCCAAACCACGTATCATTAGATACATTTATCATAAATAGTGAACTTTTGTTCATTTTTCTAACTGTATTTCCAAATGCTATGTCAAAACATATTGGTGTTGCAATACCTCCAAAATTTGATGGATTACCATCATTATTTCTCACAGAATCAATGTTTAACTGACTTTTAGGTCCTTTTTCAACGTTTGACATTGGCAAGTCAAAAAAATCGATAAGACCACGTAGAAACGAGAAAAAAGGTATATATTCGCCAAATGGTACTAAATGTCTTTTTTTATATATATCACCATATTTAGAGCTATAAACAGTATTGTAAAGTTTAAAATCATCAAAACTCCATGCACCCATGACAATTTGTTTAGATTGAGGTGCTGAATTAAGAAAATTTTTAAATCTTGTATCTTGAAGAGTATATGGAAGTTCAGCTTCTGGCAAAACTATTAATTTGCTATCAATTGAAGTCTTATTAATCAAATCAATGAGATTTTCTTCTATTTTATTTGAATAATTATCATCATATTTTAAAAAAGGATCTGATGATGGTTGTATGATTGAAACAGGATAGTTAACTTCATCATCAACTACTTTTGATTCTGGAATAACACTAACAATTATTATTAGTGCTATCGGATATATTGCCTTATTATCAATATTAAAAACTAGAAGGGCACATAATAAATATATTGTAAAAGAAGCAAAAGATACACCAAAATAGTCATAAATATTTTGAAAATAAGTATCTAGAAAAATGTTACCAGGTATTAGCCATGGCACACCATTTAGAAAGTAATATTTAGTAAGCTCAATCAATAATATAAAAGATGAGACATAAAAGGTTTTTGTAATTATGTTATTGAAAAGTGCAAATTTTGATAATTTTCTTATAAGGTATATAGGACAAGTAAATACAATTGACAATAAAATTATTAAGAACATAAAAATTAATGAAGCCCCTAAGATATGCGTTTCTCCATAATAGTAAATACTTACTATTATCCAGGACATTCCGAATCCCCAATGACCTATTCCCCAAGCAAATATTTTGGACAATGTTGATGTCTTAGAAAATAAAACTAGGTGAATTAAATATGCGTATGACAAATATATTAAAAGTTTAATAGAGAAGGGGGAAAAAGCAAAAATCCCTATCAAACCATATAAAAAAGGCATGATAAATTCTTTTATTTTCATTAATTTAGAGAGACAGTGAATTTCTTAATTCTACGACTATCGGTGTCAGAAACTTGAACAATAATATTATCTATTTGAATCTTGTCTCCAAGTTTAGGAAGAACACCAAATTTAGAGATAAAAAATCCTCCTAATGTTTCTGCGTCTATCAATAAATGATCTATGTTTATCTGAAAGTAGTTTATGAACTCCTCGAGTTCTATTTTTGCATCAACACTATATGTTTTTTTAGCTATTTCTATAATTTCTTCCTCATCAATGTCATGTTCATCCTCTATTTCGCCAACAAGCTCCTCTAAAATATCCTCAATTGTTATCAATCCACAAATTTCTCCATATTCATCTATAACAACTGCCAAGTGTGATCTATCTTGTTTAAATTCTTCTAGCAAAGAATCTGCTTTCTTTGTCTCTGGGACTACATTTGGATCTCTTAACATTTCATTTATATCAAAGTCTTTCATTCCTTTGAAAAGTTTAGGTAATATGTCCTTAGCTAACAATATTCCAACGACCTCATTTCTTTCATCACCCAGAACAGGATATCTAGAATGGCCAGAGTCTATAATTTTCTTAATAATATCATCTGTATCCTCTTTTATTTGAACAGTAACCATGTCGACTTTTGGAATCATTATCTCTTTGACTGTAATATCTCCCAGTTTAATTGCTTTAGTTGCAATCGACTCTGCTTCTTTATCAATAATTTTTTGCTCAGCTGCGTCCTTCAAAAAGTCAGTGACCTCAGAAACACTTTGAGTTTTTATGAAAAATGGATTTCTAAAGTATTTTTTTAGTTTGCCGATAATTCCCGACGGAGGCTGAGCTTCTTCTTGGTTTTGTTTTTCGTTCATTAATTAATATGGATTATTGATGTTTAATTTTTTTAATATTTTAATTTCTTTACTTTCCATGAGTTTCGCCATTTCATCGTTTTTATGATCAAACCCTAATATATGATATACGGCATGTATTAACATGTGAATAAAATGGTCATCAAATTTTTTGTTCTGTTGATATGATTCTTTTTGTAAATATTCATAACTAATAGCTATATCACCCAAATCTCCTGTAATAGACTTAGAAATATCTTCATTTGTAAAAGACAAAACGTTTGTTGGATTATTTATTTTTCTATATTTTTTATTTAGCTCTTGGATGTCTGTATTACTTAAAATTTTTAAATTTACAGAACTGTTTGAAATTTCTTCCTCGTTGCAAATTAATAGAAAAGCTTTATTTAGCTTATTTTCTAATTCTTTACTTAAAGAAAAATCTTTTGTGCCTGTGATATAAAGACTCAAATTACAAACCTATTTTATCTTCTACAAATTTGTAAGCATCTATAATTTTTTTAACCAAAGGATGTCTTACAACATCAGATGACAAAAAATTAGTAAATCCAATTCCCTTAGTATTTTTTAAAATCTCAATAGCATCCGACAATCCTGAATTTATATTTTTTGGGAGATCAATTTGAGTTAGATCTCCATTAATAACCAGGCGTGAGCCAAAACCCATTCTTGTTAAAACCATTTTCATCTGTTCTTTGGTAGTATTCTGACTCTCATCAACAATAATAAATGAATTATTTAAAGTCCTTCCACGCATGTAAGCTAATGGAGCAATCTCAACTGCGCCTCGCTCGATAAGCTTTTCTGTTTTTTCAATACCGCACATTTCATATAAAGCGTCATAAAGAGGGCGGAGATAAGGATCAACTTTTTGAGATAAGTCTCCAGGAAGAAATCCAAGCTTCTCACCTGCTTCAACTGCTGGTCGAATTAAGATAATCCTATCAACCTTTTCTTTTAATAGATAATCAACAGCAGCAGCGACAGCTAAATATGTTTTTCCTGTACCAGCTGGTCCAATGCCAAAATTAATTTCATATTTAAAGATATTATCAGTATAAATTTTTTGATTTTTACCCCTTGGCATAATACTTTTTTTAGGAGTCTTAAACCTAACATCATTCATAATTTTTTCATCTGATTGTTGAATACATAAATGAAGGGTTTCTCTATTAATTTCTTCTCCTTGGCCAGCGATATGATAAATTTTTCTTAAAGCATCTGCAGATAGTTCAACACTTTCCTTTGATCCTTGAATTTTAATATTATTGCCGTTTTGAAAAATCTTAACATTGAATGTTTTTTCAACAAATTTGAGATTTTCATTCAATTCGCCAACAAACCTAATCATGACATTAGCGTCATTTGATTTCAATTCTAAATTTTTTAGTGATGAATCAGTTGGCATTAATTCTGTAAGTTACCTCTCAGACAATTTGGAAGAGCTTCATTAATTTGAATATTAATCAATTGTCCAACTAAATCAATATCATTTGATGGAAAATTTACTATTCGATTACAAATTGTTCTTCCCTGAAGCTGTCCAGGATCTCTCTTGGACCGTCCGTATATCAAACAGCTCTGATTTGTTCCAACTTTTTTTCTGCTGTACCCGAATGAAAGTTGATTAATTCTACTTTGCAGAATGTTTAATCTTTCTTTTTTTTCTTCCTTCGAGATGTTATCTTCCATCTCTGATGCGGTTGTATTTGGTCTCGGGCTGTAAATAAAGCTAAAAGATTCGTCAAATCTTACTTCATTTATTACGTTCATAGTATCTAAAAAGTCATCATTTGTTTCTCCAGGAAAGCCAATAATAAAATCTGAAGAAAAACTCATATCTGGTCTAACTTCTCTTATTCTATTAACAAGACCAAGATATTTATCAATGTTGTACCTTCTTCTCATTAATTTTAATATTCTATCTGAACCACTTTGTACAGGTAGATGAACATGGCTAACTAGTTCAGGCACCCTGTCATAAACCTCTACGAGGTCATCTTTAAATTCATGTGGATGACTAGTTGTGTATCTAATTCTTTCGATATTATCAATTTTTGCTGTTAGCTCTATTAATTTAGCTAAAGATGACTTTTCACCTTTATAGGTACCTTTAAAATTGTTTACGTTCTGGCCAAGCAAATGAATTTCTCTCGTACCTTTTTCTGCAAGAGCTGATACCTCATTCAATATATCTTCAATTGTTCTAGATACTTCATGTCCTCTTGTTTTTGGAACAACACAGAAGGAGCAATATTTATTACATCCCTCGATGATTGAAACAAATGCTGATGGTTCCCCTGTTCCATTAACAGGTATATGATTGAATTTTTCTAATTTTGGAAAAGATACATCAATCTGATCAAGATTGGTTTTGCTTTTTTCGTTATATAACTCTGGCAGCTTATGAAGAGTTTGTGGGCCAAAAACAATATCCACAGTGGGTGCTCTCTTAATAATATTTTTTCCTTCTTGAGATGCAACACAACCACCGATAGCTATTTTTAAATCTGGATTTTTGTCCTTAATTTTTCTCCATCTTCCTATCTGATGAAACACTTTTTCTTGTGCCTTCTCTCTAATTGAGCAAGTATTCAATATCAGAAGGTCAGCCTCATCTTCGTTTTTAGCTAGCTCAAAGTTTTCTTTTTCTTTTAAAATATCAAATATTTTTGCAGAATCATATTCGTTCATCTGACAGCCATGAGTTTTTATAAATAATTTTTTTGTCATTTTTATTAGCTATTTATAACTTTATTTCTCTGAATTTAATCCCATATAATTAAGTATTATGAAAACAAAATGTGTTTACAAGATAATTTTTATTCAGCTTGGTGAAATTTATGAAGTTTTTGCGAAACAAATTTACCAAAGTGATATGTATGGGTTTATCGAGATAGAAGAGTATATCTTCAATAAAGACAAACAGCTAGTTGTAGATCCAAGCTCAGAAAAATTAAAAAATGAATTTTCAATGGTTGAAAGAAGCTATATACCTATTAACTCGATTGTCAGGATTGATCAAGTAAATGAATCAGGCGAAGCTAAAATTAAAGAGAATAAAGGTCAAATAAGTCCTTTTCCAATCAATATACAACCTTCAAACAAAAAATAGCTCTCTATTCTGGCATGAATAATTTTTTATAAAATCTTAATTCTTCAACAGATTCTTTTATGTCCCCAAGTGCTCTATGTGAGCCTTTTTTTTCATATGTTTGTGCTTCGTTCATCCAACGAACTGCAACTTCTTTAAATGAGGAAACATCTATATGCCTGTAATTAAAGTACGCTTCTAACCTGGGCATGTATTTTAAGAGAAAACGTCTGTCATGAGAAACTGTATTCCCACACATTGGAGAAGACTTTTCACCAACATATTTTGAGATAAATTCTAAGGTTTCTATTTCTGCAACCTGTTCAGTAATATCACTTTTCATAACTTCATCAATTAATCCAGTTGAACCATGCTGATTTTGATTCCAGTCATCCATTTCATCAAGTACTTCTTTCGGTTGTGAAATAATTAAATTTGGGCCTTCAGAAATAACATTAAGATTTGAATCGGTTATTAATGTCGCTATTTCAATAATTTTTTCTTTATCCGGATCTAAGCCAGTCATTTCTAGGTCAATCCATATAAGGTTATCTCTTGATTGTAAAGTTTTCATATCTTTTTATAATCGCTTCTTTAGTGTATTTTGTTCCTATTATGAAAAAAGTTCAAACTGGACAAGTAATAGAGTTTTATTCAAATAGCTGTCTGGTTGAGACAGAGTTTGGCCAGGTCTCTTCAATGGCAATAAAAAATATTGTTGTTGGTGACTATGTTGAATTAGAAATTATCCAAGATAGTAAAGCTCTTAAAGGCAAAATTCTAAATATTCTCGAAAGACAAACTAAACTTTCTAAAATAGATGGAGATAAGAGTAAACTGTTTGCTGCAAATATAAGTCATGTTGGAATTATTGCAACTCCAAGTCCAAAGACCTCTTTAGAATTTATTGATAAATGGATATTGAAGTCAAAATTGTCAAATATTGTGCCATTCATCATTAATAATAAGCTGGATTTAGAATCAGATCAGGAATACAAAGATAAACTTGATGTATATAGAAAAATCGACATTACAATCATCAATTGTTCAGCAAAATATGGTGATAATATTAACGATCTTATAATGTTCCTAAAAAATAAATCTATTCTTTTTGTTGGCAACTCTGGTGCTGGCAAATCTTCACTTTCATCTAGGCTTATTGGTAAAAGTCTAAAAACTAATAATCTATCTAATAATCAAGGAGTTCATACTACTTCTTTGTCATCACTTTATGCGTTAGAAAATAATACAAAAATTATTGATTCGCCAGGGATGAGAGATATTCAGATAAACAACTACCCAAAAGAACAAATAATTTATGGTTTTGAAGAAATTCTTAATGCCTCAAAATATTGTAAATTTTCAGACTGCAACCATATTAATAATGAAGGTTGTTTTGTAATGAAGTGTTTGAATAATGGTCAAATCAATCAAAGCAGATACAATAACTTCATTAAATTCAGAGATGATGAAAGATACAAATAAAAAAACACATTTTGGCTACCGTGAAGTTAATGAGGCTGAGAAAAGTAAATTTGTTGGAGATGTTTTTACTTCTGTATCAAAAAGCTATGACATTATGAATGATGCTATGTCCTTTGGAATGCATAGATTATGGAAAAAAATTATGGTAGAACTAGCTTCAATTGATGATAAAGATATCATTTTAGACATTGCAAGTGGCACAGGAGATATTTCAAAAATCATTTCACGAGAATACCCAAATACAACAATTTTTATGAGTGATATTAACTTTGATATGCTTAGTGAAGGAAGAAATAGAGCAATTAACGAAAGCTTCGATTCAAATTGTTCTTTTTGTCAGCTTAATGGCGAGAATTTACCGTTTAAGGATAACTCTTTTGATTTAATAACAGTCGGATTTGGCTTAAGAAACTTTACAGACAAAGAGAAAGGTCTATCAGAGATGAAAAGATGTTTATCTGAAAATGGGAAACTCTTAATTTTAGAATTTTCTAAGCCAATAAATCCCTTATTTTCAAAAGTATATGATTGGTACTCTTTTAATGTGCTTCCTAAGCTTGGATCAATATTTGCTAATGATTCTGAAAGCTATCAGTACCTTGCAGAATCAATAAGAATGCATCCAGATCAAGTATCCCTCAAAAATATAGTCTTAAAGACTGGGTTTAAAGACTGTAAGTTTTATAATCTCCTTAACGGGATAGTAGCCATTCATGTTGCTAGAAATGATTAATCTCAATAAAGTTTTTATTCAATTTTTGAGTGATCTTGAAGAGTCATCACCTTCTCTAAAGAAATCTCTTAATGAAATATCACCTGTAGAGTTTTGTCTCAATATAAAGGGGCACAAAAAAATATACATTAAATACGATGGCACGAATTCTCATATTTCTTTTCATGCAAATGAACATCAATTTGAAATCAATGGGACTCTGACCGAATTACTAAATTTATTGGCTTCAAGAAAGCTTAATAAGAATTTAATTAATGGTGATTCTGAAAAAGCCATAGTTTTTGCAAATATTATCTTAAAATCAAAAGTGGATCTTGTTTATATAATTGACAAATATTTTGGCAGTATCTCTGCAACATTTGTTTATAGTTTATTAAAACTTTTTTCCACATCTGATAAAAAAAACTTAGATAATGAATACATAAATATCCAAAAAAAACTGAGAGATATTTCTATAAGACTTGATAGGTTAGAAGCAATAAAACAAATATGAATTTTTTTATTATTATTTTTGAGTTATTAAGAATGTCTGCCGTTGGATTGCAGAAAGGAGTATTTTATAAGCATAGCGGAGTAAAGCTTGCATCATATCTAGAATCTTTGGGCCCGATATTTACAAAATTTGGACAGCTACTTTCAACAAGGACTGACATCCTTGATGCCAAAACAGCAAAAGAGTTAGAGACTTTAACTGATAATTGCAAACCATTTAGAGTTGATATACTTAAAAAAATAGTTGTGTCTGAACTGGGTGATTCAATCGAAAATATTTTTGAGTCGTTTGATGAAGAACCTTTGGCTGCAGCATCACTAGCTCAAGTTCATTCGGCCATATTAAAAAATGGCAATCATGTAGTTATAAAAGTCCTCAGGCCAAATATAGAAAAAAAAGTTAAGAGAAATCTAAGATTACTAAAAGCAGCTGCAAAAATATTCTCTTATTTATATAAAGAAAGTTATCGTTTAAAGCCTAATGATGTTGTTCTTGACTATCAATCTACAATTATGAAAGAGCTTGATTTAAGGCTTGAGGCATCTAATACAAATCTTACTAGAAAGAATTTTATAGATTCAAATGAACTTTATATACCTGAAGTATATTGGGATCTTACTACTTCAAAGGTAATGGTACTTGAAAAGATAGATGGCATACCATGTACAGATATTGAGCAGATTGAAAAACATGGAATAGATAAAAAATTACTTGCTGAGAATGGTGTCATGATTTTTCTTAAACAAGTATTTCGAGATAATTTCTTCCACGCAGATATGCATCCTGGCAATATATTTGTTTCAAAAACAAATATAGAGAATCCAGGATATATTGCTGTTGATTGTGCAATAACAGGATCCCTATCAAACGAAGAAAGGTACATTCTGGCAAGGATGCTGCAGTCTGTTCTGAAACAAAATTATAAAAACTTAGCTAATCTATTTATAAGTTCTGGATGGGTTAATTCTAGTACGAACTCCATTGAGCTTGAAAATACATTGAGAGCATGTTGTGAACCTATATTTGAAAAACCATTATCGGAAATTGAATTTGGCAAATTGCTCCTATATTTATTTCAAAGCACAAGACAATATGGTTTATCTCTTCAAACCTCGCTTGTATTACTTCAAAAAACACTAATCCATATTGAGGGGATGGGCAGGCAAATATATCCTGATCTTGATTTTTGGAGTATTGCAGAACCATATCTAGATAATTGGTTAAATGAACAATTTAGTCCATTAAAGTTGAAAGATTATATTGTTGAAAATAAAGAGGATATTTTATTAAAAGCATCTGAAATACCGGCTATCATTTTTGAGACTCTTGATGAAATTAGAAGTTATTCAAGTAATAAGAATGCAAGTAATGGCAGAGTCAAAGATTTAGAAATACAATTATCTAAACAAAAATTTCTTAATAGAGCATTTGGTATTGGTATAATTATAATTTTAGCTATGTTGTTAATAGCTTTTTAGGAGTATGTATGGGTTTTGGTGGAATAAGTTTATGGCAGTTATTAATTATTCTAGTTGTTGTGTTTCTTATATTTGGTAGTGGAAAGCTCAAATCACTTGGATCTGATTTAGGTTCCAGCATCAAAGGCTTTAAAAAAGCTGTAAAAGAAGAAGACTCAAAAGAAAAAGAAGACTGAAGTTGTTTCAAATTGGCTTTCTAGAAATTTTAATCATTTTAGTTCTAGGATTAATATTTATTGGTCCTAAAAGATTGCCTGACCTCATTAAAAATATGATTAAGCTTTATAAACAAATAGAGAGAAAACTTAGTATTTTTCAAAAAGAATTTGAAGAAGATATTGGATCTAATGAACTTAAAAAAGATGTATTCAATGAGCTACGAATGGAAGAGCTAGAAAATAATAATAATTCAAAAGATGAGTAAAGAGTCTTTCTCAGATCATTTGCTAGAGCTAAGATCCCGATTAATAAAAGTAATTATCTTATTTGGCATTTTAGTAATCGTGGGTATTCCTTTTGCTGGAGAAATATACTCCTTTGTTTCAGCTCCTTTAATCAACTTGCTTCCTGATGGAAGTTCCATGATTGCAACTGAAGTTGCTTCACCTTTCATGGCACCAATAAAGTTAATCGTTTATGTAGCTATATTGTTCTCAATGCCATGGCTTTTTTATCAAACATGGATGTACATATCTCCAGGACTCTATAAAAACGAAAAAAAATTTACTGCTCCATTAATGCTTTCAACTATTGTTTTATTTTTTTGTGGAGTTGGTTTTGCTTTTTTTGTTGTTTGTCCGATTATTTTTAAATTCTTTATTAGTATGGCGCCTGATTCTATTCAAGTCATGACAGATATAAGTCAGTATCTAAGCTTTATTTTTAAACTTCTTTTTGCTTTTGGCATAGCTTTTGAGATTCCAGTAGCAACTATCTTATTAATAAATAATGGCATAACTTCAAAAGCTTCTTTGATAAAGGCGAGGCCTTACCTCATAATTCTTTTCCTAATCATTGGAATGTTGCTAACCCCTCCAGATATTTTCTCACAATTGTTTTTAGCAATCCCTATGTGGATATTATTTGAAATTGGTATGATTTTTGCAAAAAACAAATAATCAATTATTCAAATTTATTAAAGTTCTGTAAAAAAACCAAGGCAATATTAACCAAGGCATTTGGGATTGAAGCATAATTGTTCGATCATTATATTCAAAAAGAACAGGATTAAAGTAGGGCCCAAGTGGTGATAGAGGAGCCCAGGATAAAAGCTTATCCTCTGCTAATTGATCGTGATAAAGAAACATCTCAACTAATATATTTTGAGTCACGCACCACGTTAACAATACACAAAATCCACTCCACTTCCATTCTTTAAAAACTATCTGATCTTTCTTATGAATTACCCACATAAGCCAAGTGCCTCCTAATAGCACAGTACCTGCGTCGCCCATTGAGTTCATTAGCCAATTTATATCTTTTGGCAGCCAAGTATTTAGAGATTCAGATCTTCTTAAATCTACTCCATCTCCACTTATCCAGCCATAGGAAAACCACAGCTCCCAACCTAATGAGCAAACTACTACACCAACAATATAAAAAGTTGGAACCCAGTTTGGTAATTTATCTTTATTTTTAAAATATATTATTAACGGAAAAAAAACTGCTAANTAAACNACANTTATTACNCTNATNTCTTCANNAGANATNAANTATAAGCCNAGCCNNTNNGTCCANTTGTCATCTGAAGGNNTNTGATGNNTTNNNANCATCTCTACTANCTCNTCTGGNNANTCAGANANTAATAATTCTTTNANATTTTCAGATGANATAAANCCNTCATCAACTGCTTTANTAAACCANTTNANNAGATNATCATAATATCCNTCAGTATTNAGNATNCCAACAGGTTTNTTTATNATNCCTAATTGGTTNCTTGCCATAATNTCTGCNANNTCATCNANNGANCCNACNCCNCCNGGNANAACAATAAATGCATCNGATCTAGACATAAANTNNTCTTTTCTATCNAGNAANGTNTNTGATACAACTATCTCNTTNAATCTNGGNTTAGCNAGNTCTAANGCATGNANNGATTNAAGAGATATNCCNAAAACNTNAACTCCNTTATCNAAAGCAGTATCAGAAATAATTTTCATAAGACCAACNTTACCGCCTCCAAAAACTACATTAATACCTTTTTTAGCTATATATTCTGCAACAAGCTTTGCAGCTTTAGCATATTCTGGATTTTTACCCTCATGAGCACCACAAAAAATTGATATGTTATTCATAAAATATTTAAGTTTTAAAGTTAAAAGTTACTGGTCCTTTATTTACAAGTTCAATTTCCATTAGGGCTCCAAACTTTCCCTCTTTAACTCTGTGGAATGAAGACCTAAATTCGGTTACAAATTTATCATACAGTAATTTTGCATTGTCTGGCTTGGCAGCCTTGTGAAAACTTGGCTTTGTACCTTTGTTGGTAACCGCAGCTAGAGTAAATTGGCTCACAATTAAAATTTCTTTGTCAGACTCTTTTAAAGAACTTGATGTTATACCTTTTGGTCCATCAAACATCCTGAAATTAATTATTTTTTCTGCCATTTCTTTGACTTGTTTTGAAGAGTCATTTTCTTCAATACAAACAAAAGCTAAACAACCACTTCCTATAGTAGATACGGTTTGACCATCTATAAAAATTTCAGCGCATGAGACTATTTGGACGGTAGCTAACAAATTTTATACATCTTCAAGCTTCTCATTCCATTGACCAAGTGATGCAAGCTTATTCATTTCTGCCCTATGAGATAATTCATCTTGTGAGATAAATACATTTTCTTGTTTTCCATCCCAAGCTTTTAAAGCTGNTGCTTGCAGAGCTCTGCCATAAGAAAAACTTAACTTCCATGAAAAGCCTCCTATTTTATTCATAGCATCAAGATGAGCTGTTGCTAAAATATCTGACTGTCCGCCAGAAAGAAAAGTTATCCCTGGAAGGTCTTGTGGAACATTCTTTACTAAACAATCTAATGTTTTCTTTGCAACTTCTTCAATTCCTGCTTGTTCAGAAGATTCTTTACCTGAAGTAACCATATTAGGTTTTAAGAGGGTTGCTTTAATATTAACGCTATACTTTTCTAAGTGCGCAAATAATGACTTTAGCGAACGATCTGTTGCAGAAAAACAATCCTCAATAGAATGTTCTCCATCCATCAATACTTCAGGTTCTACTATTGGTACCATCCCGTTGTCTTGAGCACACTTTGCATATTCACCTAAAGCCTGCATGTTTATATCAATACATTTATCTGTTGGAATTCCATTACCAATATTAATTACAGCTCTCCATTTTGTAAATTTCGNACCCATTGAGGAATATTCTTTTAATCTTTCATCAAGACCATCTAATCCTATTGTTACTGTCTCGCCTGGGCAATCATCAATTGGCTGTAATCCTTTATCAACTTTAATTCCTGGAAGGGCGCCTTGATTCAAAATTAAATCTCTAAGCAAAGTTCCGTCTTTAGCTGACTGCCTTAAAGTCTCATCAAAAAGAATTACTCCACCAATGTTTCGTTTCATTCCTTTTGATCTAAAAAGCATCTCTCTATAGTCTCTTCTATTCTCTTCTGTAGATTCAACACCGATAGAATCAAATCTTTTACCACAAGTTGGGTTGCTTTCATCAGCTGCAAGGATGCCTTTTCCATCTTTAACTATAAAAGTTGCAATTTCNTCAATACTATTAAATATCATTATTACTTAACTCCCTATTTCTTTTGAATTTAAAACATCAATTGATGACAAATTTTTGCCCTCCATAAATTCCAAGAAGGCTCCTCCACCTGTAGAACAATATGATACATCATCTGATTTAATATACTTATTTATTGCGGACAATGTTTCGCCACCTCCTGCAATAGAAAATGCTGAAGAATTTGCTATTGCTATTGAAAGATCTTTGGTACCTTTTGAAAATAATTTATTTTCAAATACGCCCATTGGGCCATTCCATAAAATGGTTTTGGCTTGATTTAACGAAGTTAATATTTCATNACTTAAATGTAAATCCAAAATCATCTCTTCATCTTTGACATCTTCAGCAGATGTTTCTCTAATATCCTCTCCCTCAAATGTCTTAGAGGTAATAATTACATTTGGTAAAACTATTTTTCCTTGAACAAGTAAATCTTTTGCAATATCTAACATTGAATCCTCAACCAGCGATTTCCCAATTTTTAGGCCTGAGGCTTTAAGAAATGTGTTGGCGATTCCACCCCCAACAATTATTTGATCAGCAACTGAATTAATATGCTTAATTAATTCAAGTTTAGTAGAAACTTTGGCTCCTCCAATTACTGCTATGTATGGATGATCATAATTGTTTAATGCCTTTGACAAGAATTCAGTTTCTCTCTCTAAAAGAAGGCCTGCACATGCTTTAGATGCACTCTTAATTGCTGAATGAGTTGAGGCTTGCTCTCTATGAGCAGTANCAAAAGCATCAAAGACATATATATCCCCCAAATCAGCTAACTTTTTTCCCAGATCTTGGCAGTTTTCTTTTTCGCCTTTAAAAAATCTTATATTTTCTAATAACTGAATATCTGTTTTTCCATCAAAAATTTCATCTGACTCTAGATGACTTATTAACTTGCAAGGCTTATTTATTATTTTACTAAGATAATCTGCTATGGGCTTTAAAGAAAACTTCTCCTCAAAGTTCCCTTCAGTTGGTCTCCCAAGGTGACTTATTAGTAAAATTCTAGCATTATTTTTTAAAGCATATTTAATAGTGGGAATGCAGGCTTGTATTCTTGTGGAATCTTGAACATTTCCATTTTTTATTGGAACATTCATATCAACTCTTATTACAAGATTTTTTTTTGATATGTCTATTGAAGAGAGATTAATCATCTATTAATGATTTTGCTGCCTGAATTACTTTTTCTTTATTAAATCCGAAGTGTTCAAGCAATTCACCCCCTGGCGCAGACTCTCCAAATGTTTCTATTCCTAAAACTTTGTCACTTCTATTCAAGATCTTATACCAAGAGTTAGGATGCGCACATTCTACAACTAGAACTGGTTTATGAGGATCAATAACCATTTTTTGATATTCACTGCTTTGTTGAAGAAAAATATCCAAAGAGGGCATTGAAACCACATTTGCATTAATTGATTTATTCTCTAATTCTTTTGCTGCATCTAGGGCTAATTGGACCTCACTACCAGAAGCAACTATAGTTATATCATTATCTTTTTTTTCTTTAAGAAGGTATCCGCCCATTTCAATTGCAGAGATCTGTTCTTGTGTTCGTCCTATTGCTGAGGTTCCCTGCCTACTAAAAATAAGACATGTTGGTGTTATTTTGGAACAAACAGCATTCTTCCATGCAACTGCTGTCTCAACAAGGTCAGCAGGTCTCCAATTATTTAAATTAGGGGTAGATCTTAAAGTAACGATATGCTCTATAGGTTGATGAGTGGGCCCATCCTCTCCTAAAGCTACAGAGTCATGCGTATAAACAAATATATTGGGAAGCCCCATTAATGCTGACAATCTAACCGCATTTCTTGCATAGTCTGTAAAAACTAAAAATGTTGCGCCATACGGTTTTATGCCACCATGAAGAACCATGCCGTTCATAATTGCAGACATTCCAAATTCTCTAACACCATAATTAATATGATTCCCGGATGGATTTTCATTTGAAAATGTTGAACTAGATGCAGAAAATGTATTATTTGATGGAGTTAAATCAGCAGAGCCGCCTATTAATTCTGGTACTTGCTTAACAAAAAAATCAAGACAGGCTTTTGAGGCTTTTCTTGTAGCCATTGGCGAATTTTTAGAATCACACTCTGATAGAAAATCTTTAAAATTACTTTCAAATCCTTCTGGCAAATCTCCATCAATTCGCCTTTGCAACTCTTTAGATTTTTGAGAAAATTTCTGTTCATAACTTTTTAATAACTCATTCCATTCAGAATTAAGTGTGGCACCTTTTTCAGTAAAGTTCCAAAAATCATAAATTTCTTGAGGTATTTCAAATTCACCATAATGCCAATTTAATGCTTCTCTTGTTTTTATTACCTCTTCCGCACCTAATGGTGCTCCATGAACATCAGCTGTACCAGATTTATTTGGAGATCCAAAACCAATAGTTGTTTTACAAAAAATCATTGAGGGCTTACTAACTTCATTTTTTGCTTTTGAAATAGCTTTATTAATTTCATCTGAATTGTGGCCATCTACACATATTGTTTGCCAGCCATAACTATCAAATCTTTGAACAGAATCATCTGTAAACCAATTTTTGATTTCACCATCAATTGAAATTCCATTTTCGTCGTAAAAGCAAATCAATTTTCCTAAATTATGAGTTCCTGCAAATGAACAAGCCTCATGTGATATTCCTTCCATTAGACAGCCATCACCAAGAAAGGCATAGGTATAGTGATCAATAGGTTTAATATCTTCTTCATTAAATTCAGCGGCTAATATCTTTTCTGATATTGCCATACCTACAGCATTAGCAATGCCTTGACCCAAGGGTCCTGTGGTAGTCTCAACACCAATATCTAAATCATATTCCGGATGTCCAGGAGTTTTTGATTTAAGTTTTCTAAAATCTTTAAGATCATCTATTGACAGCTTGTATCCAGTCAAGTGAAGTAAGCTATACAAAAGCATCGATCCATGTCCATTGGATAGTACAAATCTGTCTCTATTGAACCAATGTGGATTTAATGGATTATGTTTTAAATGATTACTCCATAAAGCAGTGGCTATCTCTGCCATGCCCATTGGCATTCCTGGATGCCCTGAATTAGCCTTTTGAACTGCATCAATAGAAAGAAATCTTAAGGCGTTTATAGGATCTTTTTGCTGCAAGAGTATTTCCCCAATTAATTATGGATAATAATATTTTTAAAATAAAAAGCATAGGAAATATTCGATTTTTTCATATTTTTCTTATTTGTATTAAAATATACAAATTGTGATCACAATCTTTTTTTAGAATACATCTGCAAAAAAATTCTTCACAGTTAAATTTCAGGGAGAGAAGAAAATGAGTTATATATTTACATCAGAATCTGTGTCGGCAGGTCATCCAGATAAAGTTTGCGATCAAATTTCAGATGCTGTGCTAGACGCATATTTAAGTGAAGATCCAAATAGCAGGGTTGCATGCGAAACAATGATTAAAAATAATATGGTTTTTATCGCAGGCGAAATTACATCTTCAGGAAGTCCTGATTTAGAACCAGTAGTTAGACAAACAATTAATGACATTGGGTATGACACTGATGATTATGGGTTCAATGGGGATACTTGTGAATTTACAAACCTTGTTTTTGAGCAATCGCCTGATATCTCTCAAGGTGTCACTGAAGGCGAAGGTGAAAACTTAGAGCAGGGTGCAGGCGACCAGGGCTTAATGTTTGGATATGCATGTACTGAAACGGAATCATTAATGCCTCTTCCAATCGATCTATCACACAGATTAGTAAGACAGCAAGCAGAAGTTATGAAAAGTAATGAGCTTTCATGGCTGAGGCCTGATGCAAAAAGCCAAGTAAGCGCTATTTATTCAGATGATGGCAAAACAATTGAAGGCCTATCAGCAATTGTTTTATCAACACAACATGATGAAGATATAACTCAAGACGAAATTAAAGAAGGCGTGATGGAAAACATCATTAAACCAATTGTTCCACAGGAATGGATACTAGATTCAACAAAGATATATATCAATCCGACCGGAAAATTTGTTATTGGTGGTCCAGTTGGTGACTGTGGTCTTACTGGAAGAAAAATAATTGTAGATACATATGGTGGGATGGCTAGGCATGGTGGTGGAGCCTTTTCTGGCAAAGATCCCTCAAAAGTAGACAGGTCTGCAGCATATGCAGCAAGATATGTGGCTAAGAACATTGTAGCAGCTGGGCTTGCTGACTTTTGTGAAATTCAAGTTTCATATGCAATTGGTGTTGCTAAGCCAACCTCTATAAACGTAAATACGTTTGATAGTGAAAAAATATCAAAAAAAGATATTGAAAAATTAGTAGAAGAAAATTTTGATTTAAGACCAAAGAGTCTTATAAACATGCTTGACCTTAAAAGGCCAATATATCTTCCAACTGCTGCTTATGGGCATTTTGGAAGGACTGATATTGATCTTTCTTGGGAAAAAACTGATAAAGCTTCAGAGATCTCACAACTATAATAAAAAGGAAAATAATATGGATAATGATTACAAAGTAGCTGATATAAAACTTGCTGAATTTGGAAGAAGAGAAATATCTCTTGCTGAGAATGAAATGCCAGCCTTAATGGCCCTGAGAGATAAATATAGAGATGAACAACCTCTGGCTGGGGCAAAAATCATGGGATGCATTTATATGACAATTCAAACTGCAGTCTTAATGGAAACACTTGTAGATCTCGGAGCAGAGTTAAGGTGGTCGTCATGTAACATTTTTTCAACTCAAGATCATGCTGCCGCTGCAATGGCAGCAATAGGGATACCTGTTTTTGCATGGAAAGGTGAAACTGATGAGGAATACGAATGGTGTATTGAGCAAACCATATGTAAAGATGGGAAACCATGGGATGCAAATATGATTCTTGATGATGGAAGCGACCTTACTTCAATGGTCCACTCAAAATTTCCCGATATGTTAGAAACCATTCATGGTGTATCTGAAGAAACTACTACTGGCGTTCATAGATTAAAAGAAATGCTTGAAAAGGGTGAGCTTAAGATTCCAGCAATTAATGTTAATGATTCAGTAACAAAAGCAAAAAATGATAACAAATATGGTTGCAGACATAGTCTTAATGATGCGTTAAAAAGAGGAACAGACATGCTTCTTTCAGGAAAGAAAGGTCTTGTAATTGGTTACGGTGATGTTGGTAAAGGCTCTGCAGCAAGTTTGGCGCAAGAAGGAATGATTGTTAGTGTTGTTGAATCAGATCCTATTTGTGCAATGCAAGCATGCATGGATGGATTCTCCGTTGTTTCTTGTTATAAAAATGGTGTTGTAACTAGAGACCCAAAAGACATAAATATGGCTGTTATGGGAGATACAGATCTTATTGTTACAACAACTGGAAACGTAAATGTTTGTGATTCTGCAATGATAGATACTCTTAAAAATACAGCTGTAATATGTAATATTGGACATTTTGATAACGAAATTGATACAGCTTTTATGAGAGAAAACTATTATTGGGATGAAATAAAACCTCAGGTTCATAGGGTTTTTAGAGACACTGCTCCTGATGGAACACCAGATCTTTCAAGTAAAAACTATGTGATCTTACTTGCCGAAGGAAGACTGGTTAATCTTGGTAATGCTACAGGACATCCTAGTAGAATTATGGACGGATCATTTGCCAATCAAGTCTTGGCTCAAATTCATTTATATAAACAAGGTTTTGCTAATGTAAACGATGCTGACAAAAAAGCTGAGATGATTACAGTAGAGGTTCTTCCAAAAAAACTTGATGAAGAAGTGGCCAGCCTAATGGTGGAAGGTTTTGGAGGAACTGTAACCCAGCTTACTGAAGAGCAAGCAGATTATATTAATGTTCCAAAAGATGGGCCTTTCAAAGAAGAAAGTTACAAATACTAAAAAGCTTTTATATCAATTTTGACAATTTAAATTCATAATACTGTCATGATTTTAAAAATTGTTTTTTGTCTACTTTCGCTAACCCTTGTATTTGGATGTGGGGTAAAAGGCCCTTTGATATTCTAGAATTATATTTTGATAAATGAGTAATTTTTTTTATAAAGATGGCGTTCTTTTTTGTGAAGATGTGCCAGTTTCAGATATAGCATTAAAGTATGGTACGCCATCTTATGTTTATTCAAAAAAAACTCTAGAGGACAATTTTGATGCCTATTCAAACTCTTTTATAGAGAATGAGGGAATGGTTTGTTTCTCCGTAAAGTCTCTAAGTAATATTTCTATATTAAGATTATTAAGTGAAAAAGGTAGTGGTTTTGATATTGTTTCAGGAGGAGAATTAGAAAGAGTGATTGTTGCAGGAGCTGATCCAAAAAAAATTATTTTTACTGGTATTGCAAAAACTAATGCTGAAATTATCCAAGGAATAAAAAAGGATATTCTTTCATTCAATATCGAATCAGAATCAGAAATGCTGAGAATTGAAAGAATAGCTAAAAAAGAAAAAACAATCGTTGATGTTACGATAAGATTTAATCCAGAAATAGATTCAGGCGGTCACGAATATATTAAAACTGGAAGAAAAAAAGATAAATTTGGTATCTTATTAGATGGTGTTTTAAAACTATCAAAATATATATCTAGTTCTGATTCATTAAATCTTATTGGATTGTCATGTCATATTGGCTCTCAAATATTTGATTTAAATGACTTTAAAGAATCAGCAAAGTACATAAAAAAGCTTGCGCGAGAGATTAACAATACTGGTATTGAACTAAAGTTTCTTGATATTGGAGGTGGGCTTGGAATTTCATATACTGAATCAGACTTTCCATTTCCAGGCGACCTAGTTAAAGATATAAAAAAAGAGCTAAATGACAGAAATGAAAAAATTATTCTTGAGCCCGGAAGAAGTATTTCTGGTAATGCAGGTATCATGTTGACGAGTGTTGAATACATAAAAGGCAAATATCTAATTGTTGATGCAGGTATGAATGATTTAATTAGGCCTGCTTTGTATGGGGCTAAGCACGACGTAATAAATGTGAAAAAAGGTAAGTCAAAAGCTAATAATTGGACAATAGTTGGTCCGATATGTGAATCATCAGATGTTCTTGCCAAAGATTATTTGCTAGAAGCATCTGAGGGTGATGTTTTGGCAGTGAAGACTGCTGGAGCTTATGGACATGTCATGTCTTCGAATTATAATTCAAGAAGAAAGCCTCCTGAGATATTAGTGGATGGCAACAAATTTAAAGTCATTCGCAAAAGAGAATCATATGATGACTTAATTAAAAATGAGGTAAATATTGAATCTGAATTTTGAAAAATGGCATGGTAATGGAAATGACTTTGTAATCATAAACTCCATAGAATCTGATATAAAAATTAATAAAACTAAAGTTAAGAAAATCTCAGACAGAAATACAGGCATTGGATTTGATCAGCTTATAAATGTTTGTCTTCCAACGCTAGCAAGTAGTAATTTCTTCATGAAATTTTATAACTCAGATGGTTCGGAAGCCGGCATGTGTTTGAATGGCATAAGATGTGCCTCAAAATACATTTGGCAAAATAACTTTGCGCCAAAAGGTAAAATTAATATACAAACAAAATCAAAAAATATTATTTGTGCTCCAGGTAGAAATGACACTGTTGAAGTTTCAATAGATTGTCCCTCTCCCTTTTCAGAAAAGAACTTAATAAAAAAATTAGAAAGAAAGGTTAAAGATGATTTTTTTCTATCAAATATTGGAAATAATCACCTCTGTATTAAGATGAGAGCAATAAAAAAAGCAAATTTAAATAATATTTACAAAAATCTTGAGGGCATTATAAAAAAATTTAATATCAATCTTTCAATTTTTGAAAAAAATAATGAACATATTGAAATAAGAACTTACGAAAATGGAGTAGGAGAAACACTTTCATGTGGATCTGCTTCATTGTGTGTTGCCTCGAGTTTTCTTTCAAACAGTAATAAGTCTGTCAAGGTGATATCAATAGGTGGAGAGTTAAATTTTAAAAAAGGTGAAGATAACATGATTGTTAAAGGTCCTGCCAACTTAATTTATAAGGGAAATATAAATGAGTAAAAAATTAGATCCAAAAGATGTTGAATTATTTTTACTTGAAAACCTTGATTTTTTTGAAGCCAGAGAATCACTTGTTGGAGAAATGAAATTCAAACACTCTTCAAGTTCAGCATCTTCTATTCTTGAAAGACAAATTTTTAGGCTCAGAGAAGAGCATAAAAAACTAATGGAATTACTAACGTCTTTTGTAGAAACAGCCTCTACTAATGAAGATTTATTCTTAAAATCAAAAAAACTTACTTTGAAAATTCTCGATTCCAAGTCAAAAAAGGATGCTGTTGAAATTGTTGAAAGTATTTTCAGAAAAGAATTTAAGATTGATAAACCTTTTTTAAAATTTTTTAATAATACTTCTATAAATGATGTTGAGAGTAAAACTGGGTTTTCTTTTCATAAAGGCGCCATTTACTGTGGTTCATTTTCTAAAGAGAAGGTTATTGCTTTATTTGACGATGAAAAAGTTGAATCAATGGTTGTTACCGTAGTACTAGCAGGTGATGAGATAGGTCTGCTAATGCTTGGTAGTTATGACAGATCAAAGTATCTTGGAGATGAAGATACAACCTTTATTGAATATATTAGAGATGTTTTGGAGAAAAAGTTAACAAAATAATTTATGAAGAATACTCCGATTATTCTTAAAGATATTAAAGAATATTTAATATATGTTTCTCAAGTAAAAAATCTTTCAAAAAATACTGCATTATCATATGAAAGAGATCTAAAAAAATTATATTTATTTTTAGAAAATTTAAATATTACTAACTACCTCGAAATCAAAGATGAAACTTGTTCTGCATGGATTGGCGACCTTTATACAAATAACAATAGTCCGCGAAGTATTCAAAGACATTTATCTTCAGCAAAGGGTTTTTTTAGATTTCTTAAAAAAAATAGTTTAATTGATTCATCTCCTTTTGAATTAGTTTCTGGTCCAAAGTCATCAAGCGTCCTTCCTGATGTTCTATCACCAGAGGACGTAGAACAACTTTTAAATTTTAAACCAAGCAATTTGATTGAGATAAGAGATATGGCAATTGTAGAAGTTATGTATTCTTCTGGATTAAGAGTTTCTGAAACAGTTAATATAAATATCAGTGACTTTGAAGAAAATAAAACTTTTTTGAAAGAAATTGGTAAAGGTGCAAAAGCAAGATTGGTTCCAATAGGAAGATTTGCAGTAAACGCGATTAATAATTGGCTTATTGAAAGAGAGAAAATTCAGAATGATACTGATGCTCTTTTTTTAAATTCTAAAGGTAGCAGATTATCAATAAGAAGTGTCCAGTTAAGGCTTAAAAAAATGGCGACTAAGCAAGGTTTACCTCCTATTCATCCTCATATGCTAAGACATAGTTTCGCAACCCACATGCTGGAATCTAGTGGTGACTTGAGAACAATTCAAGAGCTTTTAGGTCACAGTTCTTTATCAACTACACAAATATATACAAAATTGGATTATCAACATTTAGTGAAAATTTATGATAAATCTCATCCTCGTGCAAGAAATAAATAAGAGTATATTTAGAGTTGTGAATGAATAAAAAAATAAAATTAATTACATTTGATTTAGATGATACTCTTTGGGACAACCACCCAACGATCATTAAAGCCGAAAGGGAAACTAGGAAGTGGATCGAAGGAGAGGTTGGAAAAATAGAATGGGGAGATTTTAATGATTTCCTGAGTCTCAGAGAGCAATTGATTAAAGATGATAAAAGTATTGCTTGGGATATCAGCAAACTCAGAAAAGAAATATTCAGGAAAAAGCTTTCACATGTCACTCCTGGAGAATATAGAGATAATATTGTTGATAAAGCATTTGAAATCTTTATTTCAAAAAGACATGACGTAAAATTCTTTGGTGGCGTCAAGAACGCCATTAGAGATCTTTCTAAAAAATATATATTAGGAGTGCTAACAAACGGAAATGCAAACATATTTAAATTTGATATTGGTGAGTGCTTTGAATTTTCAATTAGCTCTCTTGAAGCAAAAGATAGCAAACCTAACAGAGCACATTTTGATAAGGCATTAACAAAAGTCAAAGATATTACATTTGATAACATGCTCCATATTGGAGACCATCAAATTAATGATATGTATGCAGCAAATAGTCTTGGAATAGATTGTCTTTGGTTTAATATTAATAATGGCTGGGAACAGAGATTTGAAAAACCAGATGAGTTTTCAGATTGGAATAAATTGTTAAGAGTTATTGAGAATAAATATGAATGATAAAAATCTATCAGATGCCTTAAAAAATATTATTGAAAAAGAACTTAGAGCATTAAGTAAATTAATTCCAAAAGATATTATGAATAATATTGAAGGAAGAATTTCCAGACAAGTGCAACATATTATTGAACAAAGAGGATATGTGAAGAACACAAAATATCAAAATCTTGAAAAGATTATTGAAGAGCTTGAAAAAAGAATTTCAGAATTAGAAAAAAATTAAAGCTGGTTTAAATAGTCATCAATTCTTTCAGAATTCATTACAAATGTTGATTTTAAGTCTGAAGCTGCAGCTTTTACTTCATTAATATTTACAGCTTCACCTACTTGAATAACTCCTATCATTGCCATCATTACATGAGGATCGCATTGATAGACATAAACACCTTCTGTATCTAAAGTAATGCTTATGTCTGCGTTCATTTGGCCTGCCCATGCAGCAGCACCAGAGGGCATCATCCCATCTATTGTGGCTGAGTTATGTGACATGTCTGTTGCTTTAAAGTGGACTGTATCTCCTTTTGAAACTTTTATTACAGCTGGTTCAAAAATCATTTGGCCACCATCTCCTGAATTTAACATTTTAATCGTATGTTCAGAGCCTTGAGATAGTTGAACTTTCTCTACTTCCATCGGAACTGTAGTCATAGATTGACTTTCCATGGTTGAATTTCCACAGTCTTGTCCTTCTAAACAGAGATTTATTGTTAATGCCAATCTCTTAGTAACAGCTTCATCATATTTTTTTCCATTGAAGAGTATTAAAAAACATAATGGAAGAATTATTAAATAAATATTTTTTTTCATAATTTATGAGTTGGGTTTTTGAAGTTCAATAACGTAATCAACAACTTGAAGAATTTTCTCATATGAGCCTCTCGGTTCAATCATATATTTGCCGTCAACAATCATAACTGGTGTCGCAGATACCTTTAATTGTTTTGCATGCTTTTTTGCTCTACTTACTTTCTGTTTCACAGTGAAAGAGTCCAGATACTTTTCAGCTAATTCAGGCGCAATTCCAAAACCTTTAAGAAAATCTTTAACTGCTTTGGGACTTGATAAAAAGTTACCCTCTTTATGCATTGAAACAAATACAGCAGAATGAGCATTTGAGTCTAATTTCAAAGCTTCAATTGTATAAAAAAGACTTGCGTGTAATTGATGAACAGCACCCCATGTGACAGGCATCTTTGAAAAACTTACGTCGTCACTTTGTCTTGACGCCCATGAATTCAAAGGCCCATCAAAGTTATAGCATGCACCACATCCATACCAAAAAGTTTCGGTAACCTCTACAATTCCATCTTTTTTTACAGGAAGAGGATTTTCAACAAGTTTATAATCAACTCCAAGTCTAAATTCAGTTTCACTTGCTGTTGCAAATAAAGTAAAAGACGTTATAAAGAAAAAAGTTATAAAAGTTTTCATAGATATTCTCATTTGTATAAACCGTGCATGTAATTTGCTAAGGCGTCTATTTCGTCATCGCTAAGGTTTGCTGCAACTCCTTGCATAACAATGGACCCAGCACCTGCATTTCTTTCTTTTGATCTGTATGCTTTGAGCGAAGAAGTTAAATATCCTATCTGCTGTCCAGCAACAGATGGATAGCCTGCTAAGCTATTACCTTGACCATAAACTGCATGGCAAGATGTACATGCAGGGATTTGTTTTTTTATATTACCAAATCTATAAAGCTGAGTTCCAAGTCTAAGCATTTCTTCATCATTTTTTGCTTGACCAACTGTACTACTGTATTGTGAATAAAAAGCAGCAATATCTTTTAAATCATTATCTGCAAGGGTTTGAAGATATGGAGTTACAGACATCATCAAGGCATTCATCCTTGATCCATCTCTAAAATACAATAATTGCTCATACAAATATTTTTGATTTTGTCCCGAAAGTTTTGGCCAATCTGTAACCATGCTGTTTCCATCAACACCATGACATGCAGCACATGATTCCACAAGTTCAGATCCTTTTATTGGATCACCTAAAACAAAAGTTTTAGGCATTTCTATTTCTTTGGATTTTTCATCTGCAGCATTTAAGCTAGATGTGAAGCCAAAAAAAACAAATAATATTAAAAAATATTTCATTGAAATGATAAATGTGTGTCTTGTTGATGTGTATTATAAACATAGGTTGATATGATATAAATAATTAAATGCAAAACATTTTTAAAAATACAGAGTTCGTTTTTGGCGTTACAAACTATAAAAATTTGCCCAAAGATGTTGGCTGTGAAATTTTACTTGCTGGTAGATCAAATGCTGGCAAGTCAAGCGCTTTAAATGCTCTTACGGAAAATCCAAAATTAGCAAGAATTAGCAAAACACCTGGAAGAACTACTGAAATTAATTTTTTTAAAGTAAACGAAAATTTAAAACTTTTAGATTTACCTGGATACGGATTTGCAAAATCTAGCAAAGCAAAAAAGAAAGATTGGGGGCCCTTACTAGGACAGTACTTTCAAAAAAGGAAAGCTTTAGCTGCCGTTATTATTTTTATGGATATTCGTCATCCTTTGAAAGACAGTGATTGGGAGATGGTTCATTTATGCAGAAATTTTAATGTTCCTTATGTTCCAGTACTAACTAAAAGTGACAAATTATCAAATAACAAGATAGCTAAGGCTGTTAATTTTGTTAAAGGAAAGATGCCTAATTCAAATCCAATATCTGTCTCTTCAAAAGACATTAGTGGCTTTGATAAGCTTTCAAAAGAAATGCTAAAATTTTAAGCATAATGTTGGAATATCAAGAACAGGACTGTCATTTGACTCTGCAAGAGGGTTTAGATTGCTATTACAAATCTTTTCCAGATACGACTAAAGTTTTTGAAGATGACGACAACTCAGGAACGCTTCTAAGAGATCATGACTGCACTCATATAATATTTGGTCTTGATATATCTATTGAACAAGAATCAATTCTAGATAGTTGGGTTTTATGGGGAAGTAAATGGGAATTTAAATATATTTGGGGATATCAAAGTCTTCCTCAAATAAAACAACTCTATAAAGATCTATATCAAGAATTTGGTATCTTTGGATTTATAAGAATTTTTTGGAAACTTGCCGGAATCAAAAGAAAAGTAATTTTTAGAGCACTTAAGATGAAGAAAAAATGGCCCTTTAAAATGCCTGAGAAATATCTTCAAATGAAAATATCTGATCTAAGAGAAGAACATGGTATTAAGGTTCTTCTTCCTGAAGAATTGCGATACACACCAATAGAAAGATAGCATGAACTTAAATGTTATTAATATGATCAATTAATATTTCTAAAAAATTAATTAATGAAAAAAATTATCTTCCTTCTCTCCATATTTATAGTCATTCCGGCTTGTTTATATTTCGCTCTTGACAGAGAGAGCATTGACATAGATGAATTTAGATTAAATTCGGGTTACCAAGAGGTTAAGTTAAGTGATGGTATAACTTCTTATAAAGATGTTGGAGATAAAAGCAACAAAGTTATTGTTCTAGTTCATGGAGCTACTTTTGGTTCACTTGCATATGAAGAATATATAAATGTCTTTGTTGAAAATGAATATAGAGTAATAACTTATGATCAATATGGCAGAGGTTACTCAGATAGAGTTCATGGCGATGTAAGTATTGAGATTATGGAAAAACAACTTAAAGAACTGATTAAGCATTGTGAAGTTGAAGATGTAATATTATATGGTGTCTCTTTTGGCGCTGCAGTTGTAGCTAAATATGCTGCAAATAATCCAGAAAACATTAGTTTCATTGGTTATCAAGTTCCACTTATTAATTCTGCAAATATTCTTCTGTTATCAATAGTAAAGGTTCCTTTTTATGGCGACTTGTTAACAAGAGGATTTTTGGTTCCTGGTGTTTTAAAAAGAATAGAAGAGTATGAAGATTTAATGAGTACAAAACTACTAGATCATTACATTGGACAATTTAATGTTAAAGGAACTGAAAAATTTTTTAAAAAATTTTTTTTAGGAAATGCCACAGGAAATAGGCTTAAAGATCATAGCGCTATCGGAAGTAAGTCTATACCAAGTTATTTTGCCTATGCAGAAGATGATGATGAGATAGATTCAAAGCTAGTTGAAGAAGCAATTAAAAAATATCAGAATCCAATAGTTAAAAAATATTCTGGTGGTCATTTTTTTTCATCTGGTATAGAAAGTGAGATTGCTCAGGAATTCATTGATAATATTAATTGATATATCAAGTTAGTGAGCCTCGTTCCAATTTGTACCAATTGCAGCTTCAGCAATTAATGGAATATTAAGTTCTATGGTTTGTTCCATAGTAGTTTTCATTTTTTGCATGACTATATCAGCGTTATCTTTTGGGCACTCAAAAACTAATTCATCATGAACTTGCATAATCATCTTTACCTCTGACATTTCGTTTAGAATCAGCTCATCAATGTCTAACATAGCTTTTTTTATAATGTCAGCTGCTGATCCTTGAAGTGGAGCGTTGATAGCAGCCCTTTCCGCTGCTTGTCTTCTTAAACCATTTGCTGCGTTAATTTCATTTAAATAAAGTCGTCTTCCCATAATCGTTTCAACAAACTTATCATCTTTTGCCTTTATTTTTATATTGTCCATATAATCACGAACACCTGTATATCTTGCAAAATATTTATCTAAATATTCTTGTGCTTCACCTCTTGGAATTCCAAGTTGTCTTGTTAACCCGAAAGCTGACATTCCGTACATTAATCCAAAATTAATTGCTTTGGCACTTCTTCTTTGGTCTTGAGAAACATCTTCAATTGAAACTCCAAAAACCTCAGCCGCTGTCGAAGAGTGAACATCAATATCATTATTAAACGCATAGGTTAAATTCTTATCATCTGATAAGTGAGCCATTATCCTTAGTTCTATTTGAGAGTAATCTGCTGAAATTAGTATGTTGCCTTTCTCAGGGACAAAAGCCTCTCTAATCCTTCTGCCTTCTGCAGTTTTTATAGGTATATTTTGTAAATTTGGTTCAGTAGATGACAGCCTGCCAGTTGAAGTTACAGCTTGTTGATATGATGTATGAATTCTATTTGTCTTAGGGTTTTCAATATTTATTAAACTATCTGTATAAGTGGACTTTAATTTTGCAAGTGTTCTATATTGCAGAATAATTTTTGGTAATTCATATTCTTCAGATAACCTTTGGAGTGTATCTTCATTTGTAGATGGCTGACCTTTCGGTGTTTTTTTCAGTATAGGTAATCCTAATTTTTCATATAGTATTTCTAGAAGTTGTTTTGGAGAATCTAGATTAAATTCTTCACCAGCAATCTTGAAAGCTGAAGAAGACAGTTCATCAATCTTTTCACTCAACTCCTTAGAGTGATTAGCTAATTTTTTCTTATCAATTTTTGCACCATTTTGCTCAACTTTGGAAAGCACATGAACAAGAGGATACTCAAGATTATGTAAAAGTTTTTCTTGAATAGGCCTCTCTTTTAAGTGCTGTTGCAAAACATTAAATAATCTAAGAGTTATGTCAGCATCTTCTGCAGCATAGTCAGTTGCTACATTGAGCTTTACCTCAGAAAATGGTATTTGTTTTGATGCCGTTCCTGTTACATCGGTATATTTTGTAGTTGTATAGTTTAAGTAATAATCAGCGAGTCTATCCATGCCATGTCTTGTGGCTGTACTATTTAACACATATGACATTAACATTGTGTCTGCCAAAAACTTTGTTATGTTAATACCATGTCTTGATAATATTGGGATATCAAATTTTAGATTTTGTCCAACAATCTTATCTTGATTTTCTTCTATAATAGGACCAAGGACTGAGATCACTTCATCAATAGATAATTGTTCTGGGCATCCCTCATAGTTATGTCCAAATGGAATATAACAGCCTTCGTTTTCTTCTACTGAGAGAGATATCCCTAGCATGTTAGCAGAAACAGTTTGGACAGAATCTGTTTCAGTATCTATTGCAAAGGCTTTTGATTTCTTTATTTTGTTAATCCAAGAGTTTAGATCTTTTTTGTTAAGAATTGTTTCATATTTTCCATTTTTTTTTGGAGTCTCATCATCTTTATCTTTATTCATTGGTGCAAATTCTAACTCTTTAAAAATTTTGTCTAGCTGTTCTTGGTTTGGATTTAGTGTTAAAAGATCTTCAAACTTTACATTTAAATCAACATCATCTTTTAAAGAGACTAGCTCAACATTTCTATCAAGTTCACTTAAGCTGTTTCTTAAATTATCTCCAACAACTCCTTTTATCAGGTCAGCATTTTTTATAACTCCATCCAAATCACTATACTCATTTAGCCACTTTGCAGCAGTTTTTTGACCTACTTTTGGAACACCTGGGATGTTATCTGATGAATCGCCAACAAGAGCTAGCATATCTCTTATCTGATTAGGTTTAACGCCAAACTTTTCGAATACCTTTGCCTCATCAAAAATTTCATGCTTCATTGTGTTCATCAAAGTTGTATCAGGATCCTCTACTAATTGCATAAGATCCTTATCTAGTGAAGATACTACACATTTATATTTAGCATCTTTTGCCATTCTGGATATTGTTGCTATGACATCGTCTGCTTCAACACCTTCAATTTCAATAAGTGGAAAACCTATGGCCTTACAAATTACTTTGACCGGCTCAAGTTGCAAGCGAAGCTCATCAGGCATCGGAGGTCGATTAGCTTTATATTCAGAATAAATTTCATTTCTAAATGTTTTGCCTTTTGCATCAAAAACAATAATTATTGGAGATCCTTCACTGTCTTTTTTTAAAGTCATCAACATATTTGTAACACCTTTAATAGCCCCTGTTGGTTGACCTTTTGATGTGCTTAAAGGCGGCATAGCATGAAAAGCTCTATATAAGTAAGAGGACCCATCTATGATAAAAATTCTATCTTTCATGTTTAAACTTTATATGATGTATTATGACTCTTGTTTTTCTATAATGGAAAAAATGTACAAAAAAATTATAAATTTAATCAACAGTGTCTTTCAAAATTATTTTGAGCTTACTTTAATGTTCTCAGCTTTACTTGTAATTATTATTGCAATAGCTATGGACGAATTTTTATATCTTCAAGCCTGTGCTTTATGTGTTCTCACAAGATATATCTTTGGCTTGGTTGCCGTCTCAAGTTTAGTCGGATTTTTATTTAAAAAAGATCTTATAAGCGCCTTTTTAATTTTTGCCTCCTCCATTATTGGCATGCTGGTAACATCAAGACAAATATATATTCAAAATATGGCTCCTAATGAGCTTGCTCAGCTCTCAGGATGTGGCATGCCTTTTCATGCTCAAGTTGAATACTTTGGTCTATATGATGCTATTAGAAGAACGCTTGCTGGTGGGCCAAGTTGTGCTGAGGATGGTTGGAGATTTATTTTTAATTTTGCAGAGTATGGATTTCTTTTCTTTACAATATATCTAGTATTAACTATCTTTAAATACAGAAAGTTGGTTAAATTTGATTAAAAATGTAGTATAGCTACATTTTTTGATACGTTTTTTTCCTTTAAAATAAACGATTTCTATATTAATTGACTTTGATTGCTAGAAAAACATAATATTACTACACAACATTATCTTATATAACTAACAATACTTATATTATAGGTACATAATTATNNCCTCNACATATATAATTATTCCCCCCAAGTACCTATAATATTTGTTAGTAACATGAACGATTTTACAAATACCCCGCAAGCCATAGAGCTAAACAACGAAGAACTTATACAAGAAGCCATCGAAAACAATGAAGGAGTTATTGCAAGTAATGGTGCTTTTTCAACAACNACCGGTGAAAGAACTGGTAGAAGTCCAAATGATAGATTTATTGTTGAGGAGTCTGGTACAAAAGATTTAATTGATTGGGGTGAAGTTAATAAGCCTTTTGATGAAGATAAATTTAATTCTTTATGGGACAAAATAAATTTATATTTGTCAGAGAAAACTCATTATTCATCAAAGGTACATGTTGGTTCTCATGAAGATCATTATCTGCCAGTTATTGTTAAAACTGAGACTGCCTGGCATTCTTTGTTTGCAAGATTGATATTTGTCTGTGTGAGTAGTTTCAATCCATCAAACAAAAAAGAATGGCAAATAATAAGTGCTGCTAATTTTTGCTGTGATCCTAAAACCGATGGTACAAATTCAGAAAGTAGTGTGTTAATAAATTTTGCAAAAAGAAAGGTGATTCTTGCAGGTATGAAGTATGCTGGTGAAATGAAAAAATCTATGTTTTCTGTTCAAAATTTTTTGCTTCCTGAAAAAGGTGTTCTACCTATGCACTGCTCTGCAAATGTAAATTCAAAAGGAGATGTTGCTTTGTTTTTTGGATTATCAGGAACAGGTAAAACTACTTTATCAGCTGATCCAAAATGTTCGTTAATAGGCGATGATGAACATGGCTGGAGTAAAGGATCTGTTTTTAATTTTGAAGGTGGCTGCTATGCAAAAACAATCAATTTAACAGAAAAAAATGAACCTGTTATTTACAAGGCTATAAAGCACGGAAGTGTCATAGAAAATGTTTATTTAGATGATAACAATGTACCAGATTACAGTAATACATCTTTATCAGAAAATGGAAGATGTTGTTATCCAAGATCTCATATAGAGAGCGCTATTGGTGAAAATGCGGCAGGAGAGCCAAAGTCAGTTATTTTTCTTACATGTGATCTAACAGGATTAATTCCTCCTGTTTCAATACTAACAAAAGAAGCAGCTGCATATCATTTCCTAAGTGGATATACCGCAAAGGTTGGTTCGACAGAAGTGGGATCAGATTCAGACATTGAATCAACTTTTTCAACTTGCTTTGGAGCACCGTTCTTTCCTAGACCAGCTAATGTATATGCTGAACTTTTAATAGAGCGAATAGAAGGGTTTGGTTCAAATGTTTTTTTAGTAAACACGGGTTGGACCGGAGGTCCATTTGGAGTTGGTTCAAGATTTGATATACCAACCACGAGAAGAATTGTTAATGCAATCCAAGATGGAGAATTAGATGACTCAGAAACAATAAAAATACCTGGATTAAATTTACTAATTCCAAAATCAGTAGATGGTGTTGATAACAAGTTACTAAATCCAATAGATACTTGGGAAAATAAAGATGAATATAATAGATATTTAAAAGAGTTAATTTCAAAGTTCCAAGAAAATTTTAAGAAATTTAATGTTAAGCCAGAAATAGTTGAAGCCGGTCCAGGATTCAATGGCTAATGGAGCGCTAAAAAATAAGCTAGCTAAACTTAAAGATTCTGGTTTCTTTAAGAACTTGACTATAATGAGGGGTATTGAAAAAGAGTTCTTTAGAATTAATAAGAATGGATATATTTCAAAAAATTTTCATCCTGAGTCTCTTGGTTCTGCCTTAACTAATAGATACATCACTACAGATTTCGCTGAAGCACAAGTAGAGTTAGTTACGCCAACATTTGAAAATATCAATGATCTTAATGACTTTTTATATTCTCTTCATTCCTATGTAGCAAAAAACATCGATAGTAATGAATTGCTATGGCCTTACTCAATGCCTCCAGAAATAAAACACGAATCAGACATCAATATAGGTGTTTACCATCAAAGCAATGTTGGCCTATTAAAACATGTATATAGAAGAGGTTTAAAAGTAAGATATGGCTCAACGATGCAATGTGTATCAGGAATGCATTACAACTTTTCATTAAAGCCCACCTCCCTTTATTTATTAACAAACTCAAATAGTCAAAAAAGTTTTGATGAAGCTTATCTTGGACTTATTAGAAACTTCAAAAGAATTTTTTGGTTTGTTTTATTGGAGTTTGGTCAAACAAATGTGGTCAATAAGTCATTTGTAAAAGGAAGAAAACATATTCTAAATAAACTTAACGAAAACGATATGTATCTTGAAAATGCAACTTCGTTAAGAATGAGCGATATAGGTTATCAAAGTAAGGCTCAGAAAAATTTAAACATAAAATATAATTCTTTATCTGAATTTTTAAATAAGATTAAAAAAGCTATGACTGTCCCATTTCCTGAATTTGAAAAACAAGGTTTGAAAGATTCCAAAAATGAATATCAACAAATTTCGAATGGTATTATTCAAATAGAAAACGAATATTATGATTCAATAAGACCTAAGAGATCTCAGTTAAAAAATCATAGGCCTTACGATCTTTTAAAAGAGTTTGGTATAGAGTATTTAGAAATAAGAGGTATTGATATTTCGCCCAATGATATTTCTGGAATTTCTCTCGATCAAATACAGTTTTTAGATCTACTTCTAATTTATTGCTTAATTAGTCCTAGTCCAAAAATAACTAGTAAGGAAAAGCAAGAAATTGATAATAATGATTCTAAGGCTATATATGAAGGAAGAAATGAAAATACCGAAATCTCATTAAATGGGAAAAGTATTAATATTTGCACTGCTGAAAATGAAATAATTGAAGGTTTAAGGACTCTTGCAAGCTACTTTAATGATTGTGAAAAGTATTTAGAGTCAATTGATAATGTTTTGAGTATGGAAAAAGGGAAAATTCCAAAAGAAAATTTTCATAATGATGGCCTGGCTTTAGGTAAAGTAAATACAAACATTTTAAGGTCTGGAAATCCTAAGTATATTGATAGTATAAAAAAAGAAGCAGAGTTATCATTAGATAAATTAAGTAAAATTCCAAAAAATTCAAAAGCTGAAATGGATGAATACGTAAAAAATTATAATATGCAATTGTAGGGGTAAATTATGAAAGCGTTGCGGTGTGTTGAGCTTGGTCCTCCAGAAAAATTACAAATAAGTGAGGTTCCAGATCCTGAAATTATTCCAGGGCATGTACTAATTGACAACAAAGCTGGGAGTGTAAATTTTCCAGATGTTTTAATGATACAGGGATTATATCAATTTCAACCTGAGTTACCTTTCACACCTGGCGGTGAGTCGGCAGGCATAATATCAGCAGTTGGAGATGGAGTAGAAAATCTTAAAGTTGGTGATAGAGTATTTGCAATGACTGGAATAGGAGCCTTTGCTGAAAAAATTGTTGTTCCAGAAGCTGCTGCTGTAAAAATACCTTATTCTATGAACTTTGAAACTGCTGCTGCTCTTCCAATGACCTATGGAACTTCTTTATACGCTCTTAAACAAAGGGGCATGTTAAAAGAAGGTGAAACATTGCTTGTTCTTGGCGCGGCTGGTGGTGTTGGTCTTGCTACTGTTGAACTAGGAAAAGCAATGGGTGCAAATGTAATTGCTGCAGCATCAACCCAAGAAAAAATAGATCTGTGTATAGAGCATGGCGCAGATCAAGGTTTTATTTATCCTGTTGGAAAACTGGATAGAGCTCAACAAAAAGAACTATCAAGTAAAATTAAAGAGCTAACTAACGGTGCTGGTCCAAACGTTGTTTATGACCCAGTCGGAGGATCATATTCTGAGCCATGTCTAAGATCTATAGCTTGGGAAGGAAGATATTTAGTTATTGGCTTTGCTGCTGGAGCAGATGCCATACCAAAGATGCCGCTAAATTTGACACTTTTAAAAGGATGCCAAATAGTTGGTGTATTTTGGGGTGCATGGGTTGGAATGTTTCCAGATGATAATAAAAAGAATTTTGAAGAGTTATTTGAGCTTCATTCAGAAGGAAAAATTAATCCTGAAGTATCAGACTCCTTTTGTTTAGATGATGGTAGCAAAGCAATTGCCCACCTAAAAGACAGAAAAGCAAAGGGTAAAGTAATAATTAAAATCTAACTGCTTGTAACAGATTGATATGTTAATGATAATCTAGATATATCAAATGGAGGTCTAAAAACTCCAGCAAACTCTCCATTTGGATTTAATAAAATAATATTGTTTACATGATTATCTAAATGAGAATCATCCATCTTATCCCCACTTGGCATAATATTATTTACAGATAATTGCGTAGCCAAACTTATCAACATTGGCCTTACATTAGAAATGCCAACAAAAGATTTATCAAAGCCTTTTGCATATTTGTCAATTTGTTCTGGTGTATCTCTCTCTGGATCAATAGACACTAAGATCCATTGTTTATCTTCTAATGGAAAATTTTTCTCTCTTAACACATTTACGAGTTTCGACATTTGATACATAGTTGTTGGACACTCATCAGGACATTTGGTAAATCCAAAGTACATAAGCGTCCACTTACCAATAAGGTCAGATTTGTTAAACTTCAAGCCATTTGCAGAAATAAATGTGAAATCAGATATCTCTTTCGGTTTCTCAAATAGGAAAAGACCATTTATTAAAAGTTCATTAGTACTTAAAACTCTAGGTGATGTAAGTTTGTTAATAAATAGTGTTAATACAGTAAAAATAAAAATTACTATAATTAAAATGTTTTTCTTAATCGTCATCAACCTAAAATTATAAAATGATCTATTAACAGAGCTAGAAAAATTAAAAATATGTAATAAATAGAAAATTGAAATGTGCTCATAGCATCTTCGTCACTATCGCTGAAATAAAGGTTAATAGAGTAATAAAGGAACACTGAACTTAGGGCCAGTGCAGAAATAAGATAGATGATTCCTGACATTAAAACCACGTAAGGCAAAAGCGAGACTATAAATAATATTATTGTGTATAGAACAATCTGAAGTTTTGTAAACATTACGCCGTGGGTTACGGGCAGCATTGGAATAGATTCTTTTGCGTATTCTTCTTTTCTGTATATTGCGAGAGCCCAAAAATGAGGAGGTGTCCACACAAAAATAATTAAAACTAATAATAAGGCATAAGGATCTATTGTATTTGTAACAGCTGACCACCCTAACAAAGGAGGCGCAGCACCTGCTAAGCCACCAATTACGATATTCTGTGGGGTAGCTCTCTTAAGATAAACGGTGTAAATAAAAGCATAGCCAATTAAAGAGGCGATTGTTAAAAGCATTGTAAGTGTATTTACATAAACATATAAAATTGTTGCTCCAGTAATACCAATTAGTACCGCAAATAATGATGCATGAGTTGCTGAGAGCTCGCCTTTAGGTAATGGCCTTTGGTCGGTTCTTGTCATAGATGCATCTGATTTACGGTCAATCACTTGGTTGATAGCTGCAGCTGAAGCTGCGCAAAAGGCAATACCTACAAGTGAAACAAATAGATAACTATATGAGCCTACTGATTGTTCAGCTAAAAGCATGCCTACAAAAGCACATATTAGCATCATATAAACTACGTTTGGTTTACATAGTTGATAATAACTTTTTAGAAGAGTCATTTCTTCCAGGCAAGATAGTTAACAGTAAATGTTGCTAATAGTAGACACGCAGCAAATAGATTATGGGCAATAGCTACATAAAGAGGAAGTACATATACAACATTAATAATTCCAAGAGTTATTTGAGTTAAAAGAAGTATTCCAAGGGTTGAAGCTAAAGGAGCAGCGTCAGAGAACCATAACCTCGACATAAGGATTAAAAAAATAAACGTGACTAATATTGCTGAAACTCTATGAGAATAGTGAATGGCAACTCTAGCTGGGTTGTCTAGTAAACCATACAAATAGTTTGGTCCAACTTCCTGGTTTAGATTAAAGCCACTTTTAAAATCCATTTCAGGCAAATATGTTCCTTGGCAGGTTGGAAAATCAGCACATGCCAAAGATGCATAGTTAGTGCTTGTCCATACACCCAAAAATATTTGAAAAATTAACGCAATAAAAGCTATGCCTGCAATAGTTTTTAGGTTTGAAATATTGATTTGGCTAAATATTGAAAAATTACGAGATTTTAAATATATGAAATAAAACAATGTTAAAGTTGTAAAACCTCCAAACAGATGCAATGTTACTATTATTGGCAAGAGTTTCAAACTTACTGTCAGGTACCCAAAAACTCCCTGGCAACATATAAAAAGTAATAAAAAAGAAGACCATGCTTGGATTGATCTGTCACTAGTTTTCCTAAAAGATAAATATACTAATAAAATTGCAATGAATCCTAGTCCTGCTGCAAAATACCTATGCACCACCTCAGGTATTGCTTTATTGATATCATATGGAAATAATGGATATCTGCTTTCTGCCACAGCAATGTCTGCTTCATTTATAGGAAAAACAACAAAACCATAACAACCAGGCCAGTCAGGACAGCCAAGGCCAGCGTCGACAAGGCGAGTCCAAGCACCTAATGCTATTACAACAAAAGCGAAGCAGATTCCAAATAAAGATAAGTTTTTGATTTGATTCATTAAATTAGCACCTTTAAGTCTTTTAAAATTAATTTAGGGTCTGTGTCTGGCAAAAAATACATAACGGCCCTTCCATAAGGATCTATAACAAATATTGGATTTTCAATATTAAAGTCAATCTGTGAGTTTCTTTGAAGCACACTTAGAAGCACTCCATTTTTGTCTTCAATAATTTCAATCCTTGGATACTGTAATTTAATGTCATTTAGGTTAGTTTCAAGTAGCTTATTTGAATAAAACAAAACTCTCTTAAGTTTATTTATATCTCTGTTCAAAGCTACGTTAAGTTGTCTTGACAAATATATAGAACTTTTACTAGTTTCCATATTTGTTACATACACTGACAAAATCCATTTGCCATCTTCAAATTTTATAAGGTCTTGTTTTCCTTCACCATTTTTAAAATCATTTAAATCAAAATAACTTTTAAAAAAAACTCCATTATTTTTTGTTCCATCTGGTGACATGCCCATAGTGAAATAGAGGGTTGAGAATGTTACAACCAGTATTGGTGTTAGTAATAATGTTGCTAGAAAAAATTTACTTTTCATTTCTTTTAAATCCATACCATAAGTACATTGCACACAAAACTATAAACATTAGAAACCATTGCGCAGAGTAACCATAATGTTTTACAGGAGTCATATTTGTAGGTTTAATTTTAATATATTCTAAGCTATATCTGCTTGTTGGGTCTGCTAATAAAATAAAAGGATATATAGTTTCATCATACTCTTTAGATATAACTCCAAGATTTTTTGTTTGAGCAATTTTTGGCCATTCAACTGAAACTAAATCATCTGAAAGCACAAGACCTAGTTCTGGAGCTTCTAATATTCCACTAACTTTTTCTTTTATGTTTTCTATGTTTATGTCAGGTAAATTCATAATATCTGTATTTCTTTTTAACCACCCTCTATCAATTAGAATCATCCTTTCGGTATCAGATATCCTAAAAGGTGTTAAGACTTTATATCCAGCAACGCCACGATTAATTACATTATCTACCAGAATTTGATTTGATCCTTCCCATGTGCCTTCAAAAAAAACCCGATCCCATTTTTTAGAATCTTTACTGATATATTTTGGATTAATAATNGAGTTCTTCTCAAATTCATCTAATAAAACTGTTTTACTCTGTCCTCTCTCTATTTGCCAAAGACCCAATGAAAAAAACAAAGCAGCAAAGAATACAAAAAATATTGTTATTCTTGTACCAGGATTNAATTTATTTTTTTTCATATCTATTGAAGTATATATGCTTTAAAATTTTATTATGATTACAACACTAATATATATCGTTATACCTTTATTACTTCTTTCNCTTGCTGGTGGCCTTTTCTTTTTACTGGTAGATAAAGGCGAAACAGGTAGAAAAAGAACCGTTTATTTACTTGGTTTTAGGGTTTTCTTTGCTNCAGTTTTAATCATATTAATTGCAATTGGTCTTTACACAGGTGAGCTTGGGAATAGTGTTCCTTGGGAAGGCTCCTAATTAAAGAATATAAACAAATATAAATAGCATCAGCCAAACAACATCAACAAAATGCCAATACCATGAGGCAGCCTCAAAGCCAAAATGATCGTGCTGNTCAAAGTGACCAGCAAAAACTGATCTTGCTAGCATGATTGCTAACATAAAACCACCCATCATAACGTGAAAACCATGAAATCCAGTCAACATAAAAAATGTTGAACCATAAATACCAGAATTTAAAGTAAGACCGTAATGCGCATAAGCTTCATAATATTCAAGTGCTTGTAATCCAACAAAAATTAGAGCTAGAAACACTGTTAAACCAAGATAACCATTAAACTTTTTTCTATTGCCCTTTTTCAAACCAAGATGAGCAAGATGAACAGTCCAAGATGAACTTAATAGCACAATCGTATTCCAAAGAGGCAGCCATTTAAGAGCATTATCCCATCCAGGCCAGGCCATGCTTTTCTTTGCAAGTTCAAATTCTGTTCCCTGATCTGGAGTTGTTATTACCGGCCAAGNAGACTCAAAAGCTGGCCAAAGTTCAATAGCTGTTATTGCGGCGCCTTTAGAGCCTTCTCCAGCTAACCAAGGTACTGCAAGGGCTCTCACATAGAATAAAGCTCCGAAAAATGCGGCAAAAAACATTACCTCTGAAAATATAAACCAAGCCATACCGTATACATATGATTGTTTTAATTGGTTTGAGTCTAAACCTGCAAGGTGTTCTTTAATCACCTGTCTGAACCAGAAAAACATTGTTAGAAAAAGACAAGCAAGCCCAAAATATAATATATATACAGAATTACTGTTTGGATCGTCTAAGTTATTTATAGTGCTCGATGCACCCATGACCAAAAGAAACAACGAAACAGCCATGAAAATTGGGAATCTGCTTTGATCTGGAACGTAATAACTTCCCCCACTCATTTAAAAACTCACTCTATTTCCATTTGATTATGAGCTAGAACTTCATCGTTGTAGTCAGTGATATCAAAAATTGTATATGACAAAATTATGTTTTTTATATTAGATGGCAATTCATTTGAAACTAATAATCTAACAGGAAGCAAAGCTTCTTCTCCTGGGAGTAACTCTTGCTGCTCAAAGCAAAAGCATTCAAGTTTCTTTAAATGTGCTGCAGCATTTGAAGGCGCTACACTAGGTACTGCTTGTGCAGTCATTTTTTTATTTGTGGTATTTTTTACATAAAAGGTTGCGCCATAATATTTCCCCGTTTCAATCTTCATAACCTGTTCGGATGGTTTAAATGTCCAGGGCATATTTTCATTATTGGTTGATATAAATTGAACAGCGATCTTTCTTCCATCATCAGTAATAAGATCTTCTGAGTATTCAGATTGGAAAACTTTTCCATTAATTCCTGTTATCTCACAAAAAACATCGTATAGAGGTACGAGTGCAAAACCAAAAGCAAACATTAAAGGGACTGCTACTATAAGCCTTATTAATGTTTTTTTTGCCTCTTTTTTCATTAGTCAATTTTTGGTGGTGATGAAAATGTATGATACGGAGCTGGTGATGCTACCGTCCATTCTAGGCCTTTAGCACCCTCCCAAACACGATCTGTTGCTTTTTTTCCACCCATCACAGTCTTAATGACAATAAATAAAAACAATAATTGAGAAAAGCCAAATAAAAATGCTCCAACACTTGAAACCATATTCCAGTCAGCAAAAACAAGAGAATAGTCTGGGTATCTTCGAGGCATTCCAGCAAGACCAATAAAGTGTTGTGGGAAAAATGTGACATTGACACCTATAAATGATAACCAAAAATGAAGTTTGCCAAGTCTCTCGTCGTACATATTTCCAGACCATTTAGGTATCCAGTAATAGACAGCCGCCATGATAGAAAATATTGCTCCTGGCACTAAAACATAATGGAAATGTGCAACAACAAAATAAGTATCATGATATTGGAAATCAGCTGGAACAATTGCGAGCATCAGCCCTGACAATCCTCCAATTGTAAAAAGTACGACAAATGCAACCGCAAATAACATTGGGGTTTCAAAAGTCAATGANCCCCTAAACATTGTTGCAACCCAATTAAATACTTTTACTCCAGTTGGAACTGCAATTAACATAGTAGCCCACATAAAAAATATTTCCGCTGCGAGGGGCAAACCAACAGTAAACATATGGTGAGCCCAAACCACAAATGAGAGAATCGCAATTGAGAGCATCGCCCAAACCATTGAAGAATATCCAAATAATTGTTTTCTCGAAAACGTCTCAATTATATGTGACACAATACCGAAGGCCGGTAAAATCATAATATATACTTCAGGGTGACCAAAGAACCAGAAAATGTGTTGAAAAAGAACAGGATCTCCACCACCTGCAGCATTAAAGAAACTTGTTCCAAAATGGATATCCATTAGCATCATTGTTACAGCACCAGCTAAAACCGGCATAACAGCAATTAACAAATATGCAGTTATTAACCATGACCAAACAAATAAAGGCATCTTCATTAAAGTCACGCCAGGTGCTCTCATATTCATAATTGTTACCACAACATTAATAGCGCCCATGATAGAAGAAGCACCCATTATATGAACAGAAAATATAAAGAATGTTACGCTGGGTGGTGCATAAGTTGTTGAGAGAGGGGCATAAAATGTCCAACCAAAATTAGGTGCTCCTCCTTCCATAAATAAAGATGAAAGAAGAATAAAAAATGCAAAAGGTAATATCCAAAAACTTAAGTTATTCATTCTTGGTAGTGCCATATCTGGTGCTCCAATCATCATTGGGACTAACCAATTCGCTAAACCAACAAAGGCAGGCATAACTCCACCAAAAATCATAATGAGACCATGAAGAGTAATCATTTGATTATAAAATTCGGGTTCAACTATCTGCATTCCTGGCTGAAATAGCTCAGCTCTAATAACCATTGCCATTGCGCCACCAATGAGGAACATTGCAAAACTAAACCATAAATAAAGTGTGCCTATATCTTTATGATTGGTTGTGAAAAGCCATCTTGTTAAGCCTTTAGCAGGACCATGATCGTGTTCATCATGATGATTCTCTATTACTGCGCTCATAATATTATCCTATTTTAAATTTTTGGTTCTTTATAATCTACTATGTCTTTTGGAACAACGATTGTACCATCACCTTTTTCAGCATTACCCCAAGATTGTCTTGTATAAGTAATTACTGCAGCTAATTCTACCTCTGATAAATAACTAAATGAGTTCATAGCAGCTCCTTGGACACCCTCCATTAAAATTTCAATATTCCTATCTTTATTATTCATAACGATGTCACTACCAGCAAGAGCAGGAAATATCCCAGTTATGCCTTGTCCAGAAGTTTGATGGCATGCAACACAATTGACTTCGTAAATGCTTTCACCTCGCTCAACTAACTCTGCAGCAGTCCACTCTTTTGTAGTTAGTTCTGCAAGCTTGATTGCCTCCTGCTTTTTTGAATAAACCCAATCATCATATTCAGCTTGTTCAACAACCTTTACAACAATAGGCATAAACCCATGATTCTTTCCGCATAATTCAGTGCATTTACCTCTNTAAATACCTGGCTTGTCAACAACAGTCCAAGCAGTGTTTACGAATCCAGGAATTGCATCTTGTTTTATTGCAAAAGCAGGTAACCACCAAGAATGGATGACATCATTTGCAGTTATCAAGAATCTGACTTTTTTTCCAGCAGGTATAACTACCATTTCATCAACCTCTTGCAAATAGTTTTCACCCTTTGGAACAAGGTTATATATCTCATCTAGGTCAGTAGACAAATTTGAGAAGAAGCTCACATCATCTTCTAGATATCTATATTGCCATTTCCATTGATACCCAGTTACTTGGATATTGATGTCTCCAGCTTCATCATCATAAATTTTAACAAGTGTTTTTGAGGCTGGCACTGCCATAGCAATCAAGATGAGAAATGGAATAATAGTCCATGCTATTTCAAGCTTATGATTTTCATGAAATTTAGCTGGTATTGGATTTTTCTTTTTGGTATGGGCCCACATTGAATAAAACATTACACTGAAAACAACGACGCCAATGGCAACACAAATCCAGAAAATTAACATATGTAGTTCAAAAACTTCATTGCTAATGTCAGTACTGCCTCGTGTCATATTAAGAGCAAACCAATCGGCATTGACCACCGAGGAAGCCAATAAAATTAAAACAAGGAGATTTGACTTGCTGAAATAATTTAGAAATTTAAAAAACATTATTCGCCCAAAGTTAGTATGTCTTACATATAATAAAATTTAGTTATATTGTATTATAAGCTATTTATATAAATACAACAAAGAAAAAACCATTTTTTTTGTGGTGCTTATGATATATGTTCGAGTAACTAATTTCTATCGATTTTGATCTCTATTTTTCTTAAAATCTTCTAAATTAACTACATTTATTGTATTGTCATTTTTTGAAGTTTTTTCTTGCGGCCTGTCCTCTACGAAATCACATTTGACACANTAAATTTGATCATCTGTAGGATTTATGGCGATTGTATCTTTTGATTTGCACTCAGGACAAACTGCACCAGCTATGAATTGAACAAATCGTTTCATTCTCTCATATCCTCTAGTTCATTAATTACGCTTTTGGTATTAGGTAAAACATTAAACCATTTTTCAAAGGAGTAAGCTGCTTGAAAAACAAGCATGCCAAGACCATCAAATACATTTTTTGAACTTTCTCTAGCCCATTTACAAAATGGTGTTTCAGTAAGGGAATAATTAAGATCGTAGAAATATGTTTTTGAGTTTAAGAGCAATCCATCGGCTGGCTCAAACTTTCCAGTTAGGCCGGCTGATGAACCATTTATAACTACGTCATATGGATTTTTCTGAACATTTATNTCTTTCTCTATTTTGGCCATATTTGAAAATTTTCGTATTAAACGACTTGCATTTTCTTCTGTCCTATTTAAAAGTGTTATGTCCTTTGTATTACATCTGGCAACCCTATANAAAACACTTTCTACAGCAGCACCAGCTCCTAAAATCAAAACACTTTTATTCTCTAAATTAAATCCTCTTGAATTTATATCATTAATGAATCCTTTTCCATCTGTTGAAAATAAAGAGAGTTCATTATTTGAATTAACAATAGTGTTTACTGCATTTATATACTTCGCCTCAGATGAAATATTCCCATTTATACATGCAGCATTTTTTTTATACGGAAGGGTAATATTCAATCCTTTTGCATTTTTGTCAGAAAAAAATTCATTAATAAAGCTGTCAAANTTATGTTCTTCAACTTTGTACGGTAAGTACTCAATATTTATGTTTTCATTTTTAGAAAATCTTGAATGAATATATGGAGAAAGAGAATGTTCAATTGGGTGTCCAACAACTCCAAGCTTAAATTTTTTAGACATTCCAGTCTCGGTTAACTACTTGTAATAGTTTTTTTTCCATTGACTTATATTCATTAGATTTTTTATAAGTCCACCTTACTTCTGATGGAAGCGATGCCAAAATTGATTCAATTCTACCATTTGATTGAAGGCCAAATGCAGTTCCTCTATCATAAATTAAGTTAAATTCAGCATATCTTCCTCTTCTAATGAGTTGGAATTCTTTTTCAGTAGGTGAATACTTTGTTGTTTTTCTTCTCAAAACAATGTCCAAATAAGATTTTAAATATGTATCTGCTACAGAATTAAGCATATTAAGACTGTCTTCAAGGCTAAGGCTTGATAAATTATCAAAAAATATGCCTCCAACACCCCTTCTTTCAGACCTGTGAGGCAAATAAAAGTATTTGTTGCAATTTTCAGAAAATTTCTTATAGAAATTTTTNTTGAAACTATTCATAACATCCCTTGCAGCTTCATGCCANTCAACAATATCATCTTTGAANGGTATGTAAGGTGTCAAATCATATCCACCACCAANCCACCAATCATTAATGANGCCTTTTTTATCAAAAATTCCAAATAATCGAATATTCATATGACTTGTTGGTACATATGGATTTTTAGGATGACAAATTACAGATACGCCCATNGCTTGATAACCATAATTTACCTGTTTTAACTGTTTCTTTGCTGTTGCGCTTTCTGGAATTTTATTTCCNTATATTGAAGAAAAATTTACTGCACAATTATCAAAAAAACTACCATTAGAAATAACGAATGTTTTTCCACCGCCACCTTCTGATCTTTTCCATATATCTGAAGATATATTTGCATTCTTAGAAGTCTCAAGTAATTGAAAATTTTTTATAATAGTAGACTGNATTTTTTTAAATGATTTCTCTAATNTGTTTATCATATTATTCTCTAATTACTGTCCTGGATTCTAAATCAATTATCTTGGAGGGAGTTATGTTTTTGCCTAATATTTCATCATAATATGCTATCTCGTCATATTCAAAAAAATTAATAATTTCGTTAGGGTCATCCAAATTATCTTTTCCTGATATATTTGCAGATGTGGAAACAATATATCCATTATATGCCATAAATAATTGTCTAGTAGGTAAGTGATTACTTACTCTTAATGCTATTTTTCCAGTATTATTTTTAAGATGTGCTGGTAGTTTGTCATTATATCTTATTAAAAATGTATAGGGTCCTGGCCAAAATTGACTTAAATATTTCTTATCTATTTCTTTTATGTTCTCTAAATATTTTTGAAAAGACTCAAGTGATTTTATTAATAATATAAAGCTTTTATTTTTATTTCTTTTTTTTATTTTAAAAATAAGGTTAACTGCATTTTCATTAAAAGCATCGCAACCTAAACCCCAAATAGACTCAGTTGGATGAACCAAAATTTTTCCAGCTTCAAGCCACTCAATTGAAGAGTTTGTATCTAAAGAAAATTTGTTCAATTAGGAGTTTAGTTTTTTATCTTTTTCAAGTACTTCAGATCTCATGTTTTGTTTATATTCTATTAGCTTTTCAGCTAGAATTTCATCTGCTGTAGCAAGAATTTGAACAGCTAAAATTGCACTATTTTTAGCTCCGCTTTTTCCCACAGCAACTGTTGCAACAGGCACNCCTGGAGGCATCATTGCAGTAGACAGTAAGGAATCAATGCCACCCATTCCACCTGACTCAATAGGTATACCAATAACAGGCCTAGTTGAATGAGCTGCAACTGCACCAGCAAGGTGTGCAGCCATACCTGCAGCAGCAATAAAAACTTTACAGCCATCATCTTCAGATTTCTTTATTAGATCCATTACATCATGGGGTGTTCTGTGGGCTGACATTACATTTTTTGTAAATTTAACNCCAAATGAGTCTAGAATTGGGAAAATTGCCTCTACAATATGCAAATCAGAGTCTGAGCCCATTATAATAGCAACTTGAGTGGTTTCATTTGTCATTTTTTGTACTCTTGAATAGTTAAGTGGATTATAATCTCAAAATTATAATAAAAAATAACTAAAATGGCTAAAAAATTAGATATTTTAATATTTCCTGATCCAAGATTAAGGAAAATTGCAGAGAAAATTACTAAATTCGACAAAAGTCTAGAAAATTTATCAAATGATATGCTTAAAACCATGTATGAAGCAAATGGCATAGGCTTAGCAGCTACTCAAGTAGATCATCATGTAAGGCTTATAGTTATGGATCTATCAGAACAAAGAAATGATCCCAAAGTATTTATAAATCCAACATTTGAAGTATTAAAAGGTTATAAAATGTATGAGTTTGAAGAAGGATGTCTTTCAATACCTGGATTTAATGAAACCCTTGCAAGGCCAGATAAAATAGAGCTTACCTGGCAAGATCTTCGGGGTAAAATTCATGTTGATAAGCCAGAAGGTCTTCTTACAGTGTGCATTCAGCACGAAATCGATCATTTAGATGGGAAACTAATGGTTGATTATATTAGTGCTTTGAAAAGAGATCGTGTAAGAAGTAAGCTTTTAAAAGATTTTAAATCAAATTAGAAGAATTTAATTGAATAAATGAATATTTTATTCGCAGGTTCGCCACAAAGTTCAGCAAGAATACTGGAGTTTCTATTCAAGAAAGATGACATAAGTGTTGTTGGTGCTATTACACAACCAGATAAAAGGAGCGGAAGGGGCAAAAATTTGATTCAATCAGACGTTTCTCTTAATGCTAATGTTCTTGGGATAAGAACTTTTAAGCCAGAAAATTTAAATACAAACGAAATTAAAGATGAAATCTTATCTTTAGAGATAGATTTCTTGGTTGTTATTGCATATGGAAAGATTATTCCTAAGTGGTTATTAAAATTGCCAAAGATATCTCCAATCAATATTCATTTTTCGCTGCTTCCAAAATATAGAGGTGCCTCACCTATTCAAACTTCGTTAATCAATGGTGATACTGAAACTGGTGTTTCATTTATGCAAATTAATGATGAGCTTGATTCTGGAGATATATATAAAAGTTTCAAAACTAGTATTGATCAGCACGACAACAAAATTTCATTAGAAAAGAAACTTACAGACTTGTGTATAGAAAATATATGTCAAATTCTTCACGACATTGAATTTCAAAGACTTAGACCAATCAAACAGGATAGTTCAATTGCAAGCTATTGTAATAAATTGTCGAAAACAAATTCTTTAGTAGATTTTAATGACAAAAGTGAAAATATTATGAATAAATTTCGAGCATATTTTGAGTGGCCCGGGCTTACTTTTAGTCATAATAATGTTCCAATTAAGATCAAAAACTTAGTGCAAGTTGACAAACAAAGTAATGGTAAGCCTGGAGTGATATATAAAATTGATAAATCTGGNATATATGTAAATACGCAGGATAAAATGATAGTAATTACTCACTTACAATTNCCAAACAAAAAAACTATTTCTTCAAATGATGTCTACAATTCATACAGAGATTTTTTTAGCTAAATATAAATTTTTACAATAAGTCTTGCTTTATTTAAAAAGAGGTTTAATTTACACATTATGAAAGTACTAATTTTAGGTGCTGGGAGAGTTGGTGGAAGTCTTGCCANTGCATTAGTTAATAATGACTATGACGTGTCTATTATTGATTTAAATAAATCTTACTTATCTGATCTTGAGGACAAACTAGATATCTTAACTGTGGAAGGACATGCTTCTCACCATTTGTCCATAAAAAAAGCTGGTGCTGATGAAACCACAACAGTCATTGCAGTCACTTCTGATGATGAGGTAAATCTGATAGCCTGCCAAATTGCTAAAAAGAGTTTCAATGTGAAGAAAACCATATGTAGATTATCTGAGAAAACCTATACTGAAAATTTAAACATTTTTGGTGAAAATATTGTTGATATCGTAATAAGTCCTGAAGAAGAGGTAATGAATCATCTGAAAGAGTTAATTATTCATCCTGGAACTGAGCAGATAGAAAAGTTTGCAGATGGGAAAGTCAAGCTTGTAAGTGTAAAAGCAAGAAAAAAGGGGCAACTTGTTGGAAGGGAGCTTAAAGGNATAAAAGAAGATATGCCAGAGGCGGATGCTTTTGTTGCATCAATTTACAGAAAAGGCAAACCTTTCATTCCATCAGGTGAAACTATCATTAAAGAAGGAGACGAGGTCTACTTTGTTTCATCTGACACAAATATAGATCAAATTGTTAATGAATTTAGAGACAAGGTCGATGTTTATTCAAGAGTGATGGTAGTTGGTGGGGGCAAGATTGGNNTTTCTTTAGCACAGGAACTTGAAAACAACTACAAAGTAAAACTTATTGATTCAAATAAACAAAAGTGTAAAGAGTTATCTAAGAAACTAAATAAGACTATTGTTCTTAACGGCTCAGCAACAGACGAAGATCTTTTAAAAAGTGAAAATATCTCTAACATTGATATATTCTGTGCTTTAACNGATGATGATGAAACTAATTTAATGTCGTCTTTGCTTGCAAAAAAGATGGGAGCGAAAAAGACAATGATTATATTGAATAACCCATCATATCTTGGTTTAGTNCCTGGCTTCATTGATATTTATATTGCGCCATACAGACTTACCGTTTCGTCTGTGCTTCAAGACTTAAGAGAGAGCGATGTCACTCAAGATGTATTATTAAAAATGGATACAGGGGCTGAAGCAATTGAAGGCATNGTTCATGCAAATGAACANACATCAGACCTATTTGGTAAGTCAATTAAAGACATCCCATTGCCAGAAGGAGCTTCTATTGGTGCTGTTGTAAGACATGGAGAGCTGATAATGCCNGAATCAAAAGTTGAACTTTGCATAAATGATCATTTAATAATATTTCTTGCAAATAAAGACATGGTTTCTGAAGTAGAAGTTTTTTTTAAGACAAGTTAATGAACCCNAAATCAATATTAAACTTATTTAGTGTTTTAGTTTTATTTTTTAGTTTTTCATATGTTTTTCCAATAATTGTTTCAATTATATTTAAAGATGGCGCACTTGATATATTTATAAAAACTTTTTTAATTGTTAGCTCACTAGGTGTTCTCGGACTTTTAATAACAAGAAATATTAAAAACGAGCTCTCTCAAAAAGATGGCTTTGTAATAATAGTAATGTTTTGGCTGATTCTTTCAATAGCTGGTTCAGTTCCATTTTATCTCAGTGGAATGAGTGTAATGGATTCTTTTTTTGAGTCTATGTCTGGGATAACTACTACTGGGGCTACTGTAATTTCACAAATAGATGCCCTCCCCGAATCTATTCTTTTTTATAGGCAGCTGCTTCAATGGATGGGGGGCATGGGGCTAATCGTTCTTGCAATTGCAGTCATGCCTTTGTTGGGTATTGGTGGTGGTCAAATATATAAAACNGAGATTCCAGGCGCAATGGGAGAGCAGAGACTTACGCCAAGAATAAAAGAAACAGCTCAAGCGCTGTGGCTAATTTATTTGGGACTAACTATAGTGTGCTCTTTNCTATACTTTTTAGGCGGAATGAGTATTTTTGATGCAATAGCACATTCAATGTCAACCGTTGCTATAGGAGGATTTTCTACACACAATAAAAGTATAGGTTATTTCGATAGTAATTTTATTGAGATTGTCTGCATCTTTTTTATGCTGCTTTCTGCAATTAGTTTTGCTCTTCACTATTTTTCATTTTATAAAAGAAAGCCATTAAAGTACTTTTATGATCCAGAGCTAAAGTTTTTTATTTCAGTATTATTATTAATCTTTTTCTTTGCAATATTAATAAGTCGATTAAACAGTACAGGAAATTCGCCAAATATATTAGAAATTGCATTTCACTCAGTTTCNATGGTGACAACAACTGGATTTTCTGTTACAGAAACAAATAATTGGCCCATGTCGCTATCTTTTTTGCTTCTCGTTGGTGCTTTTATAGGTTCGTGCTCTGGGTCAGTTGGTGGAGGTGTTAAATCTTGGAGAGTAATGATTATGTTGAATCATTCATACTCAAATATTATGAGGATAATTCATCCAAATTCTGTTATATCGTTAAAAATAGGTACCAGAAATGTAGATGATCAAGTTGCAACTTCCGTATGGGGCTTTTTTTCAATATATGTAATGTCATTCATTGTTTTGTTGTTTGCAGTTTTGATATCAGGTCTTGATTTTGAATCAGCATTTTCAGCTGTTGGTGCATGTTTAAATAATCTTGGTCCAGGTTTAGGTGTTGTTTCAGAGAATTATTCTGGAATAAGCTCATTTGCAAAAGGAGTGCTAGCATTTGCAATGTTATTAGGAAGATTAGANATTTTTACACTTCTNGTTATTTTAACTCCAATGTTTTGGTCAAAATAACTATATACCTAAATAAGGATTCTGATTGATGGGCAAGCTTCTTTTAAATCTCTTATATTCCCAAGAATAGTCAATCGGCCTTTTGTTAATCATCTTTTCTATGTCACTATTAACCAATGGTAAGTGCTTACTATCNTCATATATATCATCATTGCAATGTTTAATAGAAATATAGAGAAAGTTATTAATGTTAGAATTCATACAAAAATAAATTGTAGGGCTTTTTGTTTTTGTTGCTAAATTTTGTACTAAAGTTGTAGAGTACGCTTTACGTTTATAAAAATCTATATGCTCACCCATTCCTCTTTTTGGAACTTGATCAGCAGCAAAACAAATAACTTTTTTTTGCTTAAGAGCTTTATAAATTTTTCTTACTCCAGCGATTGACGTTTCAACGCTAGTTGAGTTATTTATTTCTCTTTTGTTTTTAACAAATGCGTCTAAGGTTTTATTTTTAATCTTTTTATAGAGGCTTACTGTTGGAACTTGTGAGTTTATCCAAGTTAATAACATGTCAACGCTTCTGTTATGAATTGCAACACATATTAACCCTTGCTCTTTTTTAAAATTATTTTTAATAAGAAAATTATTTTCTATTTTAAAAATAAGTTTATTTGAAACAAATTCTGAGTTTCCCCATGTGTATATAGTCTCATAAACAGATATTATAGATTCCCTTACACTCATCCTAACCAATAATTGCATATTATTATTATTAATGTCAGGATATGCTATCTGAAGGTTAACTATAGATATTTTATATGATTTAGAAAATCTAAAAAGTCCTGAATAAATATATATATCAACTAAACCTATGAACAAAGTCTTAGGAATCCAAGAAAAAATGTGAAATATTAATTGCACTTTATTAAATATAAAGGACAAGTCTAATATATAATTATCTATATTAGTACAGATAAATTGCTTGTTACCAAAAAGTAACATTTGTCTAGTAAAAGGAGTTTAATTATAATGCCAGCAAAAAATATGGATGATCTAGTATCTTTGTGTAAAAGACGTGGTTTCATATATCAATCTAGTGAGATATATGGCGGTTTACAAGGTATTTATGATTTTGGTCCTCTTGGTGTTGAACTAAAAAATAATCTTAAAAACTCGTGGTGGGAATCAATGGTTTATGAAAATGACAATATAGAAGGTCTTGATGCCTCAATATTAACAAATCCTCAGGTTTTAAAATATTCAGGGCATGAGGATACATTTACAGATCCTATGGTTGATTGTAAGTCCTGTAATTTAAGGTTTAGAGTTGATCAAGTCCCTAAAGAATGTAAAAAAGAGGATTTGACAGAGCCCAGGCAATTTAATTTAATGTTTAAAACAAATGTTGGTCCAGTTGATGATGGAAATAATTTTGCATATCTCAGACCAGAAACAGCTCAACAAATATTTACAAACTTCAAAAATGTAATAGATTCATCATCTAGAGCTTTACCGTTTGGAATTGCACAAATTGGGAAGGCTTTTAGGAATGAAATAACTCCCAGAAACTTTATTTTCAGAGTGAGAGAGTTTGAACAGATGGAACTCGAATACTTTGTTGTTCCTGGTAAAGACGAGGAAGCACACGATTTATGGGTACAAAAAAGACTTGAATGGTGGGATAAACAAGGTGTACCCACAGAAAATATCGAAATTTATAATGTGCCAAAAGANGAGCTTGCACATTATTCAAAGAAAACAATAGATTTAATGTATAAATTCCCTCATGGGCTAGAAGAACTTGAGGGCATAGCAAATAGAACTGATTTTGATTTAGGCTCACATTCAAAACAACAAGATGAAATTAACATAAATTCATCTGTAAAGGCTAACAAACATTCGAATAGTAAAATGGCAGTTCAAAATGAATCTGGTGGTTGGTTTGTGCCATATGTTATTGAGCCCTCAGCTGGAGTAGAACGGGGTTTCCTAGCTATTCTTAATGAGGCATATTCAATTGAAAAGCTTGATGACGGTAAAGATAGGCTTGTTCTTAATCTCAAACCGCATCTTGCGCCTGTTAAGGCAGCAGTTATCCCTTTAAAGAAGAATAACAAAAAATTAGTAGACTTAGCTAAAGATATTAAAAATGATCTTCAGAAGCTAAGATTAGGAAGAATAATTTTTGAAAATACAGGTAATATTGGAAAAAGTTATAGAAAGCATGACGAAATAGGTACACCTATATGTATTACGGTTGATTTTGATAGTCTTGATAATAAAACTGTTACATTAAGAAATAGAGATACAATGAAACAAGAAAGAATACATAAAGATCAATTATNAGAATACCTCAAAAATCTAGTNAATAAATAATATTGAATATCTTTAAAAGTTTAATATTTAATGCTTTTTTTTATACAAGTGTTGTATTTTGTTCCATTACAATAATCTTACTTTACCCTGTTTTAAAAACATCATCTTTACAAAAAATTGCATCTATATGGGTTATTACTTTACTTAAGGTACTTAAAGGAGTTTGTGGTGTAAAATGGGAAATAATTGGATATGAAAATGTACCTAAAACACCTTGTATATTTGTATCAAACCATCAAGGACAATGGGAATCATTTTATCTCCAAACACTTTCAATACCAAATTCATGCATAATCAAAAAAGAACTTTTATATATACCGATTTTTGGTTGGGCATTAGCATGCTTAAAACCAGTTTATTTAAGGCGCAGGAAGAAATACAAAAGTATGAAAAAAGTGATTAATCAAGGATCAAAAAAATTAAAATCAGGNACCTCGCTTATTATGTTCCCAGAAGGAACAAGATCATCAACACAAAATGGTATTAAAAAATTCTCTTCAAGCTGTGGCTATTTATCTGTTAAAAATAACGTACCAATAGTGCCAATTTGTCATAACTCTGGCTTATATTGGAAAAATAAAAAATTTATTAAAGAAAGTGGTTTAGTAAAAGTTATAATTGGTAAGCCTATATATGGCAAAGATGCAAAAGTCGTTACAAATAAAGCTTATGATTGGATTAAATTAAAGTTTAATGAAATTCACTAAATATCTAATTCTTTTACTGAAAGCGCATTTGCATCAATAAAATCTCTTCGAGGTTCAACATCATCACCCATTAGCACTTCAAATGACTCATTTGCGTCCTGAACATCTTTAATATCAATTCGCATCATTCTTCTATTAATTGGGTCCATTGTAGTTGTCCATAATTGTTCAGGATTCATCTCTCCAAGCCCCTTATATCTTTGTACCTCTAAACCTCGTGAACCAGACTTAGAGAGTTTTATTATTGCTTTATCTTTTTCATTTTCATCAGAAGCATAGTAAAACTCCTTACCTTTTGTTATTTTGTACAAAGGTGGCAAAGCAATATATATATGGCCTTTTTCTACAATCTCATACATTTGTCTATAGAAAAACGTTAAAAGTAGAGTTCTTATGTGTGATCCATCTACATCAGCATCTGTCATTATTATTATCCTATGATATCTAAGATTATTGATATCGAAATCATCCTTGCCAATCCCGCAACCTAGTGCTTTTATCAATGTTCCCACCTCTGCAGAACCTAAAACTTTATCTATTCTTGCTTTTTCAACATTAATAATTTTTCCTTTTAAAGGTAAAATAGCTTGGTTTTTTCTATTTCTGCCCTGTTTTGCGGATCCACCAGCCGAATCACCCTCTACTATGTAAATTTCTGAGAGTGTAGGATCTTTTTCCTGACAATCTGCCAATTTACCCGGTAATCCTGCTATCTCTAGAACTCCTTTTCTTCTTGTCATTTCCCTTGCTTTTCTTGCTGCTTCTCTTGCAAGTGCAGCTTCAGAAACTTTAGAAATAATACTTATTGCATCTTTGGGATTTTCAAGAAGGAATTCATTAAAATATTTGTTAAAAACTGTACTTACAACGCTTTCAACCTCAGATGACACAAGTTTTTCTTTGGTTTGAGATGAAAACTTAGGATCTGGAACTTTTACTGAAATTATTGCTATCAAACCCTCTCTAACATCTTCTCCAAGTAAGTCTGTGGGTGTTTTTTTAGCATTCTCTTTTTTTATAAAGGCTTTTAAAACCCTTGTTAGACTTCCTCTAAAGCCTGCTAAATGAGTTCCACCATCTTTTTGAGGTATGTTATTAGTGTAACAAAGTACATTTTCAGAATATGAGTCAGTCCATTGCATCGCAATTTCAACACCAACATCATTATCTATTGCTGAACACTCAAATATTTCAGAAACAGGCTGTTTTCTTCCTTTCAAATGCGTCACATAACTTGATAATCCGCCATTATTTTTAAACTTCTTTGATTTTCCTGTTTTTTTATCTTCTACATTGATCAGAACTCCAGCGTTTAAGAACGANAGTTCCTGAATTCTTTTATAAATTCTTTCTACTTCAAATTCTATTGATGTAAATATTTGTTCAGAAGGAAAAAACGTAATTTTTGTTCCAGTCTTCTCAGATTTTTTTACTTGTTTTAATTTTGCTTTTGGTTTTCCATTTTCATATTCCTGAAAATATTCTCCTCCGTCTCTGTGAACTTCAAGTGTAAGTTTTTTTGAAAGTGCATTTACAACTGATACACCAACACCGTGGAGACCGCCTGAAACCTTGTATGAATTGTCATCAAATTTACCACCCGAATGAAGTGTTGTTAGAATAAGTTGCGCCGCAGATACACCTTCTTTTTTATGAACATCAACTGGTATTCCTCTTCCATTATCTTCTACAGTTACAGAACCGTTTTTATTAATAGTTACTTTTATATCTGAGCAATGTCCAGCCATTGCTTCATCTATACAGTTATCTAAAACTTCAAATACCATATGATGTAAACCAGAGCCATCGTCTGTATCTCCAATATACATACCCGGTCTTTTTTTTACAGCTTCTAAACCTTTGAGAACTTGAATATTACTTGAGTCATATTTGGCTTCACTTGATTTTTTTGCCATTATAGTTGCCTCAGATGTTCCACGTGGAACTTTTTGAAATTGTTAAAACTATTGATTATTTTACTACTAAAACAATCATCTATACAGGAAAAAATTATCTGGGTGTCGACATGATTTAAGAGATTTAAAAACAAATTGAAGACTCTGTCATCTAGCTCTGATTTAATATCATCAACTAATAATGTTGCATGGACTTTGAATTGTTTTTTTAAGACTTCATGCTGCGCACATGACCATAGAATTGAAAAGAATTTTTGCTCTCCTCTTGAAAGAACTTGTCTAGCATCAATCTTTTTTATTAAAAATTTAATATCTGCTTTATGGGGACCAGCTGTTGTTGTTTTTCTTTTTAGATCAGATGACAAATTATTATTTAGCACATCATTGAGATTTTTTTTTGTTTCCCAGCCTTGAAAAAAATTAATATCGATAACATCGAAAAAATCAAATACATCTTTAGGTTTTATTAAATCTAACAATAATTTGAATTCTGTAATTGTTTTATTAAAAAAGTTAGTTCTATAATTATTTAACTTATCACCTTCAATTGAAAGCTTTTGATTCCATGTATAAATATCTGATATACGGTTATTTTTTAATAAACTATTTCTTTGTTTTAATGTTCTGTAATATGTAAACCAGCATTTGGAAAAACTTTCATCTGCAGTAAANATAGATCTATCAAGAAGCTTTCTTCTAAAATCTGGAGAAGCATCGGCAAAAGAAAAGGTGCTATTGTGGATTGCAGTACATGGGAATTCTTTTAGAAGTTTACTAGCAGTTATTTTTTTATTATTTAATACAACAGAAATAGGTTTGTTTCTATTTTTCTCTATATCTACAATATATCCTTTTTTATTGTCATACCCTTTTGCAGAGAACTTATCTCGATCATAATTGATTAGAGAGATTAAATTTGAGCTCTTAAAAGATTTACCACTAGAGAAAATATATACCGCTTCCAAAATACTAGTTTTACCTGAACCATTTGATCCATAGAAAAAATTAATTCCTGATGATAATGAAAAATTAATTTCATCAAAACATCTAAAATTTTTTANAGAAATTTTACTTAATGGCACTTTTACANAAGAAGTGGCATAACAACATATTTGAAACTATCTTTAGTTGGGTCTGTGATTAAACAACTTTTTTCTGATCCAAAAAAATTTATTTCAATTTGATCAGAATCGATGGTTGCTAAAATTTCCTGCAANTAGTTTACATTAAACGCAATGTCTATTTTTTCTCCTTTGTAGTCACACGAAATATTTTCTTCACCTTGTTCTTTCTCAGGATTGTTAGCAGAAATATTTAACGAGTTTTCACTTGTTAGTATTCTTATTCCTTTATATTTTTCACTTGATAAAACACTTACTCTGCTCAAACTGTCTGAAAGAATTTTTCTATCAATGTTTAAAATTGAACTTTCGCCAGTTGGGATTACTTGCTCATAGTCTGGAAATTTTCCTTCGATTAGTTTGCTTATAAAAGTTGTGCCAGAAACATTAACTGATATTGAGGTTTGTCCTAACTTAATTACAACATTTTCAGANTCATCTCCTACCAGCTTTCCAATTTCATTTATAGATTTTCTTGGAACAATACCAGTAGTTATTTCTGTAGCCGCTTCATTTAAAGATGAGGTTGCTAATGCCAATCTGTGAGCATCAGTTGCAACTGTTGTAATTATTTTATCGTCTATGGATATATATAAACCATTTAAATAATGTCGCCAATCTTGATTTCCCATTGCAAAAGATGTCTTTGATATTATTTTTTTTAGATTTTTAGGTGAAATATTCACTTGAGATGTAGTAGCTTCAGACTCAAATATTGGAAAATCCTCACTTGGAAGTGTTGANAGGTTATATTTACCAATATCGGTCTCAATTTTAAGGTTNTCACCATCAAGATAAAAGTGAATTTCAGCCATTTCAGGCAATAATCTGCACAAATCGCTTAATTTTCTTGCTGGTGCTGTAATTTTTCCTCCACTTTTATAATTAGAAATTGTTGAGGTTGTTGATATTTCACTCTCCAAGTCTGTTGCGGTGAGTTTTAATGAGGATTCATCTACCTCAAATAAAACATTTGATAAAATTGGAAGAGTTTGTCTTTTTTCAACAACTCCTAGTGTAAAGTTGAGAGATTTTACAATTTCTTCTTTTAAAATATAAAAATCCATTAGTTTGTTAGTGCCCTATTAAGATTTCTATAATCTTCTTCGTGTGATGGACTTTCTTTTCTGAGCTCTTTAATCTTCTTGCAAGCATGAAGAACCGTGGTATGGTCTCTACCATTATATGCTTCTCCAATCTCTGGCAAGCTATGATTTGTTAGCTCTTTTGTTAGGGCCATGGCCATTTGCCTNGGTCTCGTGATAGATCTACTTCTCCTTTTTGACAATAGGTCAGAGAGTTTAATGTTGTAGTATTCTGCTACTGTTTTTTGTATGTTTTCAACGCTTATCATCTTTGCAGAGATAACAAAAAGATCTTTAAGCGCATCCTTAACCAAGGCTAAATCTATATCTTGATTCGTAAATCTGGCATTTGCTACAACCCTTTTAAGTGCTCCCTCAAGCTCTCTTATGTTTGATCTAATTCTCTGTGCTATGTATATAGCACAATCATTTGGAAGTGATACGCCCATTGAGGAAGCCTTGCTTAACAAAACCGCAGCCCTTGTTTCAAGCTCTGGTGGGTCAATTACAACAGGGAGACCCCAACCAAGCCTTGATTTAAGTCTCTCCTCTAACCCATCAATCTCTTTTGGATATTTATCACANGTAAGTATCATTTGGTTATTTCTGTCAAGTAAGGCATTGAAAGTATGGAAAAACTCTTCCTGGGATTGTTCTTTACCAGCAAAAAATTGAATATCATCTATTAAAAGTGCGTCTGCGTTTCTGTAGAAAGACTTAAACTCATTCATTGCGCCCAGCTGCAATGCTTTTACCATATCAGAAACAAATTTTTCTGAATGGACGTATACAATCCTTTTTTTCGGTGCATTCATCAAAATCTCATTACCAACTGCGTGCATTAAGTGTGTTTTGCCAAGTCCAACGCCACCATATATNAACAATGGGTTGTAGTCTCCCTTGGGGTTTGCTGCTACCTGTTTTGCCGCGGCAAGAGCTAAATGGTTGGATTTTCCTTCTACAAATGAGCCAAAAGTATATCCTTCAACAAGTTTTATTTGAGAACTGTTCTTGTTTTTATATTTATCAACAAATGTTTCTTTTGTGAAAGTCTTAAAGACTAAATTTATGTTTTTTTTTGTTTGTTCTGCAACAATGAGTTTTATATCATTTGCATAATTTTTTTCTATGTAATCTAGAATAAAATCATTTGGAGCTACTAATTCCAAGGTATCTTGATCAACACTTGCCTTTAAAGGTCGAATCCAGGTATTAAAGTCTTCTTGAGAAAGTTTGTTTTCTAGTTTTTCAGCGCATTTATTCCAAAGTTCCAACAGATTCTCCCAATATCTGAATAGTCTATTAAAAAATCCACAAGATATCTACAGAATAAATATAAGAATTTGCTGTGGATAACTTGTTTATAAAAAAAATTACTTTTTTATAGCCTTTTTGTGGTTTTACAGTCTCATTGCGCTATAATTCTTTTCAATTTTGGCCCACTAATATTATGAAGAGAACTTTCCAACCAAGCAACGTAAAAAGAAAAAGAACTCATGGCTTTAGAGCTAGAATGTCAACAAAAGCTGGAAGAGCTATTTTGTCCAATAGAAGAAAAAAAGGAAGAAAGATCCTTAGCGCATAATTTGTCGATTAGAGGTCAAAATTTTGAATCTTTTGAGTGTTTACATTCATCTAAATATTTTAGGTTGTTTCACAAACCGTCGAATAAAACAGGACTAGAGATATCTATCTCAAAAAAATTTTTTAAACTTGCAGTTGATAGAAATAAAATTAAAAGAAGGGTCAAAGAAATATTTAGGGTGTTGTCACCAACTATGCCAAGTTCGGGTNTTGTTGTTTTTTCTGTATTTAGGCCCTTCGCAGAGTTATCATATGGCGAGGCTGTCCAAGAAGTTAGGTCAGCTGTTAAATCTTTTAAAAGTGGTGTAATTTAGATTGAATATTAGAAANTTTTATTTAATAGGGNTTGTTCTCCTGTCTTTGGGTTTGTTGTATGAGTGGAACTCAGAGCAAAAGTCAAAATCAATAAAAAAACATTTTGACTCTGTTAATAGTCTTTCTGTTGAGTCAAATAAAAATTTTGTGATTCTTGAAAACGATGAGTTGTCATTGGTTATTTCAATTTCTAGTGGTTCTATTGTTGAATCAAGGCTTAAAAAATATCCTGTTGAAAATATTGATGGCTCTCTGGGTTTTAGGGTTTTTGGTTTTTCTGATGCCACATCATTTAAATACTATTTTAAGAGTGGTTTTACTGGAATTTCTCCAAGCTTTATTGTTAAAGAGGTTGATAGTAATTATGTTCTCTTAGAAGACCCAACCTTGGGTGTCTCAAAAAAAATATCTTTTTCATCCAACCCTTATGAGGTTAATGTTTATGACTCATCATTAAGTGGTGTGGAAGGAAAATCATATGCTGGACTTTATAGGTCTCAAGGAAGGTCGCTTGATTTGAAGAGAGGAGCTCTTGAGGGTGGAATGATGAACAACAGCTCTTATGAGGGTGTTGCAATAAGNTCTGAACTGGACCCCTATACCACCAGCAGATTAACCTCANTAGATGAGCCATTAGAGGTGTTATCAAGGTCTGGTTGGGTTGCTTTTGTTCAAAAGTATTTCTTTGCNGCAATAATAGGGTCTGATGATTATATTTATAATTATTACGCTTTACCAAAAGAATCAGGTTTTTACAGAATGGGTTATACGGTNGAAGGATCTTCATTAAACAACTTTACTTATGGGCATGAACATCGTCTTTTTATTGGCCCAAAAATAAGAAAAGATTTAATAGAAAGGGCTCAGAACTTGGAGCTTGCTATTGATATGGGTTGGTTTTGGTTTCTTGCCCAACCAATGGTATTTGTGATGGATTTTATCAATGNTTATGTTAATAGTTGGGGTCTTACAATTATAATATTTACACTGCTAATAAAATTAGTCTTCTGGCCTATTACAGCGAAAAGCTTCAAATCAATGGCTGCATTAAGAAAAATTACGCCTGAGTTGAATGAGGTTAAAGAGCGTTATAAAAATGATCGTCAGTTAGCAGGTACTGAAACAATGAAGCTAATGAAAAAGCATGGAGCCAACCCGCTTGGTGGTTGTTTACCTTTGTTGGTACAAATGCCTTTTTTTATAGGCTTCTTTTTTGCTTTGCGAGAAATGGTTGAGCTCAGATATAGTTCTCTGGGGTTCTGGACCGATCTCTCTTCGCCCGATCCATATTTTGTTTTGCCTTTTGTTTTTGGGGTGTTGATGTTGTTAACACAAAGGCTAAATCCTCAGCCTGCTGGTATGGATCCAACCCAGGCTCAAATAATGAAATATATGCCAGTTATGTTTTCTGTATTCTTTTTGTTTTTTCCTGCTGCTTTATGTTTGTATACAGTTGTGAACACCGGTGTTCAGTTNGGCCAGCAAAGTTATCTTTATAGGCAGCAGGGCGCACTTAGCAAGGAATAGTAATGCAGTCTGTATTTGCTTTAGCAACCCCTCCTGCTAAATCAGCGATTTGTATTTTTAGAGTTTCTGGTGAGGGTTGTCATGNCCAANTAGCTAAAATTATTAATAATAAGCATTTTGAAATTGGTCGTTTCCATGTAAGGGAGTTTTTTAGCAAAAGTGGTTTGGTTGATAAGGCAGGGCTTGTTGTTTTTAAGGGGCCCAATAGTTACACCGGTGAAGATTCTTTTGAAGTTTATGCTCATGGGAGTTTGGGCATAATGTCCTCTTTTGTTGATCTTTTTAAAAGCGTTGGTTTTGATGAAGCAGTTGGTGGTGAGTTTACTAAGCGTGCTTTTTTAAATAATAAAATAAGTTTAAATGAAGCAGAGTCTCTTGTAGATCTTATTGATTCGGTTGATGAGCAGGGTGTCTTGCTATCAACTAGGTCCCTTTTTGGTGGGTTGTCTAAAAAGGTCCTAGATTTTGCAAGTGACATTGATAAGTTGCGGGTTAGTGTTGAGGCTGAAATAGATTTCTCAGATGAGGGCGAGGATTATATGGACGATAATATTGTTTTAGGAATAAACAATCTTAAAAATAATTTTAGTTTGTTTTTAGGTGGTTGTATAAATAAGAAAACGATGAGTAAAAAAAACAAGGTGCTTTTAGTGGGGCCGGTTAACTCGGGTAAGTCTTCAGTTTTTAATAGGCTGCTAGGTTTTGAAAGGGCAATTGTTTCAAATGTTCCTGGTACTACAAGAGACTTGATTAGCAGTGAGCTTTTTTATGAATCAAGCGTCTTTTCAATTCAAGATTCTGCTGGAATAAGAAAGACAGATGATGTCGTTGAAAATGTGGGTATTGGCCTATCTTTGTCTGAGATTGAAAATTCTGATCTTGTGATTGGTATTTTTGAGGGTTCTGAAAAGTCTTCGGTTAAAAACTTTAGGGCTTTAACTAAAAATACTTTTTTTATTTCTGTTCAAAATAAAATTGATATTCATTCATGTGAAAAAGATTTTTTTGATTGTTGTGTATCTGCAAAAACAGGAGATGGGTTTGATAAGTTACAAGATTTAATTTTTTCATTTTTCAGCAAGTCAACCAAAAAGAAAGGTTATAGTTTTCTTGTTAGAGATCGGCATGAGGCTCTATTTAAAGGTGTTTTAGAGTGTTTGCAGTCTGCTGAGGCTGGTTTGGTAAATAAAGATTCTTTAGAGCTTGTTGCTGAAGATCTTAAGGTTGCTAGGTCATATTTAGATGAGTTGGTTGGAAAAAAATTTTCGGATTCTTTGCTTGGTGACATATTTAAAAATTATTGTATAGGTAAATAATCTGTTATTAATTTGTGAATTTTTTTGTAAGGTTTTTTTTGATAACAGGTTATTAAGTATTAATATTCTTTAAAAGAACATAGTTCCTAGGTTTTTATAAATCCTTCTTTGCTATTAACCTAAAGGCTTTAATAGAGTTTTCAACAGAATGAATGTGACTTAATAGAAATAACAATAGGTATATAATATTAATATTAAAAATATAATTATATGAATAGATACGATGTCATAGTTGTGGGTGGCGGGCATGCCGGTGTTGAGGCAGCTTATGCTGTTCATAAGGCAGGACTAACTTGCGCACTTGTAACCTTTAGTTCTGAGTCTATAGGCCAGATGTCATGCAATCCAGCTATTGGTGGGCTGGGTAAATCACATATTGTAAGAGAGATCGATGCGATGGGAGGCATAATGCCTATTGCAACAGATTTGTCTGGAATACAGTATAGAACACTCAACACCCGAAAAGGTGATGCAGTTCAATCATTAAGAGTTCAGTGTGATAGAGACTTATATAAGAAAGCAGTACAAAAAACACTAAAAAAAACAGAAATTGATATTTTTGAAGAGGAAGCCAGAGACCTGATAATTAAAAACACAAGTGTAAAAGGTATTATTACTAATAAACGCGAAATCCTTTCAAAGAAAACAATACTTACAACCGGAACATTTTTGAATGGAAAAATGTATACAGGAGATGAAGTTCAAAAAGGGGGCAGAATTGGCGAAGGTACAGCCATTCCTTTGTCAAAAAAACTTTACTCTTTAAACCTACCCATGGGAAGGCTTAAAACTGGAACCCCTGCAAGGATTAAATACTCAAGCATCAATACTTCAGTAATGGAGGAACAACCTGGAGAGAGACCAACACCATGGATGTCTTTATATAATCAACCAAAAAAACATAAAAAACAACTATCATGTTTTATTACTAGAACAAACAAAGAAACACATAAAATTATAAAAAAGAATATACATTTATCTGCAATGTATTCTGGAAACATTGAGGGTGTTGGCCCAAGGTACTGCCCCTCAATCGAGGACAAGGTTTTAAAATTTAAAGACAAAAACACCCACCAAGTTTTTATTGAACCAGAGGGAATAAAAAAAAATCTAATATATCCAAATGGAATTTCAACCAGTTTACCAAAGGAAGCACAAAAGGAATTTATTAAATCAATTAGAGGCCTAGAAGACTCAAAAATTACTGAGTACGGATATGCAGTAGAATATGACTTTATTGATCCAAGGAGTTTAAAAAAGACACTTGAAACCAAGTTTTTAAGTAATTTTTATTTGGCTGGTCAGATAAATGGAACAACAGGCTATGAAGAGGCTGCTGGCCAAGGCTTAATAGCAGGCATAAATGCGGCAAGAGCAATCAAAAAAAAAGACGGAATAGTATTAGAGAGAGACGAGGCATATATAGGAGTCCTGGTAGACGATTTAACAACCCACGGCATAACTGAACCCTACAGGATGTTTACTAGCCGCGCTGAATACAGATTAATGCTCTCTCAAAACAACGCCGAGCAAAGGCTGCTTTTTAAAGCATACAGACTTGGATTAATCGAAAAAGATAGAATGCAAAAATATAACCAAAACGAAGCGGACTATATAAGCTTTCTTAACTCCTTAAAGAAAATCAAAACAACAAAAACAACAAACAAACAAAACAAAACAATTTTTCTCAATGAAAAGAGAAGCATCTACGATCTCTTAAGCAGAACAGATTTGGACAAAAACAAACTATTTAAACCCAAACCAAACGAAAAAAACCACTACGAAAGAGCCGTAACAGAATCGAAATATAAAGGATATGTAGAAAAACAGAAAAGAGAAATCAATAAAACAAAAAAACAAAACACCAAAAAAATTCCTCATAAACTTGACTTCCAAACCATTCAAGGCCTCTCCAACGAAGTTAAGGAAAAACTTAATAAACTTAAACCAGAAACCATAGGCGAGGCATCAAAAGTCGAAGGAGTAACACCAGCAGCAGTGAATCTAATATTAATTCAAATAAAAAAACTTGAAATGCTTAAACAATATGCATGATTCTTTCAGCACAGAACAAAAAAAGAAAATTATTACATTTATCAATCTGGCGCTCAAGTTCAACAAAACCCACAACATTTTTTCAAGAAAAAACCATAACGAAGTTTATGAAAAAGATATTCTTGATTGCCTACCCTTAATTGAATTCTTAAAAAAAAACGATAATGTTTTAGATCTTGGAACAGGAGGGGGATTCCCAGGGGTTCTTTTATCGATTGCAAAGCCTAGCAACCAAATTAACTTACTAGAAAAAAATAAAAAAAAGTGTTACTTCCTTAAAATAGTTATTGACGAATTGAAATTAAAAAATACACGAATTATTAATAAGACAATAGCAAAGCAAAATACACTTGGAAAGTTTGACATTATCACCGCCAGAGCTTTCGCAAGCATTCAAAAGATTATAAATCTTACAAAAAACAACACCCATCAAAACTCGAAATATATTTTACTGAAAGGAAAAAAGCTTAATATTAAAGACGAGCTAAAAGACATCGACAAAAACAAATTAAGATATGAAATAATTAAACAAGAGGCAACAACAAAAGAGAGAAATATAGTTTTAATAGAAAAAAATGAATAAAATAATTGCAATTGCAAATCAAAAAGGAGGCGTTGGAAAAACAACAACAGCAGTAAATCTTGCTGCCAGCCTTGCAGCAACTCAAAGAAAAGTTTTGCTAATAGATCTAGATCCTCAGGGCAACGCAAGCACCGCAGCAGGAATACCAAAACGAGATAAAAACAGCCTTTACAACCACTATTTCGATAATAAAAAAATTGAAGAGTGTGTTTATGATAGTAACGATAATTTTAAAATCATTCCCGGGGGCGAAGACCTTATAGCCCTTGAGGTAGCAATTAGGAACGACAACAAACAAGGGTTTTTATTAAAAAGCCTTAAGCCATTATCAAAAACATATAATTATACAATTATAGACACTCCACCCACCCTCAATCAGTTAACCATAGAAGGCCTTTTTTGTGCCTCAGGAACCCTGATTCCACTTCAATGCGAATATTACTCCTTAGAGGGGGTCACAGGCCTCATGAATACCATTCAAACAATGTCAGACAAAAATATGTCATCAAACAGAGTGCTTGGAATAGTTAGAACAATGGTTGACATGAGGAATAACTTAGCAAAAGAGGTTTCAGAAGAGTTAGAAAAACATTTTCAAAACTTATTGTTTAATACGCTTATACCAAGGAATGTAAAACTAGCCGAAGCTCCAAGTCATGGAACATCTGGTATAAAATATATGCCAAACTCCTATGGTGCAAAAGCATACTTAGCGTTGGCGGGAGAGCTAATTAGAAAGGTGGAATATGTCTGAGGAAAATAAAACTCTTAATAAGGGACTCGAAGCGCTTTTAGGTCAATCAAACTCAAATCAAAGATCTGTTAAAGATATAGAAGTTTCAAAAATTAAGCCAGGAAGATTTCAACCAAGATCAAATTTTGATAAAGATAAGCTAGCAGAGTTAACTGAGTCAATAAAAAAACAAGGCGTACTTTCTCCAATTCTTGTGAGAGAGCTTGGTCTTAATGAGTTTGAAGTTATTGCCGGAGAAAGAAGGCTTAGATCTTCAAAAATGGCAGGACTAGAAACAATACCCTGCTTAGTGGATCAAAAAAAAGACGAAGATGCTCTTATATCTGCCCTCATAGAAAACCTTCAAAGGGAAGATTTAAATCCGGTTGAGGAGGCAAAAGGGCTTGACCGCCTAAAAAGAGAGTTTGGTCTAACACAAGACGAAGTGGCATCTTCAACAGGAAAAGCAAGAAGCACAATTGCTAATTCTTTGAGAATACTTTCACTTCCAACTTTAGTTTTAGATATGCTATCGAGTGGAAAAATAGAAAAAGGGCATGCAAAACTTCTTGCATCGATGCAACCAAACAAGGCAGAAGAAGTCGCAAAAAAAATCATTAAGGAGGGCCTTACCGTAAGAGATTTAAGTAACTTATCCCTAAAAAGCAAATCTAAACTCAACTCAAGGCCAAAACAAAAAGATACAGATGTTTTAAATATCGAAAAAGAGATGTCAGAAATATTTGGACATAAAATTGAAATAGAAGCAAAAAATATAAAAACTGGAAAAGTTTCAATAATTTACAAAACTTTAGACGAGTTAGATAACATAATATCNAAGATCAAAAATAAATAATAAAAATCTTGTCTATNCATTGATATGTTTTTATAATTCTCGCCACAAATATTAATCACTCCTATATAAATAANTTGAAGACNATCAACCAAAAACNTAAATNAATAATCCTTTTAAATTCAATNATTTTTATCATTGGGACCATTGCAAACNCTTTCTTTGCAGTCATTGCACTTTGCTATATTGCTACAATGTTTTTGATNTATTATTTTGGAAGCAAAATTAAAGACTATNCCATTAACATTGGTTACATATGGNTTTCAAAGTGGACTGTTTTCATAATTTTTTTAGTAATATCTGGTTTATATTTGTTTGACTCTTTTTTATACTTATTAGTAATGTTTTTTNTATTCAATTTATCNGTAAATCCAGCAGATTTTTTTGTTGAAAAGGAGNTAGACAGAAATGGCATCTGAACTAACCACNGAATCTTATATCAGTCANCATCTCACAAATCTAACATGCGGAAAAACATCTGAGGGTTGGACTTGCGATCCANACANAGTAGATCAAATGGGATTTTGGGCATTTCATGTGGATTCTTTGTTTTGGTCAATTGGNCTTGGAGCGNTGTTTGTNTTCTTTTTTAGGAAGGCTATTTCTAAAAATACAGANGCNAGTNTNGCTCCTAAAGGAATTCAAAACTTTGTTGAAATGAGCATCGAGTTTGTAGAAGACAACGTTCAGTCACTATTCGGTTCAGTAAAGAACACACTAATTGCGCCCTTAGCGTTAACTGTTTTTGTTTGGATATTACTAATGAATTTAATGGATCTTGTGCCAGTAGACTTTCTACCTGTTTTGGCTGGTCATATTGCATATGCAGTGGCTGGAGAAAGCATAGAGTGGATTAAAGGACCAGAATCTTTTTACTTTAAAGTTGTTCCAACAACTGACCCAAACATAACCCTTGGAATGGCTTTTGGTATATTTATACTTACAATTTATTACAGCGTAACTGTTAAAGGATTAAAGGCTTTTATCGCAGAGCTGACCCTTCACCCTTTTGGTAAATATTTAATACCAGTCAACTTCGTATTAGAAATGGTTAATTTTATTGCAAAACCAATATCACTTGGCTTGCGGTTGTTCGGGAATTTATATGCAGGTGAAATGATATTTATCTTAATTGCATTAATGTTATTTTTTAGTAGCATACCAATAGGAGTACTTGGATTTGGTTTGCATTTGGTTTGGGCGCTTTTCCATATACTTATTGTGGCATTGCAAGCATTTATTTTTATGGCGCTCACAATTGCATATTTAGCAATGGCGCATGAAACAGAGGAACACTAAACCTCAAAAATAGGAGAAAAAAAATGGAATATAGTATTTTAGCAGCTGGAATTACAATGGGCCTTTCTGCCATTGGTGCAGGAATTGGTGTAGGAATTCTGGGAAGTAAATTTATTGAAGGAATAGCAAGACAACCAGAGCTGGCACCCTTTCTTCAAGGAAGATTTTTCTTAATGATGGGATTAACCGATGCCGTGCCAATGATTGGAGTTGGTCTTGGAATGTACATGTTATTTGCAATATAAGCTTAATCGAATAGTTAAATATGAATATTAATGCAACCTTACTTGCCCAGGCAGTTGTTATGATTGTATTTGTTGCAATCTGCTGGCGATATGTTTATCCACCAATTCTTTCAGTTATGAAAGAGAGGGAGAAAAAAATATCTGATGGCCTTGAGGCTGCAAAAAAAGCAGACGACTCTTTAGAAGAAGCTAAACTGACATTTGAGAAGGAGCTTGATCAAGCAAAAAGTGAAGCTGCTGAAATTCTTGATAAAGCAAATACAAGAGCGTCAAAGATTGTAAGCGATGCATCAGTTAAAGCAGAGGCTGAAGCTGAAAAAATATTAGCATCAGCGGCAACAACAATTGAAAACGAAACTAATAAAGCAAAAGAAGAGCTCAGACAGCAAATGTCTGAAATAATAATTGATACTACTCAAAAGATTCTCAAAAGTGAAATTTCTGAAGAGAAACATGAAGAAATTCTTAAAAAGGCTGCTGAGGAGCTATAGAAATGATTGAGTTAACTCCACTGGCCAGACCATATGCAAAAGCAATGTTTACATCAGCAGTTGAGTCGAACAACATCGAAGATATTGCAAGCGAACTAAAAGACATGGCTATTGCCTCTAAGACAGAGGGAGTTGTTAACACTATAGAAAATCCTGCATTATCAAGACAGGACATCTTGGACATTCTAACGAATTTATTTGATGAAAGTATNTCAGATAAGTCAAAAAAACTGCTAGAAATTCTTGCCGAAAATAAACGTCTAAATTTACTTGNAACAATTTTTGTAATTTATAAANAGTTATTAGAAGAATATAAAGAGCAAAAATCTATTGAAGTTTTGGTTGCCACTGAGCCTGGAAATGAAGCAAAAGANANTATCGAACAAAAACTTAAATCAACTTATGGTAAAGATGCCATTATTAACTTTACAAAAGATCCCACAATGATGGGAGGCCTCTCAATAAAGATAGGAGATGAAACNCTTGATCTATCGATAAGAGGGAAGGTCAAGAAACTTGTAAATCAATTAAATTTTTAAGGTGAAAATATGAGCCAATTAAACCCATCAGAAATCTCTAGCGTATTGAAGGAAAAAATTGCTGGTCTTGATCTTTCAGCAGAANGAAAAAATGAAGGTATTGTTGTTAGTGTATCTGACGGCATTGTAAGAATTCATGGCATGNGGGATGTCATGTACGGAGAAGTAATTGAGTTTGAGAATGGAACTAAAGGCATGGCCTTAAACCTAGAACAAGACTCGGTTGGAGCTGTGGTTTTAGGAGATTACCTCGAAATTATTGAAGGTCAAAAAGCAGTATGTACTGGAAAGGTTTTAGAAGTACCAGTTGGAGANGCGATGCTGGGAAGAGTTGTAAATACTCTAGGTACTCCAATTGATGGAAAGGGTGAAATAAATGCTGAGGGATCGGCACCAGTTGAGGTTGTTGCGCCTGGTGTTATTGCCCGACAATCAGTAGATCAGCCTGTTCAAATTGGTTTAAAAGCTGTTGACGCAATGGTTCCCATTGGGAGNGGCCAAAGAGAGTTAATTATTGGGGATAGGCAAACTGGCAAAACTGCGGTTGCTATNGATGCAATTATCAATCANAAAGGTACAGGAATAAAATGTATTTACGTAGCAATTGGACAAAAACAGTCCACTGTTGCCAATGTTGTTAGAAAGCTAGAAGAGTATGGAGCAATGGAACATACTATTGTTGTATCTGCAACAGCAGCAGACCCAGCACCTATGCAATATTTATCTGCATATGCTGGTTGCACGATGGGTGAGTATTTTAGAGATAAGGGTGAAGATGCACTCATTGTTTATGATGANCTTTCAAAACAGGCAGTAGCATATAGGCAGGTATCATTACTTNTAAAAAGGCCTCCTGGAAGAGAAGCTTATCCAGGAGATGTTTTTTATCTTCACTCCAGATTGCTAGAGAGAGCAGCAAGAGTAAATGCTGATTATGTTGAGCAGGTTACTGGTGGAAAGGTAAAAGGAAAAACAGGATCGCTAACAGCACTGCCAATTATTGAGACGTTAGCAGGAGATGTATCAGCNTTTGTTCCCACAAATGTAATATCAATTACAGACGGACAAATTTATTTAGAAACAGAATTATTTAACTCAGGCGTGAGGCCAGCAATTAATCCTGGTCTATCCGTTTCAAGGGTTGGTGGTTCTGCTCAGACTAAGATAATGAAAAAATTAGCNGGGGGAGTTAGAACAGCTTTAGCTCAATACCGTGAGTTAGCCGCTTTCTCNCAATTTGCTTCCGACTTAGATGATGCAACAAAGCAACAACTCGCAAGCGGTAAGGCTTTTACTGAGNTACTTAAACAAAAACAATANGCTCCAATGAGCGTTGCCCAACAGGCATTAAGTTTATTTGCAGCNGATAGGGGTNATATGTCAGACGTGGAGGTTGAAAAGATTTTAGACTTTGAAGAAGCTTTGCATGGATATTTGTCTTCTGAGAAAAGTGAACTTGAGGAACAAATTAATTCAACTGNAGANTGGAATGATGATATTGAGGCACAATTCAAGGATTTGGTAGAAGACTTTAAGAAAACACAAACTTTTTAAATTAAATAATGGCTAATACAAAAGAAGTAAGAAAACAGATTGCAAGTATNAAAAGTACTCAAAAAATTACTTCTGCAATGGAAATGGTTGCAGCTAGCAAGATGAAGAAAACCCAAGATACTATGCTAGAGGGAAGGCCTTATTCTTTAAAAATAAAAGATGTTATATCACACGTTGCTTCAGCAAACTCAGAATACCCACATCCTTTTTACGAGGAAAGAGCTTCAAAAAAAGCATGTTTTATTGTTGTATCATCAGATAAGGGTCTTTGTGGAGGACTTAACATAAACCTCTTTAAACAAGTAATATCAAAATCAGCAGATCTAAACGAACAAGGTATTGANTCGTGCTTTGCTTTGATNGGAACAAAAGCATCAAGTTTTTTTAAAACCATTGGCGGTCAAGTTATTGCTNTCGCTGAAAAGCTTGGTGATAAGCCAAATCCNGATGANTTAATTGGACTTACAAAGGTAGTTTTAGATATGCACAAAAATAATGATATCGATCAGGCTTNTTTATGTTCGAATAGTTTTGTAAATACAATGACCCAACAACCGAATGTTGAACAATTAATTCCACTAGCACCAGAGGAACAAAATGANCCTAGCNCATCTCAATGGGACTATATCTATGAGCCNGAAGCAAAGGAACTTCTTGATGGGTTGTTGACAAGATATATTGAATCATTGGTTTATCAGGCAGTAATAGAAAATAATGCNTGNGANCAAGCTGCAAAAATGATTGCTATGAAAAATGCTACAGATAATGCTGGAGATTTAATTAAAGAATTAGAGCTTTTATATAATAACGTAAGACAAGCGGCTATAACTCAAGAGCTCTCTGAGATAGTTGGAGGCGCATCAGCGGTTTAAGGAGAAAAAAATGAGCAACGGAACAGTTACACAAATTATTGGAGCAGTCATAGATGTTGAATTCGATAAAGATAACATCCCAAAGGTATATGAAGCTCTAAAAATAGATGAGAGCGGAACCACTCTTGAAGTTCAACAGCAACTAGGCGACGGTGTTGTAAGAACTATCGCAATGGGTGGAACAGAAGGGCTTAAGAGAGGACTGTCAGCTACAAGAACAAATGCTCCTATATCAGTTCCAGTAGGGCCAGAGACTTTAGGAAGAATTGTTGATGTCCTTGGAAACCCTATCGATGAAAAAGGCCCCATTGGTGAAAAATCTAAGATGCCAATTCATAGAAAGCCTCCGAGCTATACTGATCAATCAGCTTCAAACGAAGTCTTAGAAACAGGCATTAAAGTTATTGATTTAATGTGTCCTTTTGCAAAAGGGGGAAAAATTGGATTATTTGGAGGTGCGGGTGTTGGAAAAACTGTCAACATGATGGAACTTATTAACAATATCGCTCTTCAGCACTCAGGTCTTTCTGTATTTGCAGGTGTAGGGGAAAGAACTAGAGAAGGAAATGATTTTTATTATGAGATGCAAGAATCTGGTGTTGTAAACATTAAAAATTTAGGTGAATCAAAAGTAGCTATGGTGTATGGACAAATGAACGAACCCCCTGGAAATAGACTTAGGGTTGCTCTAACCGGTCTTACAATGGCCGAAAGCTTCAGGGACGAAGGCAAGGATGTTCTTTTATTTATTGATAATATATATCGTTATACTCTTGCTGGTGTTGAGGTGTCTGCTCTTCTAGGAAGAATGCCCTCAGCTGTTGGTTACCAGCCAACTCTTGCAGAGGAGATGGGGGCTCTTCAAGAAAGGATTACATCAACTAAAACAGGGTCTATTACCTCAATCCAAGCTGTTTATGTTCCAGCTGACGATTTAACTGATCCATCTCCTGCAACAACTTTTGCTCACTTAGACGCCACTGTTGTTCTTTCAAGACAGATTTCAGAGCTTGGTATATATCCTGCTGTTGATCCTCTTGATTCAACAAGCAGACAGCTTGATCCTTTTGTCGTCGGTGATGATCATTATGAGGTTGCTCAAGGAGTTCAAAAGATTTTACAAAGATATAATGAGCTCAAAGATATTATTGCAATTCTTGGAATGGATGAGCTCTCTGAGGAAGATAAAGGACTTGTAGCAAGAGCAAGAAAAGCACAAAGATTCTTATCACAACCTTTCTTTGTAGCTGAAATTTTTACAGGCACACCAGGAAAGTATGTATCCCTTGAAGACACTATTAAAGCATTTAAGGGAATACTTAATGGTGACTACGATCATTTGCCTGAACAAGCATTTTATATGGTTGGGACTATTGAAGAGGCAGTAGAAAAGGCTAAAACTTTATAAGATGAGCACAATAAAAATTAATATAGTTTCCTCCAGTGAAGAAATATATTCAGGAGAGGCTTCTATGGTTTATGCAACAGGCACACTGGGTGAGCTAGGTATCGCTCCAGGTCATACACCCCTTTTGACTGGTCTAGCTGCAGGACCTGTTAGAGTTCAGAATGGTTCTGAGGAAGAGGCATTCTTTTGTTCTGGTGGATTTTTAGAGGTTCAACCAGACTTAGTAACAGTCTTATCTGATACTGCAGAAAGAGCAGAAAGTTTAGATGAGTCAGAGGCTATAAAAGCTAAAGAAATTGCTGAACAAGAACTTGCAAACAAAGATACATCAATTGACTACGCAAAAGCATCAGCTCAGCTAGCTGAAGCTGTTGCAAGACTTAAGACTATTCAAAAACTTCGCAAAAAACAGTAAGGTATATATTTAACCTTTAAAAATTGTGAACATACATACCATAATTCTTGCAGCTGGAGAGGGCTCTAGAATGAAATCAAGCAAAGCCAAGTCCCTTCAAAGGATTGGTGGCAAGACTATGCTTGAAATGATATGTCAAACAGCAGGCAGCATCAGTCAAAAAATAACTCTAGTTGTTGGATACGATAAAAAATCAATAATTAAAGCATCCAAAGCTTTAAATCTTGACATCAATTCGTGTGAACAGCCAGAGCCGATTGGCACTGGAGATGCGGTTAAACATGGCATCAGCAAAGTAATAGACGCATCAAAAGTCCTTGTACTTTATGGGGATGTTCCCCTCATAAAAAAAGAAACCCTGAGCAATCTCATTAATGGTTGTGATAACAGCCTTTCAATTTTAACCACTGTCTTAGAGAATCCATTTGGATATGGAAGAGTAAAAAAAGATGAAAGTGGAAACCCAATTGCAATAGTTGAAGAAAAAGATGCATCTGACAAAGATAGGGAGATAAAGGAAATTTTTACTGGTATTCTCTGTTCCACAACAACATATTTGAAAGAAGCTTTATCCGAAATAACCAGTAATAATTCAGCTGGTGAATTTTACTTAACAGATATAGTTTCTATAATGAACAAAAAAGGCATTACAATTAATACATGCAATGCCTCAAATGATGAGGTAAGGGGAGCAAACTCAAAAGATGAGCTTGCACAGTTAGAGGCAATATATAGATCAATGAAAGTCCAAGATATTTTAGAGATGGGAGTCACAGTCTCGGATCCCTTGAGACTTGATATAAGAGGTCAAGTATCCTCTGGTCAAGACTGTTCAATTGATGTAAATGTGATATTGGAAGGAAATATTGTACTTGGTAATAATGTTTCGATAGGACCAAATTGTGTAATTAAAGATTCATCAATAGGGAGTAATACAAAAATTGATGCCTTTTCTCATATAGATGGATCAAAAGTTGGAGACGATTGCTCTATTGGACCATATGCAAGACTCAGAGAAGGAAGTCAGATAGAATCATCCGCAAAAGTTGGTAATTTTGTTGAGACTAAAAACTCTGTTCTTGGTGAAGGGTCTAAAGCAAATCATTTTACCTATTTGGGTGATACTGAAGTAGGTAAGAACTCAAATATTGGAGCAGGAACAATAACTTGTAACTATGATGGCAAAGATAAACATAAAACAACCATTGGTGATGAAAGCTTTATTGGGAGTAATGCTGCCTTAGTTGCTCCAGTTACAATAGGCACAAATGCTACTGTTGCAGCAGGCTCAGTAATAACAAAAGATGTGCCTGACAATGCTCTAGGAATAGAAAGATCAAAGCAGAGCAATAAAGAAAATTGGTCTAAAAAGAAGGACTAGACATCATGTGTGGAATTATAGCTGCAGCTTCAAATCGAAATGTTGGTAAGCTTCTTGTTCAAGGACTTCACAAAATGGAGTATCGGGGATATGACTCTGCAGGCATTGCATTGCATCAAAATGATCAGGTTGTTCATTTAAGAACCTTGGGTAAAGTTAAATTGCTTGAAGAAAAGATGATTCAAGAAAAACCAAAAAGCAAGCTTGGAATTGCACATACAAGGTGGGCAACCCATGGTGAGCCTTCTGAAGAAAACGCGCATCCTCACAAATCAAACGAAAGGGTGTATATCGTTCACAATGGGATAATTGAAAATTACTTAGATTTAAAAGATTTTTTAAAAAAAGAGGGATATTCATTTACATCTCAAACAGACTCAGAGCTCATTGCTCATATGCTTGAGCATTTTTTAAATCAGGGAAACTCTATGTTAAATTCGATGTATTTAACAAAAGACAAGCTTGATGGTGCATACGCCATCGCAGCCATAGATTTAGAAGATGATCAAAATATTATCATTGCCAGAAGTAAATCACCGTTATTAATTGGAATAGGCATAGATGAGCTTTTAGCAGCTTCAGACCCGCTAGCTCTTGGAGAACTAACCAATGAATTTATTTTTTTAGAAGATGGTGATGTTGCTGAATTATCCCCGGACAGCTATTCAATTTACGACATTAACAAAGAAAAAGTTGAAAGAGAAATTTCTAAAATAGATATTTCTAGCCAATCAACCTCAAAAGGCGAATACAAGCATTTTATGGAAAAAGAAATTTATGAACAGCCTGAGGCTATATTAAACACTATTGATGGAAGAGTTGGGGGCGATGATGTTTTAGATAATATTTTTGGACTTGGATCATCAGAAATGTTTGAAAAAATTAAAAGGATTCAAATCGTAGCTTGTGGAACTAGTCTTCATGCAGGAAGAGTTGCAGCAAACTGGCTCTCATCAATATCAGAGCTACCAACTCAAATAGATTACGCATCTGAGTATAGATACAGAAATCCGCATGTTGACGAGGACTCTTTGCTAGTAACAATTTCTCAATCAGGTGAAACTGCAGATACTCTAGCAGCTCTCAGATATGCAAAAGAAAAAGATTATTTATCCTCACTATGTATTTGTAATGTTCCAACTAGTTCTCTTGCAAGAGAATCTGATTATTCAATATTTACTAATGCAGGTCCTGAAATAGGAGTTGCATCAACCAAGGCTTTTACCACACAACTTGCAGCATTAATGTTATTAGCTCTGTCTTTGGCAAAAAGTAGAAAAAAGAATCCAAAACTCAGAACAAGAGTTGTTACGGCATTAAGATCTTTGCCAGATACTGTTGAAGAAACATTAAAACTTAAAGAATCAATTACAGATTTAGCTCCAGAAGTTGCCAGCAAAGACAATGCCTTGTTTCTTGGAAGAGGAATTTTTTATCCAATTGCAAAAGAAGGAGCTCTGAAGCTCAAAGAAATTTCATATATACATGCCGAAGCATACCCGGCTGGAGAGTTAAAGCATGGTCCTCTTGCTTTGATTGATGAAAATATGCCTGTCATTGCATTGGCACCCGAAAGTGAAATCGCAGAAAAACTTATATCAAATCTTGAAGAAGTAAAGGCAAGAGGAGGGACGCTTTATGTATTTTCAGATCCTTCTATTTCTATGGATTTAAAGTCAGGCAAACTTATAAATATGCCAAAATGTGACTTCTTGTTGACTCCAATCATCTACACCATACCGTTACAAATATTATCTTACGAAGTAGCCCTCTTGAGAGGTACTGATATCGATCAGCCTAGAAATCTAGCAAAGTCAGTCACTGTAGAATAATCTCAGCATTTTGATGTGAAAAGAATTAAATATAAAGATGAACTAAAATCCATAAACCCTTTAACCGGAAAGTTTTATAAACGAGGAGACAAAAGAGAAAAAGATAATAGACTTTTCTTTTGTTATAAAACTCCAATCCGCAAAAAAGATGGAATGTTGAGTGAGTTATGGCTAAAACCAGAAGCTATAGCTAAACATAAAAAACAAAGCGACAAAAGAGAAAAAAGATATAGATCTGAGTACAGAGCAAATAAGTTCCCAAATAGACCCAGTCCCAATACTGGAAAAGACTTCTATTTTGGAGAAGAGCTAGATGGCCAATACTTCATCAATTATCGACAAACCAATGATAAAGAAACAGGTTTTAGACAAGAAACGTGGGGGGATTGGGACACTTATATGGCTAGAAGATTTTCTAGGACGATTAAAGAATCTCAACGAAGAGCAAAAAAACATAATATTCCTCATGAAATTGATTGGAGATATATCAAATCAATATTCCCGAGTGACAATAAGTGTCCAGCATTAGGTATTAAATTGCAATTTGGTTATGAAGTAGGTAGCTCAGAAACAAGAGAAAATTCACCTTCGCTTGATAGAATTATTCCAGAAAAAGGTTATGTGAAAGGAAATGTTGTTTGGATATCTCAAAAAGCTAATTTAATTAAAACTAATGCTAAAGCAAGTGATATTTTAAAAGTTGCCAAATGGTTAGAAGAGAGTACAAAATAAAAAAGAATTTGGTTATGTCTACTCCGTTACGGTGGAGTAGATTTGAACAGAGAATTAGTTACCTTCTTAGGGTTTTTAGCACTTCCTCAACCTTATCGTCAAAACCCTTTTCATCACTTAATGCTTCTTTAACACATTCTTTCATATGTTTTTTTAATATTCTTCCTTCAACACTCGTAATAGCA
>NZFS01000004.1 GCA_002690725.1 Gammaproteobacteria bacterium
TTATATGTCATTTTAATATCTCCTTTTTAATTCAATACTGGTAAGATGTTTATTGTAATGCATCAGAGTTCGCAAGGCATATATAAAAAGAACATTCTTTTAAAAAGCTTAAATCTTGAAGTTTTGCTGTCTTCAACTGGAGTTTTTTTAATTTTCTTTTTTTTGGTTGTAAGCTCAAGGTTTGTTGGTTATTTTGAACAAGCATCCGAGGGCCTAATCGATCCTAGCCTTATCTTTAAAGTAGTAATTCTAAGGTTCCCAGACTTTGTAACATTATTATTACCATTATCTTTTTTTCTAGGAGTTGTAATTACAGTTAGTAGATTATATTCAGATAGAGAAATTTATGGCTACTTTGCAGGAGGTATTTCTAACAATGACCTTATAAAATATTTACTTCCACAATCAATTGTTTTCTTTCTCATAACATTGACCCTAAGTTTATATATAGCTCCTTATACAAAAGAATTATCTAAAGAGATCCTTTCTCTAGACACAATTCAAGAGCAGTTCGAATCAGTCAGACCAAATGAATTATTTTCTTTTAATGAAAATCAAGGGTTTATTTATATTGAAGAAAAAGAAAGTAATATTTTAGAAGAAGTAGTTATTTTTATACCAAATGATAACTACTCGTCTTTAATTATCTCAGAAAATCTCGAATATGAAGATTTGTCATCAAAGATGGACTTAGATTTTAAAGATGGAGTTTTATATCAAGATATCTTTAATCAAAGTTCATCTTTAGTTTCATATTTTGGAGAGTTATCTATTCCTGTTGATAATTCTAAAAATTCTATTTCAGGGTTATCATTTAGTAAATTATTTGATTTTTCAATCAAGTCTTCAAAATCACAAACCCAGTGGAAGTTATCTATACCACTAACAATTTTTGTTCTTTTAATTTTTGCTGTAAATTTTTCAAAAGTACGACCAAGGCAAGGAAGGCTTTCCGTATTAGTACCATCTATTTTTATATACATACTTTATTTAAGCTTATTAATTTTAGCAAGAGACTCTTTTGATGAAAGTTTAATTACTTCTCAAAACAATATTTGGTATGTACATCTGACATTTCTATTATTTGCTCTTTTTTTTGTAATTAGAAAAAATTTAAATACCAATATTCGATCTATTTATACTTTTTTTAATAACAACTTTACAAGAGTTTTTATATCTTTATTAATATTTTTAATTTTTTTATGGGTGCTAGGATGATAAAAATATTTAATAAATATTTAATAAAAAGATCTTTTTATTTTTCACTGAGTATTTTATTAATTTTTGGATTATTGGACTCAATATTCATTCTTATTTCTGAACTAGAAAAAAGCTCATCAAATTACACTGTCTTTTATATATTTAAGTATGTTACTTTTTCAATGCCTCATAATTTACTTGATTTTGTCCAAGGTGCTTGTTTATTAGGAGTAATGCTTTCATTAGGAATGTCTCATGAAGAAGGGAATATCAACGTATTGAGATCTGCTGGCAAATCTCCAATTATGATAGTTTTTACAAGTTCAATTGGAGCCCTAATTCTTATTTTATCAATGCTATCATTAGACGAATTCGGGTTTAGAAAATTATATGTAAATCAAGAAGCTGAAAGAAATATCTTATTAAACAAAGAATTAAATTATGGAAATGAAATTAATTGGATTAAATCTGGAGACTCATTTTTAGGTTTTGAGAATGTTGTTGATGATAAAATTTTTAATGTTAGATTTGTTAAGGTTAAAGATAAGCAAGTTATTTACTCTGTAAAGTCTGATGTTGCAACTTTTGGAAATAATGAAGTTATTTTTAATAATGATTCTATATATAAAAGTTTTACAGAAAACTTAGATAAAAAAGATACTGAATCTTTTCAGATCCCAATTCAATCAAAAATCACCTTTAATAATATTAAACATCTTGGAGTATCTGAGTTAAATTTTTATAGACAAATTTTAAATGACAGCACAACTAAGAAAGATATTTTATTTAAAGCTCATATAGATAAACTTTTTTATAGCAAAATATTATTACCAATTTCATCTTTAATCTTAATATTATTTTTTGGGTCATTTATATTTACTTCACTCAGAGATTCTTCAATTGGGAATAGGGTGGTCGTATCTGTGGTAGGCGCATTCATATATCAATTAATTCAAGACTTATCATCAGATGTATTTATTTCATATGGATTAACAGTTATGTTTGGAGTTATTCTTCCCTCTTTGATGCTATTAGTCGCAAGTATGGTTTNTTACAAAAGGATTTAAATTTTTTTATACGAAGTTTTAGACAAATAATCACTTAGGGATAAATTATCACTTGAGAAATAAATAAGCATCAGAGGCAAACCAACCAATAATGTTGTTAGAACATTAGAAAAAAATCTAATTGTAATTTTTTTAAATGTTATATCGCCTCCATCAGTACTGTATATTTCAAAATTCCAAACTGCCATACCAAGAGTTTTACCACCATTCATCCAAAAATAACCATAAAAAATCCACGCACTCATAATGACAAGTATTGGTCCAACCCATTTTGTTTGAATAATTCCTCCATTAACCCATACAGCAAATGACCCAACTGCAAACCAGACTCCTAATAATAAAAATAAATCATACACAGATGCAGCGATTCTTCTTATTGGAAATACGATATATGATTTATCATCCATTTTGGTATAGTACTAAATTATTAAAAAAAATGAATTCAAATGAATACAAAAACTNATTTATTTGGACATCCAAAGGGTTTATTTATATGTTTTGCTACAGAGATGTGGGAGAGNTTCTCATATTATGGAATGAGAGCCCTTTTGATATTGTATTTAACAAAGCATTGGGAGTTTTCAGATGCTACAAGTTATTTAATTTATGGAGCCTACACTTCTTTGGTATATATAATGCCAGTTTTCGGTGGTATGTTGGCTGATCAAATTTTGGGTTCAAAAAAAGCAGTCACTTTTGGTGCAATTTTATTGGTATTTGGTCACTTAGGTATGACAGTTGAGAGTAATGAGCAAATATTTTACTTATCACTTGCTCTAATAGTATCTGGTGTAGGATTCTTAAAACCAAATATTTCTACTATGGTTGGAGCATTGTATAAAGAAGGTGATCCAAGAAGAGACTCAGGCTTTACAATTTTTTACATGGGCATAAATATTGGAGCCTTTACTGCAACTCTTTTATGTGGTTATTTAGGAGAGCAAGTTGGATGGGCGTATGGATTTGGTGCTGCTGGAATTGGAATGATCTTTGGATTAATTATTTTCCTGTGGGGTCAAAAATATCTTAAAGGTCTTGCAGAACCTCCATCAAGCAAATATTTAAAAAAGATGAATGGAATTAGCTTTGAGTATTGGGCTTATATTTCAGGTCTTATAATGGTTCTGGCTACGTGGTTTTTAGTTCAGAATACACAATTAGTTGGCCAACTTCTGGGTGGTTTTGGAGCTATTTTTATTGGGGCATGGTTATTATACGCATTATTTAGATGTGCTCCTGATGAGCGAGATCGATTAATAGTTGTAGGAATACTAATATTATTTTCTTTAATTTTTTGGGCGCTTTTTGAACAAGCGGGATCATCTTTAAATATTCTCACAGATAGAGGAGTAGATAGAGTAATGTTCGGTTGGGAAGTACCGGCATCGATGTTTCAATCTTTGAATGCTGGCTTCATCTTTACTATAGCCCCTTTATTTGCAATGCTTTGGATAGCTCTTGCAAAGAGAAATATGGAGCCGTCAACATCAATTAAATTTTCAATTGGTATTATTTTTGTTGNACTAGGTTTCTTAGCTTTGGTTTATGGCATGAGTTCATCTAAGGGTCTTCAGACAGGAGTCTTTTGGATAATATTGATTTATCTCCTTCATACTTTAGGAGAGTTATGTTTATCTCCNGTTGGGTTGTCCTCAGTCACCAAATTATCACCTCAAAGGATTGTTGGATTTATGATGGGAATGTGGTTTTTTGNATCAGCAGCTGGCAATTATGTTGCAGGATTGATTGCTAGAGCAACAGCATCAGAATCATCTGGAGTATCAAATGACATTTTTAATCTTGCTCAAAAACAANCATTTATTGATGTTTATACTGATGTTGGTCTTATAGCAATTGGTTGTGGAATATTCCTGGCCGTAATAACTCCAATTCTTAAAAGATTGATGCATGGCACCAGTTANAGGAAAAAGAGATCCTGTTAAAAAGAATATGGATAAATTCCATAAACCAAAAACTCACAAAGACAAAACAAAGTATGATAGAAAGAAAAAATCTAAAGACTTTGATTCAAATTAATTAAAATCTTTTTATAAATGTCTTTTAATTTCCATAGCTCACTAATACTTATATGTTCATCAATTTGATGAATAGATTTGTTTACGGGTCCAAGCTCAACAATTTCTGTATTCATTGCAGCAACAAAACGACCATCTGATGTTCCACCTTTAGCATTTAATTCAGGCCTATATCCAGTTATCTCCTCTGATGAAGTGGATACAATTTCTTTGAAAAAATTCTCTTTCGTATAATATGGATTTCCATTTAAATCCCAACTTATATCATAGTCTAATCCAAGACTTTTTATTATTGATTCAAATTCTGATTTGAGACTTTCTTCAGTTGATTCAGTAGAGAATCTAAAATTAAATGTTAACTCGAGCTCACCTGGCACAACATTATGTGCGCCAGTACCGGAACTAATGTTAGATATTTGAAAACTTGTTGGATCAAAAGCGTCATTACCATTATCCCAGATTTTGCTTTTAAGTTTTGAAATTAACTCACCTGATAATAATATTGGATTAATAACTTTCTCAGGATAAGCAACATGTCCTTGCTTACCATAAATTTTTAGACATCCTCCTAAGGAACCTCGTCTACCAACTCTTGCACAATCGGCAACTTTTTCACTCGAGGTAGGTTCTCCAACCAAACAAAAATCAATAATTTCATTATCATCAATCATTTTTTTAATGATTTTATCTATAAATCCATCTTTTGATGTACCTTCTTCATTAGAGGTGAGTAAGATAGCTAATCTAAAATTAAGCTTTTCATTTGCATTGATAAAATCCTTAGCAGCTTCTATAAAAGCGGCTACAGAGGATTTCATATCTGCAGCACCTCTGCCATATAAAAAATCTCCATCAATTGTTCCTGAAAATGGGGGATAGCTCCACTTTTCTTCAGGGCCACTAGGAACAACGTCGGTATGTCCTAAATAACAAAAAAGTTTTCCAGAATGCCCTATCGTTGCATAAAGATTTTCAACGTTTTGATAATTTATTCTTTCGCATTGGAAATTAAGTTTCTTCAATTCATCCTCAATTAGATCAAAACAACCCATATCAGCTGGAGATATTGATTTAATTCGAATTAATTTTTGAAGCAATTCAATCATTTTCGTGAAGTATTTTATTCAATTGGGATTTTGATTTATTTATTTTCGCAACAACTTTTCCAGATAATGAGTCACGCATATATAAAAGGTTTGATTTGCCTGAAAGCTCTNTAGCTTTGACAATGTTTTCCTTATTATTGTCTTCATTAATAATATTTACTTTAGTGCCTGAAGTTATATACAAACCAGCCTCAACTGTACAGTCATCACCTAGGGAAATTCCAATTCCAGAATTTGCACCTAAAAGACAATTTTTACCAATAGAAATTTTTGTATTATTCCCTCCTGATAAAGTTCCCATTGTGCTTGAACCTCCACCTAGATCAGAATTATCTCCAATTACTACACCGGCAGATATTCTACCTTCGATCATAGCTTTGCCCAAAGTTCCAGCATTAAAATTAATAAAACCTTCATGCATTACTGTTGTACCCTCACTTAAATATGCTCCAAGTCTTACCCTGCTAGTATCAGCAACTCTTACTTTTTTTGGAATAACATAATCTGTAAGACACGGAAATTTATCAAGAGACCTTATGAAAAAATTATTCCCCTCTAATTTTGATTTGTTTAACCTTTCTTCTATTTCTTCAATTGAAATTGGGCCAATGTTAGTCCATGCAACATTTGGTAAACATTCAAATAAACCATCTAAATTGATAGTATTTGGTAAGACAAACTTATTTGATATCAAGTGTAATTTAAAATATGCATCTGATACTTTTTCAATTGGATTTTTTAGATCAACTTCAGACCAATCAAGTTTAATTAATTCTTGACTATCTGAGAGGACATCAATATTTTTGGCGTCAGTTTTTTTATTTGCAAATTCAATATTTGGAAAGTAGACATCAAGTATTTGACCAGATTTTGACTTATTAGCAACACCTTCTCCATAAATTTTCATTTTTTAGACCACTCTCATTAATTCTGAAATAATTTTTTTAACTTTATAGTTTGGAACTAATTTTTTATTAAAATTCTCTATTTCAAAAGTATCTTCAACCCTTTCACCAAGTGTATTAATTCTTGCAGAATAGATTGAGACATTATTATCAAAAAATACTTTAGCAATATTAGTCAGTAAGCCAGAACTGTCAACAGTTTCAATAGTAATTAAATTTCTGTCATTGTCCTTATTAATGGATTCAGCAATCTTTACAATTTTTTCAAATTTTGAATTGTCAACTTTGTTCGTGTTTAGCTTATTAATTTCTTCAATTTTATTGAAGTTTGATTTAATTTTTGAGGTAAGTTCAATTAACTCAGTTTTTTTCAGCGTTCTATTATGCCTGGAATATTTTGTTATAAATGTATTTGCTGCAAATTGATTATCTCTTGACGTAAAAATTTTTGCATCTATAACTTCAAGCCCATAGTGCTCAAGTAACTTTAATAATTTTAAAAAGAGACCGGGAGAGTCTTTCACTTTAAAAAATATTTCGATAAGATTATCAATCTTTTTTTTACTTCCTATTATTAAATCGTCTCCTTTATTTTCCAAAATTAATTTAGATTGCCAAAGAAGTTCATTTGACGAATTTTTATTAAAGTAGCTATCATCAAAATTTTTAAAATAATTCTTTATAAAATTTTTATTTTCTTTGTTATCAATTCNACTGATAACACTTTTTTTTCTATCAATTGATATTTGAGATGAAACCTTTATTGGTTCTTTTTTTATTTTAGACCTTGTAAGCAAGTAAAGATCTCTTAATAGTTGATGTTTCCAACCATTCCACAGAGATGGATTTGTTGCTCTNATATCATTTATCGTTAAGAGATACANATAATCTAATTTTTCATTTTGTTCAACTATTTTTGAGAACTCTAAAACAGTATTTGGATCTGCAATATCCATTTTTCGCGAAATTGAAGACATTATCAAATGCTCTTCTACTAACCATGATATTAAATTTGCATCGGTATTAGACATTCCAATTCTCTTTGCAAATTTATAGCTTATTTTTGCTCCAATTTTGGAGTGATTTCCACCTTTTCCTTTTCCAAGATCGTGAAATAAGCCTGCAATAAAAAGAATTTCTATTTTTCTTAATTTNTTAATTAGCTCATGTTCTAACTCAAATCCAATTTGTTTATTTAATTTCATTTGTCTCATGTTTCTTACAACTTTAAAAGTATGCTCATCAACTGTGTAAATATGAAATAAATCAAATTGCATTTGTCCCACGACATCTGAAAATTCAGGAATATATTTTTGTAAAACNCCAAGAGACTTCATAGACTTGAGAATTGAAGATAAATTATATTTAGATCTCAAGATTTCCAAAAACTGTTCTGAGTAAACTAAATTTTTTCTGAATTTTTTATCAATTAAATTGATATTTTTTTTTATAAGAGTTTTTGTTTCAGTATTAATGCTATTAATTTTTTTACTTTTGCCCATCTCTATAAATAATTTAAATAAAAGATCTTTATTATTTCTAAGAACCACATTTTGTATACCAACTTTGTTTTGATATTTATAGATACCTGATATTTTTTTAGGATGCATTTTAGTTTGATATTTTTCGATATATTTTTCGTAAACAATCTCATTTATGTATGAAATTAAAGAAGCCATTTCATAAAATCTTTTCATCATTTTTTCAACAGAGCTCTTTGCAGTTCTTGTTCCAAGTTTTGCTTTTCTTGCAATTTCTACTTGTGCTTCAAAGTTTAATATATTCCTATTTGTGAAAATGTTTGTTGCAAATCTTAGTGATTTTATAAAGTTATATGCATCAATAGCATTATTCCATTCTCCATGTAATATTTTTGATTTAGATATTTCATTTAATGAATCTAAACCAAAACAATGCTGAAGAATCCACAAAGCTGAATGAAAATCACGGAGAGTACCAGGAGACTCTTTTATATTTGGTTCTAAATTATACGCAGAAGAAAAAAACTCGTAATGTCTCTTTTGTTGTTCAACATATTTAGCATTGAAGAAATCATTTTTAGACCACAATTTTGATAATGCGTTATTAATTTTTATGTCCATTTCTTTGTTTGAGACAATTGAGCGCCTTGTTAAGTAAGATGTAAACTCTTTAAGATCTGTTTTTGATATTTTTTTAATATCTGATAACGATCTAACTGAATGACCAACCTTATATCCTTGATCCCACAGGAATGAAATAAACTCATCAAGATTTTTATAGTTTTTTGGGACATCTTTCTCAACTATTGATATATCAACATCAGAAATAGGAAAAATCTCCTTTCTCCCAAAACCACCATTTGCATATATTGCAAAACTTTTGTCAAGGTTAAGATTTAAAAATTTGTTTTTTAGATTTTTTTCAACTTCATTTGAATGTTTATTTAGAAATTTATTAATTTTTGAGGGTCTTGAATAAATTTCAGGAAAGTTTTTAAGAAACTCTTTATTAATGGTCGTAATATTATCTATCATTAAAATTCATCATTTCTTTTAGTCAGAATTTCTGAGCCATTTTTTGTTACTGCGATAGTATGCTCCCATTGCGCAGAATTTCTTCCATCTTTTGTTTCAACAGTCCATCCATCCTTCAATACTTTACAAAATTTTGTTCCTTGATTGATCATTGGCTCGATTGTAAAGCACATGCCTTCTTCTAATTTGATACCAGTACCTAATTTTCCATAATGAAGAACTTGAGGCTCCTCATGATAAGTTGCTCCAATACCATGACCACAATAGTCTTCAACAACGCTATAGTAATTTTTCTCGGCATGTTGTTGTATAACATTTCCAACGTCACCTAAATATGCACCTGGTTTAACAACTTCTATACCTTTGTATAGACATTCTTGAGTAATCTTTACTAATCTTTCATTATGTGGAGCACACTTACCAACAAGAAACATTTTGGATGTATCTCCATGCCAACCGTCTTTAATCACAGTAACATCTATATTTAAAATATCACCGTTTTTTAAAATTTTCTCATTGTCAGGAATTCCATGACATATTACATTATTAATACTTGAGCATATGGTCTTTTTATATCCTTTNTAGCCAACATTTGCAGGAATTGCATTTTGAATATTTACAATATGTTCATAACATAATTTATCTAACTCTCCAGTTGATATACCTGGAACAACATGAGGTGTAATCATTTCTAGAACTTCGGCAGCAAGCCTTCCCGCAATTCTCATTTTGTCAATTTCTTCAAATGATTTAACTAATTTATTCATTTTTTTTNGTTTAATTGTAGACATAAGGCAACTTAATCTATAAAGTACAATTTTAATGTCAGCATGTAATTTTAGCTCATTAAAATTAAAAAATTCTTTAAATAGTCAACCTAAAACTTTCCTTAAATTATACTTTTATTCGGTGTTTTTTTATGTCTTTTAATGCAATTCTAGCACTTGAAGATGGAAGTGTATTCTATGGCAAGGGTTTTGGGAAAGAGAAATTTGATGTTGGTGAATTAGTATTTAATACATCAATGACTGGCTACCAAGAAATTATTACAGATCCATCATACAAAAAACAAATTATTACATTTACACACCCTCATATTGGTAATACTGGAATTAACATTGAAGACAGTGAATCCAATTCAATTCATGCCTCAGGCATAGTTGTAAAAAATTATTGCTCTAAACCTAGCAATTGGAGATCAAAATTTAACCTAGAGGAATTTTTAGTTAAAAACGAAATTATTGGGATCTCTGATATTGATACAAGAGAAATCACATCNTTGCTTAGAGAAAAAGGTGCAATGGGTTGTTGTATTGCATCATTGTCATTGATTTCAGAAAATGATGCAGTTTCTGCTGCAAAAAATTTTGATGGCCTCGAGGGAATGGATTTAGCAAAGGTTGTTTCAACAGATTCTGATTATGAGTGGAATAAGGGTGTTTGGCCGGAAAATAATTCATCAGAAAAATCATACTCAGTAGTAGCATATGATTATGGGATAAAGGAAAATATTTTAAGGCTTTTAACTGAGTATGTTGGAAAAGTAAAAGTAGTAAATGCTAAAACTACCTTTGAAGAGATAATTGAATTAAATCCTCAAGGTATATTTTTATCAAATGGTCCTGGAGATCCTGAACCATGCCATTATGCAATTGAAAATATTAGGAAGTTTTTATCACAAAAAATTCCAATTTTTGGAATTTGTCTTGGTCATCAATTATTAGCTTTAGCAGGTGGCGCTAACACTTACAAGATGAAGTTTGGTCATCATGGTGCTAACCATCCTGTTCAAGATATTCTTACAAAAGAGGTTTTTATCACAAGTCAGAATCATGGTTTTGCAGTAGATGAAAAGACATTGCCTAAAAATATTAATGCTACACATCTATCTCTTTTTGATNAGTCTCTTCAAGGTATAGAATTTACAGATGTACCCGCGTTTAGCTTTCAAGGCCATCCCGAGGCAAGTCCTGGACCTCAAGAGATTCAAACTCTTTTTAAAAAATTTAGTTTAATNGTAAAAGAGTATGCCAAAACGTAAAGATATTTCTTCAATACTTATAATAGGCGCAGGCCCAATAATCATTGGTCAAGCTTGTGAATTTGATTACTCAGGTGCTCAAGCCTGNAAGGCATTAAAAGAAGAAGGATTTAGAGTAATTTTAGTTAATTCAAATCCTGCAACAATTATGACCGATCCATTAATGGCTGATGCTACATACATTGAACCAATTCACTGGAAGTCTGTTGAAAAGATTATTGAAAAAGAAAAACCAGATGCAATTTTACCTACTATGGGAGGACAGACCGCATTAAACACAGCACTNACATTAGATAAAGAAGGAGTTTTAAAAAGACACGATGTTGTCTTAATTGGAGCAAATAGAACAGCAATTGATAAAGCAGAAGATCGGCAACTTTTTGACGAAACAATGAAAGCAATTAATCTTGAAACACCTGCATCAGGAATTGCTCATTCAATGCAAGATGCATTGAAAGTTCAAAAAAGAATCGGCTTTCCTTGTATTATTAGGCCATCCTTTACAATGGGAGGAACAGGTGGCGGAATTGCCTATAACATATCAGAGTTTAAATCGATTTGTGAAAAAGGTATGGAGTTATCTCCTACTAATGAGCTCTTAATTGATGAATCTTTAATTGGTTGGAAAGAATTTGAGATGGAAGTTGTTAGAGATTGTGAGGATAACTGTATTATTGTTTGCTCTATAGAAAATCTAGATCCTATGGGCATCCACACTGGTGATTCAACAACTATTGCTCCTGCACAAACCTTAACAGATAAAGAATATCAATTAATGAGAAATGCGTCTTTTAAAATTTTAAGAGAGATAGGAGTTGATACAGGAGGATCAAATGTTCAATTTGCAGTAAATCCTGAAGATGGAAAAATGGTTGTAATAGAAATGAANCCCCGAGTAAGCAGATCTTCAGCANTAGCTTCAAAAGCTACAGGTTTCCCAATTGCAAAGGTAGCTGCATTGCTTTCAGTTGGCTATACATTAGATGAACTTAAGAATGACATTACAGGTGGACTTACACCTGCATCTTTTGAACCTAGCATTGATTATATCGTTACAAAGATACCAAAATTTGCTTTTGAAAAATTTCCTCAAGCAAGTCCAAAGTTAACAACTCAGATGAAATCAGTTGGAGAAGTAATGTCAATGGGATCAAACTTTCAAGAATCATTTCAAAAAGCGTTATGCAGTATGGAAGAAGATCTTAATGGACTTAATTCGTTATTTGAAAAATCCACATTTCCTCATGATGATGAAATCACAAGTGAGTTAACAATTCCAGGACCTAAGAGAATATTTTACGTTGCAGATGCAATTCGAAAAGGCTGGAGCATAGAAAAAATTTATTTTCTAACAAAAATTGATTATTGGTTCCTTGATCAAATTAAAGAATTAATTGATATCGAAGAAAAACTTTATAATTCTAATATTGAAGAATTAGATAAAGATTATCTTCAAGAAATTAAAGAAAAAGGATTTTCAGATAGCAGAATTGCTGAGATGATTGGAGTGCCTGAAGATGAATTAAGAGACCATAGAAAAAAACTCAATGTTTATCCAATTTATAGAAGGGTTGATACATGTGCAGCAGAATTTGAAACTTCTACATGCTATATGTATTCGTCATATGGAGGTAAATGTGAGAGCAACCCAACTACAAAGAAAAAAATATTAGTTATTGGCAGCGGTCCAAATAGAATTGGCCAAGGTATAGAATTTGATTATTGTTGTGTTCATGCCTCCTTAGCAATGCAAGAAGAGGGCTATGAATCAATCATGGTTAACTGTAATCCTGAAACTGTTTCCACAGATTATGATGTTTCTAACAGATTATATTTTGAACCGATTACTTCAGAAAAAATATTAGACATCATCGATATTGAAAATCCNGAGGGAGTGATTATTCAATTTGGTGGTCAAACACCCCTCAAACTTGCAGATGTCTTATCAGATAAAGGTGTAAATATTTTGGGTACAAATGTAGATGCAATTGATAGGTCTGAGGATAGAGAAAGATTTCAGGAGTTGGTTAATAAGCTTAATTTGAAACAACCCACTAATGGAACTGCTAAAAATCAGAGAGAAGCCCTTAAAAAGGCTGAAAAAATTGGTTTTCCTATTGTTGTAAGACCATCTTATGTATTGGGAGGAAGAGCAATGCAGCTTGTGAATAATATAAAAGAACTTGAGAAATATTTGAATGAAGCTGTTGAAGTGTCTAATAGCAAACCCATTCTGCTAGATAGNTATCTAACAGATGCTATAGAAGTTGACGTAGATGTAGTATCAGATGGCATAAATATTGAAATNGGTGGAATTTTACAACACATAGAGCAAGCTGGAATACATTCTGGAGACTCTGCATGTTCATTGCCTCCGTACAGTCTCTCTAAAAAAGTACAAAATAAAATGAAAGAACAAGCAATTGACATTGCCAATGAACTAAAAATTATTGGATTAATGAATATTCAGTTNGCCATAAAAAATGATGAGGTCTATATAATTGAAGTAAATCCACGTGCCTCAAGGACAGTTCCATTCATTTCAAAAGCAATTGGAACTTCTTTGGCAAAAGTAGCTTCCAAGGCAATGATTGGNAAGTCACTTAAGGATCAGCAATTTTCTTCTGAGTTACCCAATGGCCTATCATTTGTCAAAGAGGCTGTTATGCCTTTTGATAAATTTCCACATGTTGATCCAATTTTAGGGCCAGAGATGAAATCAACAGGAGAGGTAATGGGTATTGGGCCAAATTTTGGAGAGGCTTATGCAAAAGCTCAAAAGGGAGCAAATAAATCACTNAGAAGATGGGGAGTAGTTTTTATTAGCGTAAAGTCTTCTGATAAAAAATATCTTGATGAATTTGTACCTGAAATAATAAATGNTGGGTTTAAAATAGTCGCAACCCTAGGCACTGCAAATTATATAAATAGATTGGGGTATCAAGTTGAAACAGTAAATAAAGTATCAGAAGGAAGACCTCATATTGTTGATAGTTTGTTAAATAATGAAATAGACCTAGTAATAAATACAACTGAAGGATCTCGTTCTATAAAAGACTCTGCATCAATAAGACAAAGTGCATTAAGGAATAAAATTTTTTGTACAACTACTATGTTTGGGGCTTTTGCAATAATTGATGCTCTCAAAAGTAAAGAAGAAAATTGGACTTTTGATACTCTTCAAGAAATAAATACATAATCATATTGTTATAATGCTCATATGAGCAGAATACCACTAACAAAAGAAGGTGAAATTTTAATAAAAGAAAAACTATCTAACTTAAAATTTGTAGAGAGGCCACAAATCTCTAATGCCATTGCTGAAGCAAGAGCTCACGGAGACCTAAAAGAAAATGCTGAGTACCATGCTGCAAAGGAATTACAGGGACTTATTGAGGCAAAGATAAGTGAAATGGAAAATGCTCTTGCAAATGCACAAGTCATAGATGTCAAAGATATCCCAGAAACTGGAAGAGTAGTATTTGGTGCTACTGTAACAATTTATGATATTGACGAAGATCTAGAAATAAAATACAAGATTGTTGGGAATTTAGAGTCAGATCCAGAAATAGGAAAAATATCAATTGACACACCAATTGCCAAAGGTCTTGTTGGTAAATTTGTTGAAGATGAAATTACTATTAAAACACCATCTGGAAATTTGAATTACGAAATCTTAGATGTAAAACACATTTAGCTTTATGCAGTCAGATAATTGGGCTAAAAAGGCACGAAATCAAGGTTATCGCTCGAGAGCAGTCTTTAAACTTAAAGAAATTCTTGAAAAAATTAAACTCACTAAAATAGAAAAAGTGTTGGATCTTGGATGCGCTCCAGGAGGATGGTCACAATTTATTATCAAAAAGTATCCCAAATCAAGAGTATTCTCCGTGGATATTCTCAACATGGAAAAGATTGAGGGAGTAAACTTCTTTCAAGAAAGTATAAATAACATTGAAAAAATTAAACAAATTTACNAATTTAAAGGCAAATTTAATCTTGTAATTTCCGATATAGCCCCAAACTTATCGGGTATAAGTGCAATTGATAACGAGAATATATTAGATTTAAATAAATTGACTATCAATACAGGCTTCAATTTTTTAGATAATGGCGGATCATTTATAATGAAAACATTTCAAAACAGTAATTTAAAAAGTTTAAGAAAAGATATGGAATTATTATTCAAGATAGTTCAAACTTANAAACCTGCTGCATCAAAAAAACAATCGGGTGAAATTTACCTTTATGGAGTTAAGTAAAGTATGAATAGTTTTATGAGAAATATAGTGGTTTGGGTGGTATTAGGTTCCCTCATGATTTACGTCTTTAATAATATAGAAAACTCATCTTCAAGAGAGCAAATTAGCTACTCNCAATTTAAACAAGAAGTTTTATCAGACAGAGTTGCTAAAGTTGTATACAAAGGCGACCAAATGACTATTATTGGAGATAGATTAGATGGTTCAAAATTTGAAACAACTCATCCAATTTTTAAAAGGGATGAAGCNATTGAAAATGCAATAGAGCAAAATGGCATAATTGCTGAGTATGAGAAGTTAGAACAACCATCATTATTCTCTCAATTACTTGTTGGAGCATTTCCAATAATTCTTCTTTTAGCGATATTTTTCTTTTTTATGCGTCAAATGCAAGGTGGTATTTCTGGAAAGGGTGGACCAATGTCTTTTGGTAGAAGTAAGGCCAAACTAATGGAAGGTGGGAAAGTAAAAACAACATTTAAAGATGTTGCTGGTTGCGAAGAAGCTAAACAAGACGTTCAAGAGCTTGTAGATTTTCTAAGAGATCCAACAAAGTTTCAGAAGCTTGGTGGCAAAATACCTAGAGGAGTTCTTATGGTTGGTCCTCCCGGAACAGGTAAGACTTTAATTGCCAGAGCAGTTGCTGGAGAAGCAAAAGTACCTTTCTTCACAATTTCTGGATCAGATTTTGTTGAAATGTTTGTTGGTGTCGGAGCATCTAGAGTGAGAGATATGTTTGAGCAAGCAAAAAAACAATCTCCTTGCATTGTTTTCATTGATGAAATTGATGCAGTTGGAAGACACAGAGGAGCCGGTCTTGGCGGTGGGCATGACGAAAGAGAACAAACACTTAACCAATTACTTGTTGAAATGGATGGCTTCGAAGGAAATGATGGAGTTATTGTTATTGCTGCAACAAATAGGCCTGATGTACTTGACCCTGCACTTTTGAGACCGGGTAGGTTTGATAGACAGGTTGTGGTAGATTTACCAGATATCAGGGGTAGAGAAGCAATCTTAAAAGTTCATATGAGGAAGGTACCCCTTGCCTCAGATGTAGATCCTCTAGTTATAGCAAGAGGTACACCTGGATTTTCAGGAGCAGACTTAGCTAATCTTATTAATGAGGCAGCTTTATTTGCAGCAAGGTACTCAGATAAAAAGATTGATCAGTCACATCTTGATTTAGCTAAGGACAAAATAATGATGGGTGCTGAGAGAAAATCAATGATACTCAGTGAAGAACAAAAAAGAATTACTGCTTATCATGAAGCGGGACATGCAATTGTCGGAAGGTTATGTCCAACCCATGACCCTGTTTATAAAGTAACTATTATTCCAAGAGGGCGAGCTTTAGGTGTAACGATGTTTTTGCCTGAAGAAGATACGTATATGCAAAGTAAAGAATATCTACTTGGAAGAATTGCTACCTTATTTGGAGGAAGAATTGCTGAAAGCATTATTAATGGTAATCAGGGCATTACTACCGGTGCCTCAAATGATATTGAGGTTGCAACAGGCATTGCAACAAATATGGTTACCAAATGGGGTTTCTCTGATGCACTTGGCACTATTAAATATGGAGAAGATGAGGGTAGTCCATTTTTAGGAAGATCCGTTTCTAANCCTGCTCCAGTAAGGAGTGACCAAACTTCAAAATTGATTGATTCAGAAGTAAAAGCCATTATTGATTCATGCTATAAAAGAGCTGAGAAGTTATTAAAAGAAAACTTAGATAAACTTAATGTTATGGCAGACGCACTTCTAAAATATGAAACAATTGATGTCCCTCAAATTGATGACATTATGGCAGGAGCAGTTCCCAGAGAGCCAAAAGGTTGGTCTGACGATGACCAATCTAAAGGCAAGCCATTTAAAAAAACTTCAATAAAAGGCGCTGCTGAAGAGTTATAATTCTTTGTAATGGATTTAAAATTTGGTACCGACGGTATTAGGGGACCTGTCGAAAGCAAAATAACACCTGAAGNATGTCTCAAAATTGGGCATGCAACAGGTTTGGTTATGAAGGAACTTGGGTGGAATACAGTTGTCATTGGCAAAGATACAAGAATATCTGGTTATATGCTTGAGTCTGCTCTTCAAGCAGGCTTCATTGCAGCTGGTGTGAATGTAAATTTACTTGGACCACTTCCCACACCAGGAGTAGCATACTTAACAAAAACATTAAGAAATAAATTTGGCTTAGTAATAAGTGCATCCCATAACGACTTCCTTGATAACGGAATTAAAATATTTAATGAGAGCGGTGAGAAAATATCACGAGAGATTGAAAAGAGAATTGAAAATTATTTATCATCTAACTTGGTTCCAGTAGAAACATCCCAAATAGGCAAGGCCTATAGGTTTGATGAGTCCGGGCCTAGATATATAGAATTTTGCAAATCAACTGTCCCATCAGATATTTCTTTTTCCTCTCTTAGAATTGTTATCGATTGTGCAAATGGCGCATGTTACAAGGTCAGTCCAAAAATATTTGAAGAGCTAGGAGCAGAAGTAATTACAATAGGTAACTTACCAGATGGTTACAATATAAATCAAGAATGTGGTTCAACTCATCCACAAATTATTAAAAAAGCAGTTATAAAACATAGAGCAGATTTTGGAATTTCATTAGATGGTGACGGAGACAGAGTAATTATTGTTGATGAAAAGGGTACTATTTTAGACGGCGATGACCTTCTTTATATATTAGCATTTTCAAATCCAAATAGAGTTGGACCATGGTCGGGCGTGGTTGGAACTCATATGAGTAACCTTGGTCTAGAAGAAGGGATTAACAAACTTGGATACAAATTTATAAGGGCCGATGTAGGTGACAAATATGTTAGCAAAATGNTATCTAAAAAAGGTTGGTTGCTTGGTGGAGAAACATCCGGACACATAATATGTAAAGATCTTGTAAGTACAGGAGATGGAACTGTTGCAGCTTTAAAAGTAATATCCTCATTATTAATTTTAGATATGAAACCTAGTGAAGTCTTAGTGAATTATAATAAAATACCTCAAATTAACTTGGCTGTTAACGTTAAAAATAAAGATATCATCAATGATAATGAACTCAATTTATTATTGGCAGAAATTGAGTCTGATTTAACAGTTGGCAGAGTTCTCGTTAGGCCTTCTGGAACTGAACCAAAAATAAGAATTATGGTAGAAGCAACTGAAGAAAAAGTTGCTAACAAGTTCGCTAAAGATATAAAAAAAATTATTGAGTCAAAAGTATAGATGATTATTGCAAATTGGAAATGTAATGGAAGCAAGTCCATGATAAATCATTGGTGGAAAGAATTCTCAAAAACTTATAATGAAACAGATAATACATTTATAGGTATTGCACCACCTTCAATATATATTCAATATCTTGAGGGCTTCACATCAAATGCATTAACAGATATAAAAATTGGATCTCAAGATATTGATATTTCATCCGGAGCAAGAACGGGTGCAATATCTGCAGAAATGATTATGGATTTTGATTGTAAATTTTCAATAATAGGTCATTCTGAGAGAAGACAATTTTTCAATGAAAACAATGATGATATTAGACAAAAAATTTTAAATATAATTAATAAAAAAATTACAGTTCTATGCATAGGCGAAACTGAAGATGAGAATTACAATAATTTAACCAAAGATGTTTTAGAAAGCCAGCTTGAAGTAATACGAGATATGGACTTTAATGATTCATTGGTTGTTGCTTATGAACCTGTATGGTCAATTGGCAGCGGAAATACAGCACAACCTGGTAAAATTAATGAAATTCATAATTTTATCAAAGATGTTGTACAATCCACTTCTATTAATTCTGCTATTCCAATAGTTATATATGGTGGAAGTGTAAACGAGGATAATGCAGAAAGCTTTTTTAATGAAGAGTTTATAGATGGTGCTTTAATCGGTGGTGCCTCTTTAAATGGAAAACAATTTGCNAATATTATTAATATATATAACGGAATAAATTCATAATGATTACTTTTTTAACAGTAGCGTGTGTTCTTCTTGCGATAATTATAGTTGTTATAGTTCTTCTTCAGCAGGGAAAAGGGTCCGATCTTGGATCAGCATTTGGAGGTGGATCTTCAAATTCTATGTTTGGTGCCTTAGGACCTTCTGGTTTTCTAGGAAGGCTTACATACGTTATTGTTTCAGTTTGGTTAATTTTGTCATTTCTCTTAGCTTACTTATTAAAAAATGAAAATACAGAAGTAATTTTTGAAACTCCATTAATNGAAGAGGCTATTAAAGAGGGTTTATCTGACGAAATACCTATTGAGTAAGATATTGGTGCCGAAAGCGGGACTCGAACCCGCACGAGTTTTCACTCACTAGCCCCTCAAGCTAGCGTGTCTACCAATTCCACCACTTCGGCAAAAAGAACGAGATTATAACAATATTATTAATGTTCTAATACAAAATATACTTGACCATTTTGTGTTACTCTCATAAACTTCATGTTCGCTGCGTTGCGGGGTGGAGCAGTTTGGTAGCTCGTCGGGCTCATAACCCGAAGGTCGTTGGTTCAAATCCAGCCCCCGCTACCACGGTTAAATAAATTTTGTGGGGCAAGTGCCCTTTTTTTGTATAAAAAATATGAATATAGATGATTACAAAAATATTATTAAACCAGTTGTTCACAGGAATAACTGTTTTTTATGGGGCATTGAAATTTTAAGGGGCAAGAAAAAAAATACATTAAGAGTTTATATTGACTCAAAAAATAGTGCAGATATTAATGATTGTGAAATTATTTCAAAAGATCTTTCGTATGAACCTGAGATTGATATNAATTTAGGTGATGATTATGTANTAGAAGTNTCAACACCTGGCATAGACAGAAAATTTTTTGAACTAAGTCAATTACTTGATTATATAGGCGAAGAAATTGAGATAAAAACCAAATCTAAATATGAAGGAAAGAGAAGATTTTTAGGTAAATTAATTAAATGCGATGAATTTAATATTTTTATAAACGAAATAAGAGGTTTAGATGAAGTTAAATTTAAATTTTCTGATATCGATTTATGCAAATTGAAACCAGATTATAATGATCTAATGAGGGTGAGTACATATGGAAAGTAATGAAATATTAGCTGTAGTCGATTCAGTTTCAACAGAAAAGGGTATTGAGAAAGATATTATCTTTAATGCAATAGAAATAGCAATTGCTTCAGCATCACAAAGACATTTTCATGAAGATGCAGATCTTTATGTAACAATTAACAGAGACACCGGCGAATATTCAACATTTAGAAATTGGATTGTTTTTGATGAATCTAATGAGGAGTTTCATCATGAAACTCACATATCTAAAACTGACTCTAATTTAGAACTTGGAGAAATATTTTCTAAGCAAGAGGAAAATGTTGTATTCGGCAGAATAGAAACGCAAGCTGCAAGACAAGTAATGCTACAAAAAGTAAGAGAAGCTGAAAGAGAAAAGGTAGTTAGTCAATTTAAATCNAAGAATAACAAGCTAGTCAGTGGCTCTGTAAAAAGAGTTACAAGAGACAATATTATTGTTGATATAACTCATGAGGCAGAAGCATTATTACCAAGAGATAAGTTAATGCCAGGCGAAATCTACAAAATTAACGATAGGATCAGAGCTGTTCTTCAAATTGTTGAGATTGAAGGCAGAGGGCCTCAACTAATGCTAAATCGTTCTTGCCCTGAAATGGTAACAGAATTATTTAATATTGAAGTTCCTGAAATAAACGAAGATGTTATTGAAATAAGAGGTATTGCAAGGGATGCTGGCTCAAGATCAAAAATAGCAGTAAAAACAAATGATGGTCGAATAGATCCTGTTGGAGCCTGTGTTGGAATGAGAGGCTCAAGAGTGCAAGCAGTATCATCTGAATTAGGCAATGAAAGAATTGATATTATTATCTATGATGATAATCCTGCTCAACTTGTAATAAATGCTTTAGCTCCCGCTAAAGTTGAATCAATTGTTATGGATGAAGATTCAAGATCAATGGAAATTGCCGTGAATGAAGACAATCTTGCTTTAGCTATTGGGTCTAGAGGTCAAAATATTAGACTTGCCTCAAGATTAGTAGGATGGGATTTAAATATAATCAGTAACGAGGAAGCAGAGGCAAAAGTAAAAGTAGATGAAACAGAGTTTCTGGCAAAAATTATAGACTCTCTTTCTGTTAAAGATGAGATTGCTGAAAAATTAATTAATTCAGGATTTTCGTCCTTTGACGATATAGCATATGCCGATGATNATATTTTGAAAGCATTCATTGANTCTGATGAGGAAATTTCAAGAATTAAGTCACTATCTGAAGATGCTGCACTCTTAGAGGCCATGGTTGTAGTCACTGAAGAAGAAGATAATATTGAATCATTATCTGACTTGAAATTAGATGAAGAAAATATTCAAAAATTATCAAATAAAGGTATTAAAAATAAAGATGATCTTGCAGAACTATCAATTGATGAGCTTCAAGATATTATTGAGATATCCAAAGATCAAGCCTCAGAAATGATAATGAAAGCAAGAGAACATTGGTTCAGCAATTAAGTATAGGTAAAATATTTTGTCAGTCACAGTAAAAGATTTCGCAAAAACACTCAAGATTACTGATAAAGCTCTTCTTGATAGAATGCAAAAAGCTGGTCTAAAACATTCAAGTAGCTCTGATGAAATAACCCCATCTGATAAGCAAGCACTTTTGAAGTCATTAAAAGGTGTCCAGTCATCATCTGCCTCAAAGTCAGTCACTTCAGAATCTGGAGTTAAAGTTACATCAAAGGGTAAAGTGGTTTCTTCAACGTCCTCGAAAAAAAGTTATTCAGATAATATTGAGGCAAAAAGAGCTGCAGCATCTGAACAACTTAAAGAACAACAAATAAAAAGAAAAGAGCAATTAAAAGAGGCTGTTAAACAAAAACAAGATCAAAAAAATAAAAAAACAAGCAAATCAAAAGATGTATCAAATCAAGAAAAAATTAATGTAAAAGATCAATTATCTTCTGCAGTAAATGCTTTTAAAAGAAATGAAAAATCAATTTTTGATGATAAGCACCAGTTTGAAATACCCACTGAATTTATAAAGAAGGATATTGAGGTGCCTGAGACAATTCAAGTGGGAGAACTTGCAAAACTTATGGCATTAAAGGGAGGAGTGGTTGTAAAAAATCTTATGAGTTTAGGTGTAGTAGCAACTATAAACGATGTAATCGATCAAGAAACAGCAATTTTAGTTATTGAGGAAATTGGACATAACGGTATTGCACTCGAGAATGATAACTTAGAAGAAGATTTTGCTAATTTGATAAATTATGATGACCAACCTAAAACAAGACCTGCTGTTATAACAGTTATGGGCCACGTTGATCATGGCAAAACCACACTTCTTGATTTCATAAGAAAAACTAAAGTTGTTGATTGTGAAGCTGGAGGTATAACACAGCATATAGGAGCATATGAAGTAAACACACCAAAAGGAAAGTTAACTTTTATTGATACTCCTGGTCATGCCGCATTTTCATCAATGAGAGCTAGAGGCGCAAATACAACTGATATTGTTGTATTGGTTGTTGCTGCAAATGATGGCATCAAGCCACAAACAGAAGAAGCAATCAATCATGCAAAAGCAGCCAATGTCTCAATAGTTGTTGCAATAAATAAAGTTGATTTAGATGGCGCAGATATNGATAAAGTTAAAAGTGATCTTGCAGCAAAAGACTTAACACCAGAAGATTGGGGTGGAAACATTCAAATGATCCCAATATCAGCACTTAAAGGAGATGGCATAGATGACCTTCTTGAAAGAATTGCTCTTGAAGCAGAAATACTTGAATTANAAGCTCACTATGATGGAGCAGCACAAGGTGTGGTTATCGAATCTGAGCTTGATAAATTTAGAGGGTCTGTAGCAACATTATTAATTCAAAATGGCACACTAAAAGTTGGAGATTTAGTAGTTTCTGGAAATTCAATGGGAAAGATTAAAAGTATTGTTAATAGTGACGGAAATAAAATAAAAACAGCATTTCCATCTGCTGCAGTTGAAGTACTTGGTTTAAATCTTGTCCCCAATGCAGGCGATCAATTTCAAGTTGTTGCCAATGAAAAACAAGCAAGAGAAATTGCAGAATATAGATTGGTTAAAGAAAAGGAGAAGAAACTTCTAAAGCAGAAAGATGAAACAGCGGGCGATTTATTTGAAACTCTTGGACAAGACGCAAAAAAAATATTGAATGTCATTATTAAAACTGATGTTGGCGGAACCTGTGAAGCAATAAATGCAGCATTGCTTGACTTAGGAACTGAAAAAGCAAAAGTAAAGATTGTTTCTAGTGGTGTNGGAGGAATCAGTGAGTCGGATGCAAATCTTGCTGTTGCAGTTGACTCTATTATCATTGGATTTAATGTTAGAGCAGATAATACTGCAAAGAAAATCATAGAATCTGAAGGAGTTCCTTTGAGTTACCATAGCATTATTTATGAGCTTTTAGACGATGTAAAAGCTCGAATGAGTGGTATGCTAGACCCCATAATAAAAGAGGTCATTGTAGGAACTGCAGAAGTTCTGGAGGTGTTCAATTCTCCAAAGTTTGGGCAAGTTGCAGGTTGTAATATCATTGAAGGTAATGTCCTGCGAAATAAACCTGTAAGAGTTTTAAGAGACGATATTGTTATATTCCAAGGAGAACTTGATTCTTTGCGACGATTTAAAGAAGACGTAAATGAGGTAAAGAATGGTAACGAGTGTGGAATGGGGATTAAAAACTATAAAGATATTAAGCCTGGTGACAAAATAGAAGTTTTTGATAGAAAGGAAGAATTACAGACAATATAGATACATATGTCATCAAATAGACCTGAGAAAATTGCAGATTTACTCAAAAAGGAAGTCTCATTAATCCTTAGTCATGAGGTAAAGGATCCAAGATTACAAAACATGAATATTACTGCCGTAAAGGTTACTGATGATATAAGTATTGCATACGTTTACTATACAATTATTGGAANACCTATAAAGAAGAATGAAAGTAAAGTTGAAAACAATGTCTTAATAAAACTTTCTGGGATGCTCAGATCCAAGATATCGAAATTAATTGAAATACGAAGAGTACCAAAGATTATCTTTAAGTTTGATGAGAGCATTGAGTATAGTGAAAATATAGAAAAGCTTCTAAAAAATATCAAATAAAATGAATGGCTTTTTGCTCGTAAATAAAGAAAAAGGTTTATCATCAAATGAGGTCGTTCAGAAAATTAAAAAAAATTTTTCANTAAATAAAGTTGGACATTTAGGCACTCTAGATCCTGAAGCAGATGGCTTGTTAATCATTGCAATAAATAGAGCAACTAAATTTTCGAGTTATTTTTTAGATGCAGATAAATCATATTTCGTTGAAATTAAACTTGGTGTTACAACAGATACTGATGACGCAACTGGTAAAGTAATAAAACAATGTGATGTAAATTGTAAAGAGGTTGAGGTAAAAAATGAGATAAAAAATTTTTTAGGTGAGTCTTTACAAATACCACCTTTTTTTTCTGCTTTAAAGCATAATGGTAAGCCACTATACAAGTACGCTCGAAAAGGAGAGTTTGTTAATAAAGATCCAAGAAAAATAGTAATAAAAAAAATTAACAACATTACATATAAAGATAGCAAATGTGCCTTTGAGCTTAGTTGTTCAAAAGGGACATATATCAGGTCAATTGCCAGAGACTTGGGAAAAAATCTTGGCTGTGGTGGCCATATGTATTCTTTAAAAAGGATTAGCCAACATAATTTTAATATTAAAAATGCTCTTCCTATCAGTAAAATTTCTATGAATCAGCTAATTACAATAGATGATGCTTTAAATAATTTTAACAAAATAAATCTTAACAACAGTGACACCAAAAAATTTATTAATGGTGTTAAGGTAGACAATGAAGAATCAAAAAAATTAGGGCGAAGTAATTTAAATAGAATTTATAATGATCAGGGCACGTTTCTTGGTATAGGAGAAACAAAAATGGGTTATCTTAAGCACAAACAACTTGTTTAATATCGTAATAAGTTATAATATTCGTTCGCTTACTTTGGTAATGTGAGGTTAGCATAATTCCTACATAACATTACAAGGATATATAATGGCGTTATTAACTGAAGAAAAAGCTAGTATAGTCGAAAAATTTAAAAGAAATGAGGGTGATACTGGATCACCAGAAGTGCAAATTGCGCTTTTAACAGAAAATATTAATAAGCTTCAAAGTCATTTTAAAAATCACAATAAAGACCATCATTCCAGAACTGGTTTAATCAGGATGGTAAATCTTAGAAGGAAACTATTAGCATATTTAAAGAGAAAAGATTCCGATAGTTACTCAGAGTTAGTAAAAAAACTCAACCTAAGAGGCTAGTATCAATAATAATAAAAAGGAAAATCGTGGAAAATAATAAATTAGAATCTACAAATGTAGAATTTCAGTACGGAAATCAAACAGTAAAACTAGAAACAAATAAAGTTGCAAGACAGGCAACTTCAGCAGTAATGGTAACAGTTGGAGACTTGGTAGTTCTTACAACTGTTGTCGCCAAAAAAGAATCAGATCCAAGCAAGGATTTTTTTCCATTAGCAGTTTTTTATCAAGAAAAATTTTATGCAACAGGGAGAATTCCAGGAGGTTTTTTTAAAAGAGAAGCAAGACCAACTGAGAGAGAAACCCTTACATCAAGACTTATTGATAGACCAATCAGACCAATGTTCCCAGATTATTTTACAAATGAAGTACAGATTTTTTGTACAGTTATGTCATCTGACAAAAAACAAAATCCCGATATTGCTGCAATGATTGGTGCTTCGGCAGCTCTCACAATNTCAGGAGTTCCTTTTGATGGACCNATGGGTGCTGCACGTGTTGGGTTTATAGATGGCGAGTATGTTTTAAATCCTAATTTTGAGCAATTAGAAAACTCATATTTAGACATGGTTGTTGCTGGTACAGATGAGGCGGTNCTAATGGTTGAATCAGAAGCAAAAGAACTAAATGAGGATTTAATGTTAGGTGCAGTTCTCTTTGGACATCAGGAAATGAAAGCAGTCATTAATGCGTGTAATGAATTAAAAGAAAAAACTGGTAACCAAATATGGGATCTTGAAATATCTGTTGATGAAAACACATATTATCAAGAGATAGAGTCGGACTATAAAACACAAATTGATGAAGCTTTTAAAATATCTAACAAATCTAATCGAAATGAAGCGTTGAAAGTTATCANAAATGACATTCAAGAAAAATACAATGAACTTGATGAGATTGAAATGGCTAAATTAATGGGAGATTTTAAGAAATTAGAAAAAGACATAGTCAGAAATAATATTTTAAATAACTTACCTAGAATTGATGGCAGAGATCTTGATACTGTAAGACCAATTTTTGTCGAAACCAATGTTTTACCAGCAGCTCATGGTTCTGCACTTTTTACTAGGGGAGAAACACAAGCAATTGTAGTGGCAACTCTGGGATCCTCTAGGGATGCTCAAAGAATTGAATCAATTGAAGGTGAAGGTAGTGATAATTTTATGCTGCATTACAATTTTCCTGCATATAGTGTTGGTGAAATTGGAATGCCAATGGGTCCTAAAAGACGTGAAATTGGACATGGCAACTTAGCTAAAAGAGCTATCAAAGCAGTTTTACCCGATGTCGATGATTTTGGTTATACAATGCGTGTTGTATCTGAAATAACTGAATCAAATGGTTCAAGCTCAATGGCTTCAGTTTGTGGTACTTCTTTATCATTAATGGACGCAGGCGTACCACTTTCTAGTCCTGTTGCNGGTATAGCTATGGGACTCATTAAAGAAGGAGATGATTTTGCAGTTTTAACAGATATATTAGGTGACGAAGATCATCTTGGTGATATGGATTTTAAAGTTGCGGGAACCGAAACTGGAATAACAGCCTTGCAAATGGACATAAAAATTTCTGGTATTAACGAATCTATTATGGAAACAGCATTAGTAAAGGCAAAAGTAGCTAGAGACCATATTTTAAAAATAATGAACGAAACTATATCAAAACCAAAAGAGTTATCTGAGAATGCTCCAGCAATGAAATCATTTATAGTGGACAAAGATAAAATCAAAGAAATTATAGGCAAAGGTGGCGCTGTAATTAAATCTATGCAAGAAAAAACAGGTGCAACAGTTGATATTAACGATGATGGTGTTGTTTCTGTATTTGGTCAGAATCAATCCTCAATGCAGGATTGTCTTGAAATTATAGAAGGAATTTTAGAAGAACCTGAATTAAATAAAGTATATAAGGGTAAAGTTGTTAAGATTGTTGAGTTTGGTGCTTTTGTAAATATATTGCCTGGCAAAGACGGCCTCCTGCACATATCTGAGATATCACATGATAGAACAGAAAACGTACAAGATGTTTTAGAAGAAGGACAAGAGGTTGATGTAAAATTAATTGGTTTTGACAGAGGAAAAATGAAGCTATCGATTAAAGCATTGGCTTCCAAAGATAAAGAATCTGAATAAACTCCTNTTATTCTATATATTTTCATATGTCAAATATTGTGTCTAAACTATATTCACACAATTTGATAAGCTAGTTATTTTGTGGTTCCATTACACCTGCGTACATAAATAAACCTAATAGGGGGGAGTAATTATGAAAGCAATTGATACACTGAAAGGCATAGTATCTGATCTAACATCACTTTTAATTGGTGTTGTTGGTTTGGGTGTTGTTGCTGGTATTGTATTTGGCGGCAATGTAGCATTTTTCAATGATGTTCTTGATGGACTTCTTGGAGTTGTTTCAGTGCTTGGCGAAAATGGACTAGTAGGGCTTCTAGTAGCTGCTATTCTAATTGGTTTGCTTAATAAGTAAGCTTATAATAAGAAGGGTCTTCATGACCCTTCTTACTTAATAAAATGAAATATAAAACAATTTTAAATTCAACAAAAGATTTTTTTAAAAGGGTTACAGACGTATTAGTGCCAATCGTTTCTGTCGCATTATTGCTTGGTATTATATTTGGCCCTGATGCTCCATTTGTTGGTGACGTGTACAAAAATATTTCAGATCTTTTAAATCTAATTGGGCCGGATGGCATTCTCGGACTCGTTGCAATAATAATTATTCTTGCATATCTAAAAAAATAAAAATCTGGTGGCTATGGGTGGAATTGAACCACCGACCCCAGCGTTATGAGTGCTGTGCTCTAACCATCTGAGCTACATAGCCAATCGTTGAATGATAATATCAAAAACTTAAGAGTCAATTATTTCTATACATTAAATTTGAAATGAATTATGTCTCCATCTTTTACAACATAATCCTTTCCTTCTANTCTGAGCTTTCCTTTTTCTTTTGCACCAGCTTCTCCTGCAAACATAACAAAATCATCATAGCCAATAATTTCAGCTTTTATAAAGCCTCTTTCAAAGTCGGTATGAATAACACCTGCAGCATTTGGAGCTAAGTCACCTTTTTTTATTGTCCAGGCTCTAATTTCATTTAAACCAGCAGTAAAAAAAGTTTGAAGACCCAGCATTTTGTATCCTTCAAATATAATTTTGTTAAGAACAGGTTCATCCATTTCCATTAGTTCTAGATATTCTTTTCTTTCGTTTTCACTAAGTTCAGATATTTCTTGCTCAATTTTTATAGAGGCAGGAATAACAAATGTTCCAAATCTTTTTGCTATTTCTTTAAGTTTTTCAAGCTCTTCTGAAGATTTATTGATATCTGAAATATTACCGATATAGAAAGTGGGCTTTGATGAAAGTAANTGAAACTGTTTAATTGTTTTTTGTTGCTCNAGATCAAATTTTTTGATATCAATAAGTTTTTCTTGCTCTAAATCATCTTTTAACACCTTTAGAAGCTCATATTGAAATTTGTTGTCTTTGTCGTTAGTCTTCAGCAACTTTTCACATTTTAAAATTCTTTTGTTTATGCTTTCTAAGTCTGACAGAATTAATTCAAGATTAATTACTTCAACATCTCTAACAGCGTCAACAGAACCATTTACGTGAGTGATGTTCTCATCATTAAAGCATCTTACAACATGAGCAAGAGCACTCATTTCTCTTATATTTGATAAAAATGAATTTCCCAAACCCTCACCCTCAGAAGCTCCTTTTACAAGACCAGCAATATCAACTAAATCTAAAGTTGCAGGCACAATTTTTTTTGATTTGACTATGTCATTTATATTATCTAGACGTCTATCAGGTAAAGGCACTTTTCCTACATTAGGATCAATTGTGCAAAATGGAAAATTCTCAGCGGGTATTTTTGATTTTGTTAATGCATTAAACAAAGTAGATTTACCTACATTCGGAAGACCTATAATTCCACATTTAAAACCCATAATTTACTTTGTATGAAGTGATTTTTGAGCTGATTTAAATTTATTGTTTATTATTAATTCAAATATGTTGTCTAATTTTACAAAAGAATCTTTAATTATTTTTTTTTCATTTGATGAAAATTTATTTAACACCCAATTCGTAACTTCACNTTTTGANCCAGGATGTCCTATTCCAATTCTAAGCCTTTTAAAATTATAATCACCAAGCTTAGTTATGATGTCTCTCAATCCGTTGTGACCTCCGTGACCACCATCTTCCTTTAATCTTAGTTCACCTATATCAAGATCAAGATCATCATGTATTATTAAAATGTCTGTAATTTTTAAATTAGTTTTTTTAAGAATTTTTATAACAGTTTTACCAGAATTATTTACATAATTATCTGGTACTACCCATAAAATATCACCATTATGTGATTCCGCAACATCAGCCTCAAACTTTGATTTATTTTTAAATTCTTCAATAAAACTCTTTGATAAATTTAATAACAAATCTTTTCCAATGTTATGTCTAGTATTGTTATATTTTGATCCTGGATTACCAAGCCCTATGATACAAAGCTTGTACACAGAACTATGACTCTTCAGTTTCTTTATCGTCAGAAGATTCTGAAGGTGCATCATCTCCAGATTCATCTTTTTCTTCGCCTCCATCTTCGGAAACTTCTTCTCCTTCAAGAGCCTCATCAATGATGGATTCTTCTTCCACAGCTTTCGGTGCATTTACCGATACAACCATTTGATCAGTTTCATCACTAAGACCAGGTATTTCAGAACCTTCTGGTAAAGATATTTCAGTAAGTCTTAAAGAATCCCCAAGATGAAGATTAGCTATGTCAATATCTATTGATTCAGGAATATTTCCTGCAAGACACATTATTTCAATTTCTCTAATAGCTTTTGCAACTACCCCACCGTCTTCTTTAATACCAACACATTCCTCTTCATTTAAAAAGTTAACAGGTATTATGACTTTTAGTTTAGTTTTACTAGAAACACGTTGAAAATCTGCATGAAGAAATTTACCTTTTGCAGGATCTTTTTGTAATTCTTTTAATACAACCTTTTCTTCACTACCTTCAGTTTTTATTAGTAAAACCTGTGTATAAAAGAGCTCATTTTGAGCAGCTTTTGTAAGTTCATTCAATCGTAATTTTAGATTGAGAGTTTCTTTTTCATCACCGTAAACAATTGCAGGAATCATTCCATCAACTTTTCTTATAACACGTGCCTTATTAGAGCCTGTTCTCTCTCTTAAATCTGCATTTAAAATAATTTGATCTGTCATAATTTTCCTTATAAAAACATTTCGCTAAGCGATTCTTCGTTACTTAAGCGCGTTNTACATTCTGCAATAGTTTTTGCTATAGAAATGACACGTATTTTACTGCATTTTTGAGCTTCTTTGGATAATGGTATCGAATTTGTCACAACTAGCTCGTCCAATTCTGATTCATTTATTCTATTAATTGCAGGTCCAGAAAGTACAGGATGTGTTATATAGGCNTTAACTGCTTTAGCTCCTTTTTCTTTAAGTGCATTAGCTGCGTTACACAATGTACCAGCCGTATCAATAATATCATCTGGAACAATACATACCTTATCTTTAATTTCACCGATTATATTCATAACTTCTGATTGATTAGCAGCTGCTCTTCTTTTATCAATGATTGCTAAATCAGTATCATCTAAAAGTTTTGCAACGGCTCTTGATCTGACAACTCCTCCAACGTCAGGGGATACAACAATGACTTCTTTTCTTTCATTTGTATCTTTAATGTCATTAACCATAAGCTTAGTTGCATAAACGTTATCTGCAGGCATATCAAAGAATCCTTGAATTGTCTCAGAGTGAAGATCAATTGTAAGAACCCTATCAATTCCAACAGATGCAAACATATCAGCTACAACTTTTGCACTTATAGGTACTCTTGCAGACCTTACTCTTCTATCTTGTCTTGCATATCCGTAATATGGCACAATAGCGGTAATCCTGGAAGCTGAGGATCTTTTTAAAGCATCAGCCAATAACATAATTTCCATTACATTTTTATTTGTAGGAGAACATGTAGATTGAATTATAAAAGTGTCATGACCTCTAACATTTTCTTCAATTTCAACTCTTAATTCTCCATCAGAAAAATATCCTACATCGGCATCAGAAATTCTGATTCCTAAGATCTGAGATACCTCGCCCGCTAGTTCAGGATTTGCAGTACCAGTAAATATATCNAAGCCTTTATTTTTAGTATTCATATATCCCCTTTAATATATTATAAAAAATGGCTGGGGTGGTAGGATTCGAACCTACGCATGACGGGATCAAAACCCGTTGCCTTACCGCTTGGCTACACCCCAAAGCTATCTGATGTAACATATCGGCGAATATTGTAATGGTTTACAGAAAAAGAGTCTCCAATTAGAAGGTATTTTTTTTAAAATTTTATTCAATTCTTTTTTTTCATCGTATGTTACATAAATACAAGATCCAGTTCCAGTTAAATTTAAATCGTATTCTTTGTTATTTTCATTATAAAATTTTTTAACAGTATTATTTCTCCTTAGAAAAATATCCCAAAAGTCATTTTGTGAAGAACTGGTTTTAAAATTATAGTTTTCTCTTTGTAAATCAAGTTCATCAAACATTTTTTTTGTTGAATTGTGTATATTTGGCTTAATAAGCAGNATATTNTCTTTAATTGAATCAGTATCTTTCAATTTCTCTCCAATTCCTTTTGCCAATGAATTTTTACCGCAGATAAAAAAAGGTACATCAGCTCCTATTTCTTTTCCAATATTAATCAATTCTGCAATNCCAAGATTTAATTTCCATAGACTATTAAGTGCAACAATTGTTGACGCAGCATTTGAACTACCCCCTCCAAGACCGGCACCAATAGGTATTCTTTTATTGATATGTATTTTGACACCATCATTAACCTTNNAAAGGCTTTTAATTTTTTGAGCAGACTTAAAGACTGTATTTTCAGTATTACAAAGAAAATCTTTGTTGGAGGCTATTGATATATCTTTATCACAAACCTCAAAAGACATATCATCAGCTAAATCAATTAATTGAAATGATGTTTCTAGATTATGGTATCTATCATCTCTTTTATTTAGAACTTTTAAATAAAGATTAACTTTAGCAGGACATCTAGTTTTAATTTTATTCATACTTTTAAAATAAAACCTTTCAAATCATATTCTTCGTATTTAATAAAAATGTTTAATTTATCACCATCTTTTTTACAATTAATTTTAAAATTATGACTATCAATTTGTTGATCTATTTCTAGCATATTATTGTAAAAACATTTTTTTACAAAATGCTCTATGTTTTCATTCAAGTAATCTGATAAATTTAAAATTTTATTATACTTAAGGGGAGACATTATCGCTTTCTGCCCTTGAATAGCTTTAATTTTTAAGACATTTCCATATAATGGCTTCTTAATCTGTATAATAGTTTCATTTTTAAGGATATTTACGTTAATGTTGAATGTAGATAACTCGACATTATTTTGGCTTACTAATACTTTTCCATTAAATTGTGATGAGTTAATGTCTTCCAAAATAGCACAAGATGATACTAAACAAATAAAAAAAACACTATAAGTTTTACTAAGTATGGAATTACAACTTTTTGGCATAAATCACAAAACCTCAAATGTCTCAGAAAGAGAAAAGATTATTATAAATGAGTCTAATCAAATTTTATTAGATAGTCATTTAAAAGACATCTTTAAGGATGATATTGAATCATTTTTTGGTATCTCAACTTGCAACAGAACTGAACTTTATTTGATTGGAAAAAAAAATATTTGTAAAGAAGTTCTTAATGAGGTTCTTAAAATCTTAGAAATCGAAGATCTTTCNAAAGAAAACTTTTATTTTTTAAGTGGTCATGATGCATTAGTTCATATGTGTAAAGTTGCTTCAGGAATAGATTCACAGGTTCTTGGTGAACAAGAGATATTTGGACAATTTAAGCTCGCATATAAGAATGCTAAAAATATTAATATCATTGGAAGAAGTTTGTCTTTTTTAACTGAGAAGGTTATTGAAATCTCAAAAAAAGCTAGAACACAAACTAATATTGGATTAAATTCCCTTTCAGTAAGTGGATTAGCTATTAAGCTTGTAAAAAATATTTTTGAAAGTCCTGAAAATCAAAATATTTTAGTTGTTGGCGCTGGATCATTGGCGCAAGATGTCATAAAGAGCTTATATGGTAAAGGTATCAATAATATTAAATCTGTTAATAGGTCAATCAAAAAAATAGCAATTAATGAAAAATATGAAATCTTATCCTCTTCTTTAGAGGCTTTACATGATCATTTAGAAAATGCAGATATTGTAATAGCGTCTTCCGCTACTGAACTTCCACTCATTGGCAAGGGGGCTATAGAAAATGCTCTTAAGGCTAGAAGAAACAAACCAATGCTTTTGATAGATCTTGGAGTCCCAAGAAATATTGAGGAAGAAATTAGAGATATTGAGCAGGCTTATCTTTTTTCAATTGACGATATAGAAAAAATCACACAAGAAAATTATGGTCAGCGTTCTATTGAAGCAGAAAAGGCCATGAATATAATCGTAATGGATGCACAAGCAGCCTTGGATTTATATTTACAAAAATCTTTAAAAGGAGATATTAATATTCAGCTGGAAGCTTTTCTAAAAACACTATCAGAAAAAGAACTTCAACAATTTAAGATATCAAAAGACTTTGCTGAACTTGTAAAAGCAATTAAAACGTCAAAGACTGACAGCAAAAACTTAAATAATTTTGAAAATATCAAAAATATTGATGATCACATTATTGAATCAATGATTAAAAGATTTTTTGATAATGCATGATTCAATGCTCAAGAAGCTCGATCAGCTTCGAACAAGATTAAATGAAATAGAAAACTTTTTAGTAGATCCAGACATTGTTAAGGATATTGATAAATATACTCAATTAAATAAAGAATTCTCAGACTTAAAACCAATAGTTCAAAAATTTAATGAATATAATGAGATTTTAAAAGACATTAAAGATGCAAATGAGATTCTTGAATCTGGAGATGAGGAACTGAAAATATTAGCAGAAGATGATCTCAAAAATTATGCTGATAAGCCTGAAAATTTAGAACAAGAACTTAAACTTATGCTTCTTCCAAAAGATGCTGCTGATGATGGCTCAGCTTTTCTTGAAATTAGAGCGGGTGCTGGAGGAGACGAAGCAAGTATTTTTGCTGGTGATTTATTTAGAATGTACTCAAGACTGTCTGAAAGAGAAGGATGGAATTTAGAAGTAATAGATATCAAACCCTCAGAGCAGGGAGGTTTAAGAGAGGTAGTTATAAAGCTTAATGGTAAGAGTGTATTTAAGATTCTTAAATTTGAATCTGGAGTNCATAGAGTTCAAAGAGTTCCTGAAACGGAATCACAAGGCAGAATTCATACTTCAACATGCACAGTAGCTGTTTTACCTGAGGTAGAAGAGGTTCAAGAAGTCAATATTGATAAAAATGATTTGAGAGTTGATACTTTTAGAGCATCTGGTGCAGGTGGACAGCATGTCAATAAAACAGATTCAGCTGTTCGTCTAACACATATGCCATCAGGAATTGTAGTTGAGTGCCAAGATGGAAGATCTCAACATAAAAATAAAGAAAAAGCCTTATCTCTTTTAGCTGCGAAATTAAAACAACAAGAAATTGACAGTCAACAAGAAAGCATAGCTAGCGAAAGAAAAATCTTAGTTGGAACTGGAGATAGGAGCGAAAAAATTAGAACCTATAACTTTCCTCAAGGGAGGATGACCGATCATAGGATCAAGCTTACTCAACATAACTTAGATCAAATTATGGATGGTGATATCAAAACAATATGTGATGCACTATTAGCAGAAAATCAGCTGGCCATGCTCTCACAACTCGAATCAGAATAATTGATTAAAAATTTAATTTATTACGATAATATTATCAAAAAAGCTTCCAGAGCTAATTCAAATATTAGAGAAGATTTTATTTTTTTTCTGAAAGAGAAATTAAACTTTAAAGATAGAGATATATATTTAATTAAAGAAAAAACTCTTACTGACAATGAAGNTGCATTAATTAATGACTTTATTGAAAAAAAACAGCAGGGAATTCCATTAGCTTACATATTAAATTCATCTAAATTTTATGATCAAGAATTCTATGTAGATGAAAGAGTTTTAATACCAAGGCCAGAAACAGAATTATTAGTTGATTTTATAATTGAGCAGGATTTTTCAAAAATNAAAATACTTGATGCTGGAACAGGATCTGGATGTATTGGTATTTCACTTGCGTTGAAAAATCCTACGCTTGAGCTTTACGGTTCCGATTTCTCAATGGATTCATTAAACGTGGCAAAAATAAATAAAAATAACCTCAAGGCNGATAATTTTTATTTAATTCACGCTGATTGGCTGTCATGTTTTAAAGAAAAATCTTTTGATTTAATTGTAAGTAATCCTCCTTATATCGGAAAAAAAGACCCACACTTAACAAATTTAACTTTTGAGCCTAGTCATGCATTAATTGCAACTCAGAATGGTTTTGGAGATATCAAAAAAATAATCAAGCATTCAACTAAAATACTTAAAAAAAAGGGAATACTATTATTAGAGCATGGATTTGATCAGTCTAATGAAATCAAAAAAACTTTAGTCGAGTATGGTTTTTCGTCAATACATACAATAAAAGATTATCAAAATCATCAAAGAGTTACTTTTGGAACTCTTTAAGTTCCGCAGTAGGTAACATAATTAATATCAGGCTGTTGTGGTGGAGATGCATAAGCCTCTAAACCTGCAACCTCATTGTATGGTCTATGTAAAACTCTATTAAGTTCTTTGATTTTTGAATAATCATTATTCATGGCATGCTTTAATGCGTCTTCAATGATATGATTTCTGGGAATATAGCAAGGATTTATATTATCCATATTGTTAGCATAACTATTACTTTTTTTTATCTCATACTTCCATTTTTGATACCAATTAGTGAAGTTTTTTACATCTGCAAAGACTGATTCTTTGATTTCTATTTTCTTAAGATTAATTTTTGAGAGATTCCTAAATGATATTGTGAGGTCGACATTTTCAGATTCAAGCATTTTTAGAAAGTCATTTATAAGTTTCATATTCTTGTTATTAATTGATGATAAGCCAAGTTTCATAGAAAGCTCTTTATAAAAAAATTCTTGATATGATGGCATTACTGATTGTAATACCTCAGTTAACTGTTTTACTGATTTATCAGGATTCTCATTTACAAGAGGAACTAAATTCTCAGCAAATTTTGCTAGATTCCAAACAAGTATGGCTGGCTGATTTAAGTATGCATATCTTCCATTATGATCAATGGAGCTGAATACAGTTTTGGTATCATAGCCATTCATGAAGGCACAAGGACCATAATCTATTGTTTCTCCAGAAATAGTCATATTGTCTGTATTCATCACACCATGAATAAAGCCAATACTCATCCACTTTGATATTAATAATGCTTGTTTTTCACATACTGCTNTGAAAAAGCTTAAATATTTGTTNTCAGTTTCATTTGATTCAGGGTAATGTCTTTTGATTGAGTAGTCTGCTAATGATTTGAGGACTTTAAAANTTATAGTTCTTGCATATTCAAATGTTCCAATTCTAATATGACTCTTTGCAACACGAGCAAGAATTCCACCAGGTTGATTTGTTTCTCGAAAAACGTTTTCATTAGTTTTAAGCGCAAAAAGTGATCTAGTTGTTGGAATATTTATTGAGTGCATAAATTCACTTATGACATATTCCCTTAACACAGGCCCCAGTGAAGACTTGCCATCTCCTCTTCTTGAAAATGGGGTAATTCCAATACCTTTTAATTGAATATCTTTTTCATTAAGTTCGCCTATTAGCATGGCTCTACCATCACCTAATTTCGGATTAAAATGACCAAATTGATGACCAGAATAGGCTTGAGCTATTGGAATAGAGCTGTTTGACACAGACACTCCAGAAAAAATATCTAAACATTCTTTAGAATCAACAAATTCCTCACTAAGTCCAAGTTCATTGGCAAGTTTATAATTTTTAATTAGCATTTCTGACTTTGAAAAGCCAGAAGGAGTAAATTTTTCACAAATTTCACCTAATTCTTTTGCAAAGGTATTTTTAAAATTAATTGAGTGAAACACAAAAATTATTTTACAAATTTAACAAATGCATCTAGATCTTCTCTTCTAGTCCTATAGTTGTTAATAGGATCATCCTTATCCTCATAACCAATTGATACACCACACCATACAATTTCATTATCTGGATGATTAATATGTTCTTTAACAGTTTTAGGATAAATTGACCAAGATTCTTGAAGACAAATGCCTAAACCATTATGAATAGCAATCAACCAAAGATTCTCTAAGAACATTCCTACATGACCCCAACCATTATTTCCAAAGGACCTATCAACAGTTATTATCATCCCAACCGGCGCACCAAAAAAATTATAATTTTTTCTTATNTGTTTTAGTCTGGAATTTAGATCATCTTGCTTTATTGATAGAGCGCTGTACATATCTGCTCCACACTCAAANCTTCTTTTTTTGTATTCTTCTGNAAGTGATTNTGGATAAATATCATATTCAACTTCTTCTTGGACCCCAGTATCAAAATTATTAAGAGCTTTTTCAGCTAACTTACTTTTTGATTTTTGATCTAAAACATATACCTTCCAAGGCTGAATATTGCCGCCAGATGGAGCAAAGTTAGCTACTTGTAAGATTTCCTTAATTATTTCTATGTTTGGAACTTCATCTGTGAATGCTCTTACAGAGTAACGTTTCTCAATACCTTCTTTTATATTCATAATTTTTTGTTATCAAATAATGTTGCTTCTTATATAATTTATATCAAACAAGAAAAGGGAGCAATTTAAATGATTGGAGATATGCAAAAGTGGACACCTAATGTTGCTGGAATAATAGAGCATGCAAAGGAAATCCATCCAAAAACAGAAATAATAAGTAGATTAGTATCAGGAAAAGTTCACAGATCAAACTATGAGACAGTTTGTATTAGATCAAGAAAATTAGCTTCAGCCTTAGAAAAGGATGGNATTAAAAAAGGAGATGTTGTTGCAACATTAGCACTAAATACATATAGACATCTTGAAATGTATTACGGAATTTCTGGAATGGGGGCTATAACTCATACACTTAATTTTAGATTACATCCAGAACAAGCGGTTTATATTATTAATCATGCAGAGGATAAAATAATTTTTGTTGAGCTTCCTTTTGTACCAATTTTAGAGGCACTTAAAGATAAATTATCCACTGTAGAAAAATATATTGTCTTGTGTGAAGAAAGTGAGATGCCAGAAACACAGCTTAAAAACGCTATTTCATATGAAGAATATATAAAAGACGGAGATGAGAATTATAATTGGCCAATTTTAGATGACGATGCTGCTTGTGCATTGTGTTACACATCTGGAACAACAGGAAATCCAAAGGGAGTTCTCTACAGTCACAAATCAAATGTTCTTCATGCTCAAGCAGCTTTAACAGCAATGACTATTCAACCTGATGACTCAATTTTAATGGTTGTTCCATTATTTCATGTTCTTGCGTGGGGTATTCCATATTTTGGNCCAATGAATGGACTCAAACTTGTCATGCCAGGCATGCAAATGGAAGGAGAGTCTTTATATGAATTAATTGACCAAGAAGAGGTTACTTTAGCATTTGGTGTTCCAACAATATGGATGGGATTGTTAGCTTATTGTAGAGATAATAATAAAATACTTTCTTCTGTTAAGAATACAATTATTGGAGGATCTGCTCTTTCACTTGCAACACTTCAAGAGTTCGACGAAGTGCATAATGTAAATGTAATTCATGCATGGGGAATGACAGAAATGAGTCCATTGGGCACAACTAATGTTCCAACATCAGAAATGGAAAATATGTCCAAAGAAGAAAAGTATTCAATTCAACTTAAACAAGGAAGACCAATTTATGGGGTTGAGTTAAAAGTGGTAGATGACTCTGGTAATGAACTTCCTAAAGATGGAGAATCTCAAGGGCATCTCATGGTAAGAGGACCATGGATTTTGCAAAAATATTTTAAAGCTGAGAAAGATGCTGTAGATGCAGATGGATGGTTTGACACAGGTGATATTTCTGTATTAGATCAAGATGGTTATATGACAATAAAGGATAGAGCAAAGGATGTAATTAAATCAGGGGGAGAGTGGATCAGCTCGATTGATTTAGAAAATGCAGCTTTTGGACATCCAGAAATTGCTGAGGCATGTGTTGTAGGAATTCCTCATCCAAAATGGGATGAACGACCAATGCTTTTTGTTGTAACTAATTCAGGAGAGCCAATTGAAAAAGACAGCATTATTGAATTTTTAAGCGATAAAGTTGCTAAATGGTGGTTGCCTGATGAAATTATCTTTTTAAAAGAATTACCTCATGGAGCAACTGGAAAGCTTCAAAAATTTGAACTTAGAGAAGAATATAGTAACCATTATATGGAGAAATAATATGTTTAAAATTGTAAAACCATCAGAAATTGACACAGTTCTTGGAACTGAAGTTGGAGTATCAGATTGGGTCACAATAGATCAAGAACGTATTGATAAATTTGCTGACGCTACTATGGATCATCAGTTTATTCATGTAGATCCGGAGCAAGCGACTCCTGTATTTGGATCAACTATCGCGCATGGATTTCTTTCACTCTCAATGGTTGCTGGAATACCTTTTGATCAAGAAATAGGCATGGTTTTGGATGGTACGAAAATGGGATTAAACTACGGGCTAGACAAAGTAAGATTTTTAAGTCCTGTCCCAGTCGATTCTAAGGTTAGAATTCGAATGAAGTGTATTGATGTAACTGAAAAGAATCCAGGTCAATATCTTGCAAAGACTGAAGTAACAATGGAAATAAAAGGCGTTGATAAGCCAGCATTTGTTGCTGAAACTCTTAGTATGTTTATCGTTTAGATAATAATTTTAGTTTCTATTTTAATCAAGCAACTTTTTAAGAATATCGTTAACACTCTTAGGATTAGCTTTTCCTTGAGTTTCCTTCATAACCTGTCCAACAAAGAAACCAAATAGCTTATCTTTTCCACCTTTGTATGCAGCGACCTGGTCTGGGTTTGAATCTACAATTTTATTAGCTATTTCTTCAAGTAATGATTCGTCTTTAATTTGAACTAGACCTTTTGATTCAATTATTTCGTCAACTTCAGAACCACTCTCCCAAATTTCCTCAAGAACTGATTTAGCAATTTTCCCAGAAATAGTACTATCTGTGATTCTCTCAATTAACATTCCAAAATTTTCTGGAGACAAATTTGATTCGTCAATTTCAATATTATCTTTATTAAGCAAAGCACTAACATCCCCAACTAGCCACTTAGCTACCGACTTAGTGTCATCTGTTTTTCTTGAAGCTTCTTCAAACATGTTAGCCATTGTTTTAGACGAAGATATAATTTTTGCTTCGGACTCCTCAAGGCCAATTTCAGAAATATATCTATGTTCTTTTTCTTCTGGAAGCTCAGGAAGATTATCTTTTATCTCTTTTAACTCCTTATCTGAAATTACCACTGGCAGAAGATCAGGACAAGGAAAGTATCTATAATCGTTTGCTTCTTCTTTAGATCGCATTGATCTAGTTTCATTTTTTTCACTATCATATAATCTTGTCTCTTGAACAACAGATCCACCGTTTTCAATTACTCTAATTTGACGCTCTATTTCATAATTAATAGCTTTTTCAATAAATTTAAAAGAATTAATATTCTTTAGCTCAGCTCTCGTTCCTAACTTTTTATCACCACTTTTTTTAATTGAAACATTCACATCACATCTCATAGATCCTTGCGCCATATTTCCATCACATATGTCTAAAAAAGTTACCAACTGTTTTACTGCTTTGAAATAAGCAACCGCTTCTTTTGCACTTGAAATCTCTGGCTCAGAAACAATTTCAAGAAGTGGAGTTCCAGCCCTATTAAGATCTACACCAGTTTCTCCTTCAAATAAATCATGAATTGATTTACCTGCATCCTCTTCAAGATGAGCTCTTGTAATATTTATTATTTTTTCACCATCGTCTGTTGAGACTTTTATTGAGCCTTTTTCAACTATTGGTTTCGTCATTTGGGTTATTTGATAGCCTTTTGGCAAATCAGGATAGAAATAATTCTTTCTATCAAATGACGAAACTTGGTTTATCTCGGCACCAGTTGCAAGACCAAATCTAATTGCTTTGTAAAAAGCTTCTTTATTAGCAACAGGAAGAACACCAGGTAATCCCATATCAACTAGATCAACATGTGTATTAGATTCTGCGCCAAATTCAGTAGAACCACCTGAAAACAATTTAGATTTTGTTGAAAGTTGAGCATGTATCTCTAAACCAATCACTGTTTCCCAACTCATTGTTTTAATCCCTCAGGTGTATGCATATGCCAATTTGTTTTAGTTTGATACATATGACCAAAATTTAAGATCGTACTTTCTTCAAGAAAATTTCCAATTATTTGAAGTCCAATAGGTTTATTATCAATACTTCCGTTAGGTAAAGACATTGCTGGCAACCCAGCAAGATTAGCAGAAATAGTAAATAAATCTTCTAAATACATTTGAATTGGATCACTACCTTTAGAACCCATTTCAAAAGCAGGACCTCTTGTTGTTGGAGTCATAATTACGTCCACATTAGAAAATGCGTCATCAAAGTCTTTTTTAATAAGTCTTCTGACTTGTTGAGCCTTTTTATAATAAGCGTCATAATATCCAGCAGAAAGAACGTATGACCCTATTAAAATTCTTCTCTTTACCTCATCACCAAAACCTTCTGATCTAGTTTGGACATAAAGCTCTTCAAGATCTTTTGGATTTTCAGACCTTCTTCCAAATTTTACTCCATCAAACCTTGATAAATTTGATGAACACTCAGCAGGTGCAACAACGTAATAAGTTGGAACTGATAATGAAAGATTTGGTAGGGAAATATCTACTAATTCAGCACCAAGAGAAACATATTCTTTAAGAGAATCCTCATATACTTTAAGAACACTGTTATCCAAACTTGATAAATCAAGATCTTTTACAACCCCAATTTTTTTTCCATTCAATGATTGATTTAAATTTTCTTCAAAATTTGGAATATTTTCATCTAAAGAGGTTGTGTCTTTGAGATCATGAGAGCACATCTCATTCAGGAGCATTGCACAATCTTCAACAGTTCTTGCCATAGGTCCGGCTTGATCTAAGCTAGATGCGAAAGCAATCATTCCCCATCTTGACACTCGTCCATAAGTTGGTTTAATTCCTGTTATTCCACATAGCGAAGCTGGTTGTCTAATTGATCCTCCTGTATCTGTTCCTGATGCAGCAGGTACTATCCCAGCGGCAACTGCAGAAGCAGATCCTCCAGAACTGCCCCCAGGGACCAACTTATCGCCCCAAGGATTGTGAACATTGCCGAAATAGCTAGTTTCATTTGAGGAGCCCATTGCAAATTCGTCCATATTTGTTTTTCCAATAGATATACAATCTGCATTTTCAAGATTTTCAATCACCGTCGCTGAATAGGGCGGAATAAAATTATCAAGAATTTTTGAACCACATGTTGTTCTTAGTCCTTTTGTACAAAACAGATCTTTTTGGGCAATTGGAATACCTGCTAAGGAATAATCTGATGGGTTATTGTCTAGATCTTGTGCTTTTTTAATTGAACTTTCTTCATTCAATGTCAAAAAGGCATTTAAATGAGAATTTTCATTAATTAGTCTATAAACCTCTTGAACAACCTCTTTATTTGATATCTCTTTTTTTGATATCATTTTTTTGATTTCTTTTATTGTTTTATACTTTATTGTCACTCAACAACCCTTGGCACTAAAAAGTAATCCTCATTAGAAGAGGGAGCGATTTCAAGCAATTCTTCCTTTAAATTATTTGCCGTAACCTTGTCAGCTCTTGTTTTTGCAGTTTTTTCTAGAGGATTGGTTAGTGGCTCAATATCTGATGTATTAACTTCTTCCAATTGATCAACAAACTCAATGATATTCTTTAAATCATTTGTTATTTTTTCCTCTTTTTCAGCGTCTAATTTAAGTCTTGATAAGTAAGATATTGTTGTAACTGTTTTCTTGTCCATATATAGGATATTATTATAAAGCTTAGTGTGGGGATATTAACCTAACTAAGAAATTAATTAAATTAATTTATTTTGGGATGGCATGTGAAATTTAACTTATTCAAAATGATTGGCGGTTACTTCTCGAATGATTTGTCTATCGATTTAGGTACAGCAAATACTCTTATTTATACAAAAGATGTTGGTATAGTGCTGAATGAACCCTCAGTGGTAGCAATTCGGGAAAGTCGAGGCCAAAAAACTGTTGTTGCTGTAGGTACTGAGGCTAAGAAAATGCTGGGAAGAACTCCTGGAAATATTAAGGCCATACGACCACTTTCTGAAGGTGTGATTGCTGATTTCCAGGTAACTGAAAAAATGTTACAACACTTTATAGCAAAGGTTCATGAAAAACTGTTTATAAAGCCAAGCCCACGAGTACTTGTTTGTGTACCATGTAGATCAACGCAAGTTGAAAGAAGAGCAATAAGAGAGTCCGTACTTGGTGCAGGTGCGAGAGATGTAAAGTTAATTGAAGAACCAATGGCAGCTGCAATTGGTGCAGGTCTTCCTGTTGAAGAAGCATCTGGAAACATGGTTGTTGATATAGGAGGCGGAACCTCAGAGATCGCAATTTTGTCTTTAAATGGAGTTGTTTATTCTGAATCTG
>NZFS01000005.1 GCA_002690725.1 Gammaproteobacteria bacterium
TCACCAAAAGTCGTAATTTTAAATAATTTTCCAAACGTATTGCCTGACATGGCGATAATTATAGTCCAAAAAGCTAAAAAAGCTTTATTTTAGGGGATTTTTGATATTGTGAACTAAATGAAAAATAATTATTTAGATAATAATAATTGGAAATCTATAACTGAAGTTTGTTCAAGCTTTTGCTGATTCATACATAAGTCGAAAATTTTATTAGAAACTTCTTCATCATATGTAATTGCCAAATTGTCTTTAAATTTCTTTTCTAAAACTGGAATACCTTCCTTTCTTCTTCTTTTGTGTCCAATAGGATATTCAACCTCAACCTCCTCTGTTGAAGTTCCATCATTAAAATGAATCTGAATTCTGTTAGCAATTGAACGCTTATCTGCTTCAAGATATTCCTTTGAGTATCTTTTATCTTCGTTGATAACCATTTTTTCTCTGAGTGCATCAATTTTTGGATCTTTTGCAACATCATCTTCATAATCTTCTGCGACTAAATTGCCCTTCAATAAACCAATAGCAACCATATACTGCAAACAATGATCTCTATCAGCAGGATTATTTAACTCCCCAACTTTTGAAATGATTCTAATGGCAGACTCATGTGTAGTGATTTCAACAGATTTTATTTCATCGATTTTATCTTTTATTTCTTCATGTAACTTTACTGCAGCCTCTACAGCAGTTTGAGCATGGAATTCTGCTGGAAAGCTAATTTTAAATAGAATATTCTCCATAACATAAGTTTCAAAAGCTTGTGGTAAAGAAATTTTTTCTCCATCGAATGAAACGTCTTCAAATCCCCAAACAGGTGCAGATAATACACCAGGGTATCCCATCTCGCCTGACATAGTAATCATTGCAAGTCTTACAGCTCTACTAGTTGCGTCCCCAGCTGCCCAACTTTTTCTTGAGCCCGCATTTGGAGCATGCCTATATGTTCTTAGACTTTGACCATCTACCAATGCTTGACTAACAGCATCTTTAATTTGATCAATAGAGCCGCCCAGTAATTTTGTAGCTACCGCCGTTGAGGCAACTTTTACTAAAATGACATGATCAAGTCCTACCTTGTTAAAACTGTTTTCAAGGGCTAAAACACCCTGTACCTCATGTGCCATAATCATTGATTCGAGAACAGTTCTCATAGTTAATGGATCTTTTGCATTAGCAACATTTTGTTTTGAGACAAAATCACATACCGATAATATTGCACCCAAGTTATCTGATGGATGGCCCCATTCTGCAGCAAGCCAAGTATCGTTGTAATCTAGCCATCTAACAATACAGCCAATATCAAATGCTCCTTTTACCGGATCTAATTCATAATTTGTGCCAGGTACTCGGACTCCATAAGGTACTTTTGTATCTTTTACTATAGGCCCAAGCATTTTGGTACAAGCAGGAAATTGTAAGGCTAAAAGACCACATCCAATTGTATCTATAAGACAATTTCTAGCAGTATCTAATGCTAAATCAGATTTAATTTTATAGTTTGAAACGTAATTAGCAATTTCAGAAATAAGTCCATCAAACCCAGGTCTGACATTCAGATCAACATTTGATGTCATATTTTAAGACCTATCAGAGATATCAATCCATTCAGATGACTCAACACCAACATAGTCAGCACTAGGTCTGATAATTCTATTATTTGCCCTTTGCTCCATACAATGTGCTGTCCAACCAGAAACTCTTGACATCACAAATATTGGTGTAAATAGTTTTGTAGGTATTCCCATATAAAAATATGCTGGAGCATGAAAAAAGTCTGCGTTAGCAAACATTTTCTTTTCATCAGCCATTACTTTCTCAACCTCTTCTGCTACTTGATATAAAGTATCGTTTTCAGCTAATTCGGATAACTCTTTTGCATGTTCTTTGATAACAGCATTTCTTGGATCTCTAATTGAATAAACAGCATGCCCAAAGCCCATAATTTTTTCTTTATTACTCAGCATCTCAATAATTTTTGATTTTGCTTCTTCTTTAGAAGTCCAATTTTCTATTAACTCCATTGCTTTTTCATTAGCACCGCCATGAAGTGGTCCTCTCAATGAACCTATAGCGGCTACCACACATGAATGAATATCTGACATAGTTGACGCACAGACTCTTGCCGTAAAAGTTGAAGCATTAAATTCATGCTCAGCATATAAAATTAAAGAAACGTCCATTACTTTTCTATGCAAATCTGATGGTGTTTTTCCATGAAGTATGTGTAAAAAATGACCAGCCATACTTTCCTCATCGTTTACAAGATCAATATCTAAACCCTCATGAGAATATTTATACCAATATGTAACAATTGATGGCATTGTTGCTATCATTCTATTTATAGAATTTAGTTGATTAGAGAATTCTCCTTCTGGTTCTAAATTTCCTAACATAGATGTACCAGTTCGCATTACATCCATTGGATGAGCTGATGATGGAATTTTTTGCAAAACTTGTTTTAGTGAGACAGGAAGATCTCTTAAACTTTTAAGTAATTTCTTATACTCTTCTAATTCTGTTTGATTGGGGAGTTTATCGTAAAGTAGAAGGTATGCCACCTCTTCAAAAGAAGATTTTTCTGCAAGTAATTCAATTTTATGTCCCCTATAAGCTAATCCCTCTATTTGTCCTACAGTGGAAAGTGATGTTTCTCCCGCAACCTGTCCTCTTAAGCCAGCTCCCTCTAATTTTTTTGTCATGAACCTTCCTTTTTATTTACAAACTGCTCATCAAGTTCTTTTTCAAATTTATAATAATCAAGAACTTCATACAACTCTTCTCGGGTTTGCATTATATCTAACAGTGGCTCTTGTGTCCCGTCTTTGATAATTGAATTATAAATTTTTTCAGCTGATGCGCTCATTGCTCTAAAAGCTGTCAACGGATACAAAACCATATCAACACCAACGTCACAAAGTTCTTTTTGAGAAAAAAGTGGTGTTCTTCCAAATTCTGTAATATTTGCTAACAAAGGCGCTGAAAAATTTTTTTTAAATTCAATGTAGTCATCAATTGAAATAGCTGCTTCAAGAAAAATACCATCAGCACCAACATCTAAATATTCCCCACATCTTTTGATGGCTTTCTCTATTCCTTCAGATGCAATTGCATCTGTTCTTGCCAAAATAAAGAAAGATTCATCAATTTTTGAATCGACCGCTGACTTCAATCTATCTTGCATCTTTGAAACAGAAACAATTTGTTTATTTGGTCTATGCCCACATCTTTTATCAAAAACTTGATCTTCAATATGCACTGCTGCCACACCTGCATTTCCCATTTCAACAACTGTATTTGAAACATCTCCCCATCCAGTATCAATGTCCACCAAAAGTGGTAACGAAGAAACATTTGTAATTCTTTTAGCATCTATTAAGACATCTTCAAGTGAAGTCAATCCCAGATCTGGAAGACCATAAGAGGCAGCTGCAACACCGCTTCCTGAGAGATAAATGGCCTTATGATTTGCTGCTTCAGCTAACTTTGCTGAATAAGCATTTATTGCACCAGGTATCACTAAAGGATTATTATTTTTTAAAGCATCCCGAAATTTTTTACCAGATGTCATATTAATAAAATTTAATTCCTCTAATAATTCTATCTTTATTGTTTTTTCTTCTCCATATATTAGTATCTCTTAAACTGTAAACACATCCACAATACTCTTGTTGGTAAAAATGTTCCCTTTTTGAAATTTCTATCATCCTAGATGAGCCACCAAGCTTTCTCCAATTAAAATCCCAATAAGTAATATTTTCATGTCTTGAAGCTGCTCTATGTCCTGAATTATTTATTTGATCCATATCCTTCCATCTAGAAATTCCTAAAGTTGTTGCATATGTGTTAAATCCGTTCTCACTTGCAAAAAGAGCCGATCTTTCAAAACGCATATCGAAACATTTCGTGCATCTTTCTCCTCTCTCAGGCTCATCTTCTAATCCCTTTATTCTTTCAAACCAATTTTCCTTATCATAGTCTCCGTCAATACAATTGAATTCAACTTGATCACAAAATCTTCTATTCTCTTCTTTTCTAATTTCATACTCATCAATTGGATGAATATTTGGGTTGTAAAAAAATACTGTTGTTTTTATGTCTGATGCTGCTAATCCTTCTATTATTTCTCCAGAACACGGAGCACAACAACTATGAAGAAGGAGATTTTTTTCTCCATTGGGCATCTCTAATTTTGGCCTTTCATAGTTTTTCAACTTTAATCTATCATTCATTTACAAATACCGAATTACTAATAATTGCTTTCTCAAGCTCATCATAATTATGAAAAGATTCTATTTCTGGATACTTAGACGAAATAATATCTGGAGCATTCATAAAAAATCCTTGATTGGCAACTTCAAACATCTGAATATCATTATGAGAGTCCCCTGCCGCAAAACATCTATACCCCATTTCCATAAATGCTGTTATTGCTTGTTTTTTTGCCTTAGGATGTCTAAGTTTATATGAAACTATCTCATCATCTACTATTTCAAGATTGTGACAAAGCAAAAATGGATAACCAAGTTTTTTCATCAAAGGTTTAGCAATATCATGAAATGTATCTGACAAAATCACAATCTGAAAGTTTTTTCTTAAATTAGAAACAAATTCGAATGCTCCTGGTAAAAGATCTACTGATGATGCTGCTTTTTGAACATCTGAGAGCTTTACACCCTCTTTAGACATTATTTTTAATCGCATATCTAGTAACTTTTCATAGCTTGGTATATCTCTAGTTGTTTTTCCTAGATCTTCAATTCCAGTATTTAAGGCAACTTTCTCCCATATTTCATCGGTAAGAGTTCCCTCCATATCTAAACAAACTATTTCCATAAGCTAACTATTTTTAATTCCAAACGGCACATGTGCAGACGTGGTTGTTTCTATTGCATTCATGATATGTTTTTTTTGATCATCAAAAAAGATATCTGCATCAAAAGATTCTAAAAATTTGGTTTTGTCCATTCCTCCTAAAAACAATGACTCATCTATACGAACACCCCATTTTCTTAAAGTTTTTATCACTCTCTTGTCTGATGGAGCTGACCTAGCAGTTACTAGTGCGGTTCTAATTGGACACTCATTTATTTCAAAATCACTTTGAATTTTGTTTAGTTCAACCAAAAATGATTTAAATGGGCCTTCTTTTAGAACTGATTTAGAATTTACTTCATTTTTAATAAAAGCGTCTAGCCCTTTTTCTTGAAAAACTTTCTCAGATTCATCGGAAAAAATTACAGCATCTCCATCAAAAGCAATCTTTAAAATTTCAGAATCATTTTTTTTCATTCTATCAGATGATCTAGACATAATTGTTGCTGCAGCAACATTACTTTTAATAGCTAACTTAACATCTTCTTTGCTACTGGATAAAAATAAGTGAACCCCAAAATCCCTCACATACCTATGAGGACTTTCGCCACCACAAAATGCAGCTCTAGATATATTCAAATTATGATCCTCAATAGAGTTTCTTATCCTAAGGCCGGTATCTGACGTATTTCTTGATAATAAAATTACTTCAACTTTTTCTTTTCCATTATAAAGATCATTAATATTCAGAATTTTTTTTACTAGATTGAAAGCCTGTCCAGGTTTTAAAGTCTTATCTTCATTTTCTATTTGATAATCTTGATAGGATTTCAGCCCCTTTTTTTTATAAATCTCATGACTAAAATCAAGGTCAAACAAGGCTCTCGATGATATTCCAATTGTTAACTTTGAATTTTGCATACTAATCTAACTTGTAAAAATATATATTAAATGTATTATACTGTATATATATTCAGTATTTTATTATTATGAAAAAAATAACTTCACAACAACAAAGGGTTCTAGACTGTATTCAAGTTTACATTAAGAAAACAGGTTTTCCACCAACAAGAGCAGATATTTGCAGAGAATTAGGATTCAAATCTCCCAATTCTGCTGAAACACATCTTAGAGCTTTAGAAAAAAAAGACTTTATAACTATTGAAAGTGGTGCCTCACGCGGTATTTCTATTAAGAACAAAGCTGTTACAAACAATGGTAATGAATATCCAGTTATTGGATTGGTTGCAGCTGGTTCACCAACCTTAGCAGAGGAAAATATTGAAAGAACAATAAATTGTCCTAAATCTTTTTTTGATTCCAATTTTGATTATTTTTTAAAGGTAAAAGGTCTTAGTATGAAGGATGCTGGGATTATGGAAGACGATCTCATTGCAGTTAAAAAAACATCAGAAGTTAAAAATGGAGATATTGTAATTGCAAGGTTGGAAGACGAGGTTACTGTAAAGTTTTTTAATAGAAAGTCTTCAAAAATTGTTGAGTTGGAACCAGCAAACGAAGATTTTCAAAATATTGTTATTAACTTAGAACAAGACGAGCTTCATATCGAAGGAAAGAGTGTTGGATTATTGAGAAAAAATTAATGAACTATATTTTCTTTTTTTGAGAATCTTTCTCTTTGCTTATCAAAAAATTCATCTAAGTCGCTTACATTACCACTTACACTTTCTATACCAGCTCTAATCATTTCTTTTGCAACAGACAATTCTTGTCCTTTTAAGAAATCTTTTGATTCTTTTGAAAATTCTATTTTTACAATAGGATTCTCTTTGTCGTCAGATCTTCTAAGCACGATACTGCCATCTGGTAATTGAGCAAGTTCTAAATAATTTGTCATTTTCCTAATTTAAATTAAAGATTAACATTCATCAAGTGTTTTTCTGATCAACTCGTTGAAGGATTTATACTTACTTAATATCAAAGTAAATTTTTTCAAGTCATTTGATTTATTTGAAGAAATTATATTTGTATCTTTTGTTGAAAAGATTCTTTTTTTTGAATCACTTATTGCCGATATTAAGCCATCATCAAAAAGTTTATTCTTAATTATATTTTTAATAACCTCAATCTGCATTAATTTAATCCATTTATAATCGAAATTAAATTCATGTATAGATTCGATATCACTATTGATTGTCATATAAATATAATTAGCTTCACAATCTAAACTGTTCTCAATACAAGAAAAAAATATCAATTGATTCTGATTATCTTTTGATGACTTATCAAATTTAATATTTTTTAAAATATCTTCTGATAAATCTATGTAAAGGTTTGAGAGCTCTTTATATTCCACTAACTTTTTAAATTTTGAACCCAATCACCATCTACATATGCTGCAGTCCATTTTGTTTTTTTGCCATCTTTCTCAGAGGCAACATAGTGAACATCATCTGTCCTGTTGTAACGTATTACATATGGATTGCCATCCCTATCATGCTCTGGTGCATCTAAAAGATACAAATGCTTTTCTTTGTCAGGTAAGTATCTGCATGCTTCAATAATTTTCTCTCTAAGATTATTAATTTCTGAAACTTTTGGGGCTCTTGTTTCCCTATTTTTTGGGTATTGACTTGCTGCCAAAAATAAACCTTTCATGCTATCTCTTAAAAGATAATGGTCCTCACATTTAATACATTTAAGTTCCCTGATTTCAATAGGTTCCATTGTAATGGGCTTAGGCTCTCCATTTCTTTGTAAGGCTCTTGTTGCACCACAGTTATCATTTAAACATCCAAAATACTTTCCAAATCTGCCTGTCTTTAACTGCATTTCAGACCCACATTTATGACACTCTAATGTTGGTCCATCATACCCTTTGATCTTAAATTGACCGTCCTCTATAAGATAACCATCACAATCTGGATTTTTTCCGCAAACGTGAAGCTTTCTATGTTCATCAACCAAATAATTATCCATACTTGTTCCACATTTAGGACATCTCTTTTTTATTAAAAGATTTTCAGCTTCCTCAGTATCATCAACACTTATAGCTTCATCTCCTGAGACTAAATTAAGAGTCTCTTTACATTTGTCATCACCATTATTTTGATAACCCGCACAACCTAAAAAGACACCATTTGAAGAATTTCTTATTACCATGTTTGTTTTTCCACATGGACAAGTTATGTTTGTTTCAGTGGGAATATTTCCCGGTCTCATTCCTACCTCTTCGTGCGAAGCTTCAATGAGATCATTTTGAAAAGATTTATAAAAATTATCTAATATATCTCTCCAATCAGCATCTCCATTTGCTACTTCATCTAAGCTGTTTTCAAGATTAGCAGTAAAGTCATAATCCATTATGTCATCAAAGCTCTCGAGAAGTCTTTCTGCCACAATATGACCAATTTTTTTTACAAAAAATCTTTTATTCTCAATTGCTACGTAACCTCTGTCCTGAATGGTTGAAATAATGTTTGCATAGGTTGAAGGTCTTCCGATTCCTTTTTTCTCTAATTCCCTTACAAGAGCTGCTTCAGAATATCTTGATGGAGGTTTTGTAAATTTTTGTTCTAAGTCAATACTTTTTCTTGATATTGAATCTCCCTCGTTCAGTGATGGGAGAATATCTTCTTCTTTTGAAGAACTTTTGAGTACTTTTGTAAATCCATCAAATACTAGCTCTCTTCCCCTAGCAATAAATGTATTATCTTCGATAACAATTTTTGCTGATGTTGATAAATATTCAGCATCTGGTAGTTGAGAAGCAACAAATCTTTCCCAAATAAGCTTATAGAGTTTTGATTCTTCTTCAGATAATTGCAACACATCTTGAGGTTTTAAAAACGCATTTGTTGGGCGAACAGCCTCGTGCGCCTCTTGTGCATTTTCAGTACTAGAATATATTTTTGGTGCATTTGTTAGATATTTATCTCCAAGATTTTCGTTGATAAAACCTCTTGCGTCATTAATTGATTCTTTGCTAAGACTTGGAGCATCAGTTCGCATATAGGTTATTAAACCTGCTTCATATAGCTTTTGGGCAACTCTCATAGTTCTTTTGACATTAAAACCTAATCTTGTGCTAGCAGATTGTTGAAGAGTTGAGGTTATAAAAGGTGCCTTTGGTTTTATTTTGACTGGTTTTTTGGTAATTTCGTTGATTTCTAAATTGCACGATTCAATTTGCTTTTCAATACTTTTTACTTTCTCTTCTGTAAGTAATGGATCAGTTTTTTTAATATTAAGTTTAAATTTTATTAATACTTCATTCTTAGAAGCCCCAGTAAATGATATCTCCCAAAACTCTTCAGGTACAAATTCCTGAATTGATCTTTCTTTTTCATCTAATAATCTAAGTGCAACTGATTGAACTCGCCCAGCTGATAAACCTCTTGCAATTTTTTTCCATAACAATGGAGATAACTCAAAGCCAATTACCTTATCAAGGAATCTTCTAGCTCTATATGCTTTAACTAAATTGAGGTCAATTTCTTTTGGGTCAGAAAAAGAGTTTAAAATTGCATCTTTTGTTATTTGATTAAATCTCACTCTTGAGTAATTATATTTTTTTGGTCCAAGTGCCTCTTTCAAATGCCAAGCAATTGCCTCACCTTCTCTATCTAAATCTGTTGCTAAATATATATTTTCTACATTTTTTGCAGCTTTTTTTAAAGTTTTAAGCACTTTTTCTTTTTCAGGTATTATTTGCCAATCGGCATCCCAACCGTTATCTGGGTCAACACCCATTCTTCTTACTAACCTTTTTCTATCATTTATAGATTTTAGTCTTGCCTTCTCTTCTGGACTTAGGTCTTTGGGTACTGAAAACCTATTGCTAGCTCCAATAGCTTTCTTTGGCAAGTCTCTTATATGACCAACACTAGACTCAACTATATATTCTGGTCCTAAGTACTTGGATATAGTCTTTGCTTTTGCTGGGGACTCAACTATTACTAAAGATTTTGTCATGATTTAAAAATTTCCTTTTTTATGAATATCATCAAAATAGTCATGTTGGCAAGTTAATTTTAAAAAAATTTTAAATTTCTTAGAGCTTCATCTATGTTTTTAAGCTCTTCTAAACCATCCAATTCTTTCCATAAAAAGTATATATATGATTCAGTAAAAATAATCTCGTCAATGCTTTCTGAAAGATTTTTTAGTTGTTTTTCAATGCTCTGAAAGTTATCAGAAAATTTAAGTTTTACAGGAGAATACAAGATTAAGCTGTTTTTGTCTCGAATAAAATGGCCTTCTCGCAATTTAGTTGTATTTGTAATTTGATAGTTTACAGAGTGTGAGTTTTTATTTTTAAAATTATTTTTACCATAAATTATTGAAGAAATTTTGAACCCAATCATCTTAGCTTCAATTCTAAGTTTAGAAATTTTTCTGGAGGACTTGGAGGGAATTGCAATAGAAATTGAGCCTACCAGCATGACTACAACTAAAAATATTATCAAGTATTCCAAACTTTAATCTCGAATTATTTGATTTATTAGTTTTGGGCCTTTGATTATAAAACCTGTATAAATTTGAACCAGATTTGCACCAGCTTCGATTTTAGTATGAAAATCATTTTTACTCATGACGCCACCAACTCCTATAATTGGCATATCAGTGTTTGATCTAATGAAAGAAATCTTATTCGTTGATTTTTCCATCAAAGGCTGTCCAGACAATCCTCCCTCTTCATTTCTTAATTTTTCATTTGTGATACTGTCTTTGTTTACTGTAGTATTTGTCGCCACTAGACCAGAAAAAGAAGAGTTTTCCACTAATTCAATAATCATTTTTATTGATTCATCACTTTCATCTGGTGAAATCTTTAGGAAAATAGGCTTTTGAAAATTGATTTCAATAGATTTATTTTCAACAGAGCTTATTAAATTTTTTAGGTTTTCTTTATTATGTAAATCTCTTAAATCAGGTGTATTTGGAGATGATATGTTAATGGTGATGTAGTCAGCATATTCATGAATTTTTTCAAAACATAACAAATAATCATTAATCCTTTGGTCATCTTTTGATGTCTTATTTGCACCAATATTTACTCCTACAATTCCTTTGTACTTTCTTTTTTTTAGATTCTTTAATAAATAATCTATGCCTTTGTTGTTAAAACCTAATCTATTTATGATTGCGTTATCCTCGTAGTTTCTGAAAACACGTGGTTTTGAGTTGCCGCTTTGTGGTGACGGTGTAACTGTACCAACTTCTAAAAAACCAAATCCTAATTCGCCCAATGCATCAATGTAGTCACCATTCTTGTCTAAACCAGCAGCCGTCCCAAGTTTATTCTTAAAATTCATTCCACATAAATTAAATTCAACCTCATCATCTTTTTTTATTTGAAATAAACTTAAGAGCTTAAGTTTATAGAGGAAATTTAAAGAATTTAATGAAATAGAGTGAGCATATTCCGGAGGTAAAAATTTAAATATATTGAGAAAAAAATTCAATCAATATTCCTTATAATTTCTTTGATATTTTCACTGATCGATTCATCCCTTAAAGCGAGGGCAATGGTAGCATGAACAAAACCCTCTTTACTACCACAATCAAATTTTTATCTATCATATAAAACACCGTACACCTCCTCCTCGCTTAACATAGATTTTATGGCATCTGTTAATTGAATTTCATCAGATATATCTGGCTTCACAGATTTTAAGTGTTTAAAAATTGATGAATTTAATATATATCTTCCGCACACAGCTAAATCAGATGGAGCATCAATAGCATTTGGTTTTTCAATAATATCTTCAATTTTAATAATTTCAGAAGTTCTTTCTTTTGGCTTTATAACTCCATATTTATGAATATTGTTTTTATCTATAACGTTAACAGCAATTGCTGAAGATTTATTTAAAGCATATGCGTCTATTAATTGCTGCAAACAGGACTTTTTAGAAATAAATAGATCGTCTGGAAGAAGTATTGCAAAAGGACTATTACCTATAATACTCTCGGCGTGAAGAATAGCATCACCTAATCCATTTTGTTTTTTTTGATTTACATAATAAAAACTAACTTTTGAAAAAATTTCTGGATTTATTGCCATAGCTAAATCATTTTTCCCTGATTTAATAAGTTTTGTCTCTATTTCTTTATTTTTTTTAAAATGATTTTTGATTGAAAACTTTTCAGGACTTGTAATAAAAACTATTTCATTTATTCCAACATTTACCGCCTCTTCAACCGCATATTGAACTAATGGCTTATCAATAATTGGTAACATCTCTTTTGGAATCGCTTTCGATGCAGGTAAAAATCTTGTTCCAAGGCCTGCAACTGGTAGTACTGCTTTTTTAATCAATTTATAATCTCACATAAATGTTCTTGTATATCATAGCAAACAAAATACCTGAAATAAGGCCGCCTAAATGAGCAAAATTTGCGACCGATCCAAAACCAAACAGATCCAATATGCCAGCAAAACCAAGAAGCAACCAAACAATCATAAATAAGTATAAAGCTGGCGGTAATTTGTATCTTTCATATTGTGTATCAAATTCGATAATCATACAAAAGCCAATAAGACCATAAATTACACCAGATAGCCCACCAAACAAACTTGTTTCGGTCCAGAAATATTGAAGGCAGTTACTTAAAATTGCTGAGAAAATAACCAATAATATAAAAATAAGCGACCCGTCTGTATTTTCAATTTTCTCACCAAGTATAAAGATCCATAAACAGTTAAAGGCTAAATGAGCAAATGAAAAATGAATAAAAATAGGTGTAATAAGTCTCCACCACTGATTGCCAATCCAATATGTTTGATTAAAATCAAATATAGAAATATATCCTTGATTTGTGATATTTATATTTGTGAATGTTAAAAATTCTATTGCTGCGATAACAGAACCAAAATTTGAGATTAAAGCAAATAGAACTGCAAAAATAATTATTGGAATATGAAAATTTTTAAACATATTCGATTTAATTCTTTGAAATATTTAAACTCCAACCTAATTTTTCTCTGCACGCTTCAAAAAAATCATTTTTATTTGGATGCACTAGTTTCAAAGTTTTTTCCATTTTAGATATTTCGATCCTCTGACCAAATGAAATATCTATATCGTCTTGACCATCAACACAGATTTTTGCACTTTCGTTAGGACCCTCAAATAATTCTAAATATACACTTTGTTCAGATGAAATGACAAAGGGTCTTGATGAGAGACTCTGAGGCAGCATTGGAAGAATTGTCCAAACGTCTAAACTAGGATGAATAATAGGTCCGCCTGCAGATAGAGCATATGCCGTTGATCCAGTAGGTGTTGCAATTATTAAACCATCAGACCTTTGCTCATATACAACTTTTTCATCAACGATTAATCGATATCTCATTAATTGAGCATATGATCCAGAATGAACTAACACCTCATTTAGACCATACAAATGCTTATCACAAAACTTTGCAGAGACTAANTTCCTTTCTTCAATCTTATAATTACCTTCAAAAACCTCTTCAATTGATTCTTCAAAAGTCTCAACGCTGATATCGGTTAAGAAGCCTACATTTCCCATGTTTATTCCTAAGATAGGTATTTCATAATTTAAGTATTTTCTGGCTGCATTTAATAGCGTTCCATCACCACCAAAAACTATTATAAGATCGACTTTTTTAACGAAATCTTCGTGCTTAAGCTCTTTGAATGACTCATTCTTATAGCTAGAAAATTCATCTATGGATATATTTATATCTAATTTCAGTAAAGAATTAATCATAGAATTCATAACATCAGTATTAATGCTATTAGAAAGATTATCTTTAATAAAAATGCCTATTTCTTTAAACATATCGCGCATTATACAGATTTAAAAATAATGTATTAATATGTTTTATGGATTCAATACTCGAAAAATTTAAATAAGTGCCTATAATATTGTTGATTTTAATTTAAACAAATGTCAAACATATGAGTAATTTAGATAAATTTAGAGAAGAAACCAAACAATGGCTTGATAAAAATTGTCCACCTTCCATGAGAAGCGGTGCTGATCCAAAAACTCCAGTGGATGAAGTCTGGGGTGGTAGGAATGCAGAATATAAAAATCCAGAATCAAAGCTTTGGCTTGATAGNATGGGTGAAAAAGGTTGGACTATGCCAACTGTATCAAAAGAATATGGTGGTGGTGGTCTGACAAAAGACGAAGTAAAAGTTTTAAATGAAGAGTTATTTAGCATAGGTGCAAAACTCCCATTATTGAGTTTTGGTATATGGATGCTNGCACCTGTATTGTTGGAATATGGAACGGAAAAACAAAAAAAAGAACATATTCCTAAGATTATTAAAGGCGAAATAAGGTGGTGTCAGGGTTACTCTGAACCAGGTTCTGGATCTGATTTGGCAAGTCTCTCCACAAAAGCAGAAGATAAGGGTAAGAATTTCTTGGTAAACGGCCAAAAGGTTTGGACATCCTATGCAGATAAGGCCGATTGGATATTTGCCCTGGTGAGAACAGGTNCTAAAGAACCAAAACATGATGGAATAAGTTTTTTATTAATTGATATGGAAACTGCAGGTGTTACTACAAAACCAATTACTCTAATTTCTGGTAAATCACCATTTTGTGAAACTTTTTTTGATAATGTTGAGGTACCTAAAGAAAATTTAATTGGTGAATTAAATTCAGGTTGGACTATTGCCAAAAAACTTTTACAACACGAACGAGCTTTTATTTCAAATTTTGGTCTTGCATCTGGTATGGGAAGCAAAAGAGATATTGTTTCTATTGCAAAAAAACATCTTGGTGAAGAAGGTGGCAAAATCAAAAATGGTTATTACAGATCTGAAATTACTGCTCATAAGATTAAAGAGCATGCATTTGGTCTTACTTTAAAAAGAGCTGGGGACGAAGGAGGTAAAGCAAGTGCAACAGCCTCAATGTTCAAACTGTATGGTACAGAGCATAATAAAAAAAGACACGAACTTATGATTGCAGCGTCTGGAATAAATGGAGTTGCCTGGGATGGTGATGAATTTGATGAAGATGATAAAAATCTTACTAGAGCATGGCTTAGAACTAAAGGAAATTCTATTGAAGGAGGAACTTCAGAGGTTCAACTTAATGTAATTTCTAAAAGAGTGCTCGAACTGCCAAACCAATAATAAATAGATGAAACTTGTTTTATCTGAAGAAGAGCAGTTTTTAAAAGATACTGCAAANAGTTTTGTAGAAGAAAGATCTCCTATATCTCATTTTAGATCTCTNAGAGATGATAGNGATCCCCTNCTTTGGGATAAAGATATCTATTCCGAAATGGTTAAACTAGGTTGGCCTGGTATATTAATACCTGAAGAATATGGTGGCTCTAATTTTGGGATAACAGGCATTGGAGTGATTTTACAAGAATGTGCGAAAACGCTGACACCCTCACCTCTATTTGCAACAGGAGTTTTAGGTGCTTATGCAATTTCACAATTTGGGACCAAAGAACAACAAGAGAAATATCTTNCACAAATTGCAAATGGAGAAATNACAACAGCATTGGCTATAGACGAAACGAGTCATCACNACCCTTTTCAAATTAAAATGACTGCTGCAAAAGATAAATCAAATTATGTTTTAAATGGAAAAAAGATTTTTGTAATTGACGGTGCAAGTGCTGACTTATTAATTGTATTAGCAAGAACTTCAGGAAATCTTGGTGATTCAACTGGTTTAACTTTGTTCTTAATTGATTCAAGTTCATCAGGAATTAAAAAAATAAAACTTGATATGGCTGACTCTAGAAATTATGCCAATATTTCGTTTGATAGNGTTAAAGNAAATGATTCACNAATTCTGGGNGATNNAGAAACTGCNGGTGAGACTGTCGAAAATATTCTNGATGTNGGAAGAATAGCTATTTCAGCTGAAATGCTTGGCAATGCTGAATCAGCTTTTAACATTACACTTGATTATTTAAAACAAAGGAAGCAATTTGGTGCTACCATTGGATCNTTTCAAGCCCTTCAACATAGGGCAGCAGAAATGTTCTGTGAAATAGAATTAACAAAATCNTCNGTTATGGCCGCAATGAGAGCTGCGGATGAAAATTCTAATGANCTTCAAAGATTATCAAGTCTNTCAAAAACTATAGCAGGNGAAACTTTNCACTTAGTATCTAATGAANCAATTCAAATGCANGGTGGTATTGGNATGACTGATGAATATGATGTTGGTTTNTTTCTTAAAAGGGCCAGAGTTGCAGANCAAATTTTTGGTAGTTCAAAATACCATACTGAGAGGTATGCAAATTTAAGTGGTTTTTAGAGTTATAAGAAATCTTTATTTAAGCATTAAAGGTGTGATAATGTTTATGTGCTTGATTGCTGAGCTTACAATTGGATTTTCATCGATAACAATAGTAAATATTCCAAGGCCATTTGTCTCTCAAAAAAATAAAATTTATTTAGCAGGACTTTCAAATATTGTAAGCGATTGGACNATTTGGGGCTTTAAAGTAATTATGNANTTTTTTCATAACAACAAAAGNCAGTTTTTTTATGAGNCTNATTTTGATAGGAATGACTGGTGTCTAGGTCTTTCAAATCACCAATCNTGGGCAGATATACTNATCATATTATCAGCTTCGAATTATAAAATGCCAAATCTAAGGTTCTTCATGAAAAAAGAGCTATCTTGGATTCCTTTNGTCTATCTTGCAAANAANAATTTNAATATGCCTTTTGTAAATAGGCACTCAAAGAAAGAACTTGAAAAAGACCCAAATCTAAGATTTGTTGATTACGAAAATACNNTTAAATCATGTAAAAGNCTCAANAGAGCGCCATCAACTATTTGTAGTTATGCTGAGGGNACAAGATTTACTAAAGAAAAACACATATTACAAAATTCACCATATAGTAACCTTTTGATTCCCAAAATTGGTGGTTTNGCTACAGCATTATCTGCTTTACCTGAAGTTAATTTNCTTATTGATTTNACNATAGTATATAAATCAGATAAAAGATCNGCTTGGTCATTNTTAAAAGGAGAAATGGCTGATGTAAAAGTTAAGATTACAAAACATAAAATTCCAGATAATTTGAAAAATAAAAATTATTTGACAGATNATNANTACAGAGAAGATTTNAAGACTTGGATTGAATCAATATGGACTGAAAAGGATAAAGATATTGAAAGTTTAAAGTTCTANTTTTTTTTTACTAATTATCCAACCATTTTCATCAATATANNACCAANTGCCNGGATTNATTTGAACTGAACCNAACTGAATTTGNACATCTTTTTGACCAATNCCTTTTGTTTTATNNGTTTTTTTNGGATATNAATTTTTAGCATATACNCCAANTNTAATATCACNAATTNCCTCAACGTCCCTTATAAANCCATTTGTTATGATGCCATTCCATTGATTATCAAATGCTGTTTGNNCNATCTNATCTCCNACCATTGAACACGGTTCTATTCCAAANTGTTCNATTAATANAACTTTATCCTTNCCATTTTCTTGAACAAATTCCTTAACNGCNCTATTTGAGTGTTCGCACTTTACAGTATGGACCTCACCNTAAAATTTACNTNTTCCTCCATATGAGTTTAAAAATAAATCTCCTATTTGAATATCATCAATTTCATCACAAATATCAGGNACAGAGAAGTTGAACATGTTCCTATTCTAATTCATTCTAAATTTAATGTAATATAAACCATTAAAAGAATTACTTNGGTACGTTTATGAAGTCACAAATTTGTAAAATTTTAAATATTGAGTTTCCTCTTGTAGCATTTAGTCATTGCAGAGATGTTGTTGCNGCNGTATCTAAAGCNGGTGGNATGGGAGTTCTTGGTGCCGTTGGTCTTNCACCAGAANAGCTAGAAACNGAATTAAANTGGATTGATNAAAACATAGATGGAAAGCCATATGGGGTAGATGTGCTNGTACCAAACACATATGTTGGCAAAGGTGAAAATTTATCAACTAATGATTTAAGAGAAATGATTCCTCAAGAACATAGAGAGTTTAGAGCAGATATTCTAGAGCNACATGATATCGATGCATCTGATTTACGAAAAAGCGATGANTCTNAAAAAACTGAGCAAAACTCAAATCAAGTTTTGGGTGCTGGACTTGACGGTGCTAAAGAAGTTCTTGAAGTTGCATTTTCACACCCAATCAAANTGGTGGCGAANGCATTAGGAGTTCCNCCNAAATGGATGTTNGACATGGGTAAAGAGCATAATGTTCCTGTTGCAGCTCTTGTNGGTGCNAAACAACATGCTNTNAAACAAGCTGAAGCGGGTGTNGATATTATTGTTGTATCTGGCACAGAAGGTGGNGGCCATTGCGGAAGTGTNTCAACAATGGTTTTAGTCCCTGANGTCAGNCGTGCTCTAAAATCATATGGTGATGTGCCAATTCTNGCNGCTGGCGGCATATGNACTGGTGAGCAAATGGCTGGAGTNATGGCCATGGGTGCNGATGGTGTTTGGTGTGCTTCAGTATTTCTTCCAACAACTGAGGCTGANACTTCAGATAANATCAAAGAAAAGCTTGTTGCAGCATCATCAAGTCACACAGTTAGATCAAAAAGTAGAACAGGTAAACATTCAAGACAATTAACATCACCNTGGGTNGAAGCTTGGGAAAATAAAAATGCNCCAGAACCNCTTCCAATGCCTCTTCAAACAATGGTNAGTGANCCNGCTCTTAAAAGAGTTGCAGANCAAGCTGCTATNGGNCATAAAGGTGCAAAACAACTTGANACTTANTGGGTTGGACANGGNATTGGNCTGGTAAATGAAACAATCACTGCAGGTCAAACAGTTCAAAAATTCAAAGAAGAATTTATAGATTCTTATGAAAGAATAAATGAGTTCTTATCAGACTGAATAGGTTAACTAACTTAATTCTTTACGTTTTTTGAATTCCAATACAGTTGCATTAATACAATATCTTGGCATTCCGTTAGGTCCATCATTGAAAACATGACCCAAATGTATATCAGAAGAAACTGATCTTATCTCTGTTCTTCTCATACCGTAGCTATTGTCAGGAAGCTCATATACGGAACCATCTACAGGTTTTGTGAATGATAGCCATCCCGATTTAGAAACGAACCTATCTTTTGTGTCAAATAAAGATTCGCCACTAAGTTTATCAACAAAAATACCATCTGGTGTATCTTTAAAAATTTCATATTCTTTGCAAAAACGCGCATCAGTTCCTTTATTGAAAGCCACATCATATGCTTCAGAATCTCCCAGCTTAAATTTACCTAATAATTGATAGAAATCTTTATGATTGATATATCCTTGATACGAAAAAACTTCTTTTCCATTTTCCATAAAAATTAATGAAGGTGTTGCCCAAGTTGGCGAATTTATTTTTAGTCCATGTAATTGATCAGATGTTCTATAGGATAGCGGTATAGTTCCTTTGTAGTCATCTGTGACATCTACTTTTAATTTTTCGCAATACGGGCAGTAATTTTGTGAATCTAAAACTAATATTTGCTTGCCGGTTAAAAGGATTTCATTATCAAGGAGGGTTTTAGTGCTATCATTAAAAACAATTCCGGTTGATAAATCTGGGCAATAGCCATTAGGATTCTTTTTTAAATAGTCTTGATGATAATCTTCAGCTGAGTAAAAATTATCTAAGGGCTCTAACATAGTTTTTATTTCACCATAGCCACCATTGTTGAGAAGAATTTGATATTCTTCCATAATTTTTTCAGCTAGTTCCTTTTGGATTTCGTTAATATAAAGTATTGTCGAACGATATTGTGTTCCAACATCATTACCTTGCCTATTCAGCTGAGTTGGGTCATGTGTCTCAAAAAAATGTTTTAAAATATCTACTACTTCAATTGCGTTTGAGTTAAAAGTAACTTTTACGACCTCAGCAAAATTATTATCATTGAACTTGTTTTTAAATTGTATGATTGACCTATAGTTTGGGCTAATACCATAACCATTGGCATAGCCTGATTCAGCATCAATTACTCCATCTAGTGATTCATATCCTTTTTCAGCACCCCAAAAACAACCAGATCCTAAATATATTGTTTCAATGTGCTCAGTTTTATTTGATAACAAATTTGGAATGACAAATATAATCGATAAAAAATAAATTAATCTTTTAGTTTTCTTTTTCATATTTGTAACTCTTACTTTTTATAAATGCAGGCCTTGAAAATAAATTCTTAGACCACCTTTTAATATTTGGCTTAAATGCCTGCTCTATCCCAAGAGCGTCTGCCAAGTTTATTGCATAACTGACACAAATATCAGCTAATGTGAAACGATCTGAACACAAGTATTCTTTATTATCTAGGGATTTTTCTAAAAGTTTCAACCTTGAGACAAACCATCTACTGTAACCATCAATTGCTGCATCAGCTACTCCTGGTTCTTGAAACTTATATCTTAAAACTACAGTTTGTGGAAATGTTAATGTTGCATCAGAATGATATAACCAATTTAAATATGCGGGATAATCATTTTCATTAGGTTGAACTTGTAAATCTGATGGGCCATATTTTTCAACAAGATATTGAGAAATTCCTACAGATTCTGTCATTTTCACATCACCATCAATCATGTATGGAACTGTGCCTAAAATATTGACATCTAAATATTCTTTCATGAACACTCTTGGAGGAAATGGCATCATAATTAATTCATAATCTAAACCCATTTCTTCTGCTGTCCATATAGGTCTCATAGCTCTTGAGTTTTCTGTGCCGTATATTTTGATCATGTAAATAAAGAATATATTATTATTTTACAGCTTTTTAGTGGTAATATTAATGATAATATATTACCATTTGAGTCCAATTTAAAATTCATATTATGAAAAAAGAAAATATTTCACCAAAAATTAAGACAAATCTAAATACTAAGTCAGATCAATATATTGCAAATAAAGAGATGATGTTAGAAAAGCTGCAGTTTTTAGATGGTCTTCTTGATCTTGCAGAAATCGGTGGCGGCATGCACCACCACGAACGTTTAGCAAAACGAGGAAAGATGCCGGTAAGAGAAAGGGTAATGAATGTTCTTGACCAAGATAGTCCTTTCTTAGAAATTCAACCTTTCGCTGCATACGGTACAACAAACTATCATGTTGGTGGAGGATGTGTATCAGGAGTTGGAATAATTTCTGGAGTTGAATGTGTAATATTTGCAAATGATCCAACTGTAAAGGCAGGAGCAATGACAGTATACGTCGGCGAAAAATGGAAACGAGCAAAAGAGATTGCAAGAGAAAATAAAATTCCTTTTATAAGTTTTGTTGAGTCAGCTGGTGGTGACTTGAGTGTGGGAAACAATAAGAGTGATTCACCCCCTATTGCTCCAAGTCTTCAACAAGGTCATTTTGCTTCAACAGGGCGTTTTTTTTATGAAATGACTGAATTATCAAAAATGAGAATTCCAGTAATATCAGTTGTATTTGGTTCATCAACCGCAGGTGGCGCATATCAGCCAGGAATGTCTGACTACAATATTTTTATTAAAGATCAGTCCAAGGCTTTTCTTGCAGGTCCTCCATTAGTAAAAATGGCTACTGGTGAAGAGTCTGATGACGAAACACTTGGAGGTGCGAAAATGCACTCTGAAGTTTCTGGACTTTCTGATTATTTGGCTGAAGATGAAATGGATGCTCTTAGAATTTGTAGAGAGGTAGTATCACACTTAAATTGGTCAAAAAAAGGTCCTGAACCTAAAATAAAGTCAATTGAACCAGAATATGATAAAAATGAATTATTAGGCATTTTAAGTGAAGATCTTAAATCGGCTGTGGATATAAAAGAAATTATCGCAAGAATTGTTGATGGATCTAGATTTGAAGAGTTTAAACCACTTTATGGTTCATCTTTAGTATGTGGCTGGGCTTCTGTTCATGGTTATCAAATAGGTATTATTGGTAACAATGGTCCTATCTATCCTGAATCTGCAGAAAAAGGGGCTACTTTTATTCAACTGTGTAATAAGAGAGATATACCTATTATATTTTTACATAACGTAACAGGATTTCTTGTAGGTAAAGATTTTGAGAGGCAAGGAATTATTAAAAAAGGCTCACAACTTATAAATGCTGTTTCAAACTCAATGGTTCCGCACATAACATTTATAGTTGGCGCTTCATATGGAGCTGGAACATATGCGATGTCAGGAAAAGCTTTTAATAATAGATTTACATTTTTATGGCCTACTGCAAAAATTGCTGTGATGGGTCCTGAGCAAATGGCTGGTGTCATGTCTATTGTAAGACAAGCTAAAGCCAAAAGAGATGGAAAAAAGTTTGATAAAAAAGCAGATGAACAACTTAAAGCAATGGTAATTGATTATCTTGAAAAATTATCACATGGTCTTGTTGCAAGTAGTATGCTTACTGACGATGGAATTATCGATCCTAGAGATACAAGAGATGTTATTGGATTTTGCCTCTCTATTGTAAGTAATAATGTTATTGAAGGTGCTAAGGAATATGGAGTTTTTAGATTATGATCTTTGATTCATTATTGATTGCTAATAGGGGTGAAATTGCATGTAGGATTATAAAAACTGCCAAAGAGATGGGCATCAGATCAATTGCCATTTATGTTGATGCTGACAAAGATGCTCCTTTTGTAAATCAAGCAGATGAGTCGATTAGATTAGAAGATGGTGGTTATCTTAATGGGAATCAAATTATTGAGGCTGCGAAAAAGACTGGCGCTCAAGCAATTCATCCAGGTTATGGTTTTTTATCGGAAAATGCTTCTTTTGCAAGAAAAGTTAAAAAAGAAAATATAATTTGGATTGGACCATCTCCTAATGTTATATCAGTGATGGGAGATAAATTAAAAGCAAAAGAATTAGCAGTTAAGGCTGATGTACCTACCCTACCAATGACATCAAAACCTAATGAAGCAAAAAAGATTGGCTACCCTCTTCTAATTAAGGCAGCAGCAGGTGGTGGTGGTAAAGGAATGAGAATTGTTGATAAAGAAAAAGATTTAAGAGAATCAATAATCAGTGCACAAAGAGAAGCTAAAAGTGGTTTTAATGATGAAAGAATATTTATTGAAAGATACGTAGAAAAATCTAGGCATATCGAAATACAAATTTTAGGCGACTCATTTGGAAACATTGTTCACTTAGGAGAAAGAGAGTGTTCAATTCAGAGAAGACACCAAAAAATAATTGAGGAATCTCCATCTCCAAGGATCTCAGATGAGGTTAGAAAAAATATGGGTGATGCTGCAGTAAAGCTGGCAAAACAAATAAAATATGAATCAGCTGGAACCGTAGAATTTTTGTTTGATGATAAAACGGAAGAATTCTGGTTTTTAGAAGTCAATACAAGATTACAAGTTGAACACCCAGTTACAGAGGAAGTTACCGGAATAGACCTTGTTAGTGAACAACTCAAAATAGCTAGAGGTGAGCCTCTAGAATTCTCTCAAGAAGAAATTACCTGGACAGGTTCATCTATTGAAGCAAGACTTTATGCAGAAGATCCAAATAATGATTTCCTTCCTGAAATTGGAACCTTAATAGCGTTTGAAAAAAATAATTCTGCCGAGGCTAGATGGGATTCGGGTGTAAAAACCGGAACAATAGTAGGTACTGATTTTGACCCTATGCTCGCAAAAATAATTACATTCGCCACTAATAGAACTGATGCAGCAAGCAAATTAGCGAAGGCACTCGAATCTGCACATATTGGTGGTTTAAAAACAAATAGAGATTTTTTAATTAACTGTTTAAAAACTAAAGAATTCCTTGAAGGAGATACTACTTCTGATTTTATTGAAAGGGTAAATCCAAGCAGGAAGCTTGAAATTAATAAAGCTGAAATTGAACACATAACTGCAATTGCGGCTATGTGGATACAACAACAAAATAGAAATAATTCAAACGTTGCTAAATTTATGCCGTCTGGTTGGACGAATGGAAGATTGCCAAATCAAAAAATAGCTTTTGAATTTGAAAATAAGGAATATATTGTGGAATACAAACAGCAAAATAATAATAAATTTTTATTTTCATTTAATAAAGAGGCTTTTATTTATTCAATGGATAAGAATGGAATTGATTTAGTTTTCGATAGTAAAAGAGCTTATTCTCGCGTTACAGTCGCTGGCAGCAGCATTTTGGTCCATATGCCATATGGAGATATTATGCTTGAACTAAAACCAAGGTTTAGGATGCCTGGCACAGAAACTGCAATTGGAGGTCTTGTTGCTCCAATGCCTGGAAAAGTAATTGACCTAAAGGTAAAAAAAGGTAAAAAAGTCAAAGCTGGTGATACTTTGGTCATTCTAGAAGCAATGAAAATGGAGCATTCTATTAAAGCCTCAGAAGATGGGACAGTCTCAGAACTATTTATTTCAATAAATGATCAAGTTGAAAACGGTGCCCTATTAATGGTTGTTAAGTAATTGTTAAATGCAAAATATTGGATATAGAAAAAGTTCTTTTAATACAAAAACTAATAGAATTTATACAAAAAGACATAACGAAATCATTGACGCTCTAGAAGTATTGTTAGAATCGGGTGTTCCAAATCTGACTATGTCTGAAATAGCAAAAAAACTTAAGATTTCTTTAAGAACACTATATGAAATTGCACCGAGCAGAGACGAATTAATTTTAATGACAATGGATAATATCCTAAAAAAATTAGGTAAATTTGCTATGGATTCTGTATCAGAAATTCACTCTCCTGTAGAAAAATTAGAAGAATATTTGATGATTGTTAATCAAGCTGTTGGTCCAAAATTTGACAGATTTCTAAAAGATATGGAAAAAATAAATGGCTCAAAGATGACTGCAGATTATCATGAGAACTTCATTAAAAATTTTATTAAAGAACTTTTAGAGCAAGCTATTAAGAAAAAAGAAATTAAGGCTATTGACGTAAAAGCTTTTGCTATCCTCTTAGGAGGAATTGGAAGAGAATTTTTTAAAGAAGAAAACAAAAGATCTATTAATTTTAGCCCTGAGGAATCTGCAAATTCAATAACAAGTATTATTTTGAATGGTATAAAACTTAAAAACTAATGGGAAAGGAATTTATAACAATTGCAAATTGCAGTGGATTTTATGGTGATAAATTATCTGCAGCAAAAGAAATGGTTAATGGAGGGCCTATCGATGTTCTTACTGGAGATTATCTAGCTGAATTAACTATGGCTATTCTTTTTAGTCAAAAAATGAAAAGAGGTGAAGATAAAGGTTATGTTGGAACTTTTTTAAAACAAATAAAAGAAATTGCAAAATCTTGCAAAGAGAAAAATATTAAAATTGTCAGTAATGCCGGTGGATTAAATCCGAAATCAATGGCGTTAGAAATTGAAAATATTTTAAATGAGCAATCCATAGATATGAAGGTTGCTTATATAGATGGCGATGACTTAATGCCAAAAATTCATGATTTAACAAAATTGGGAGAGGAATTCAAAAATATAGAAAAAAATATTAAGTTAAGTGACTCAAATTTTTCTCCTTTAACTGCAAATGCATATCTTGGAGCATGGGGTATTAAAACAGCTTTAGATAATAGAGCAGATATTGTTGTTTGTCCAAGAGTTACAGATGCTGCAGTCGTAATCGGTCCCGCAGCTTGGAAATTTGAATGGGACAGAAATAATTATGACGCTTTAGCAGGAGCACTTGCTGCTGGTCATATTATTGAATGTGGTTGTCAAGCAACTGGTGGAAATTACGCGTTCTTCAAGGAAGTTCATAGTTTTGATAATGTTGGTTATCCAATTGCTGAGATATACAAAGATGGGAGTTTTAATATTACAAAACATCCTGACACAGGTGGTTTGGTTTCTGAAGGTACTGTGACTGCTCAACTTTTATATGAAATAAGCTCGCCAGCTTATATAAATCCAGACGTCATAGCTCACTTTGATACATTAAAAATTAAACAGATCGAAAAAGATAAAGTTCATGTTTCAGGATGCAGAGGGAGTTCTCCGCCAGATAAACATAAAGTTTGTATCAATCTTGCCGGAGGATTTAGAAATGGTATGGAAATCATTCTTACTGGTTTGGATATTGAAGATAAAGCAAAAGTTTTTACAGATGCGTTATTTAAGTCTGTAGGCGGAAAAGAACAATTTGAAGAAGTTTCAATTCAACTTCACAGAACAGACAAAGAAAATCCATCAAGTAATGAGGAAGCAATGGCTTCATTGCTAGTCTCAGTTAAATCTCAAGATCAAAATTTAGTAGGAAGACTTTTTAGTGCAAAAATAATTGAACTTGCTCTCGCGAATATACCAGGTTTTTTTGCGCAGAGCGGAATTAAACCAAGTGGTCCAGTTATAGTATATTGGCCTACATTAGTAGACAGCAAACACATAAAAGAAAAGGTATATTTTAATGGAAATCAGATTGAGGTGTTACCAACAAGTCAACTTGAATTTGAAGAGATTTACTATCAAAAAGAGCCTATAAAAATTGAAGATATTGAGATAAAAGATCAAAAAGACATCTATTTTGGTCAAATTTTTGGAACAAGATCTGGTGACAAAGGAGGTTGTGCAAATCTAGGAGTTTGGGCAAAAAATTCAACTTCATTTGCGTTTCTTCATAAATTTTTGACAGTAGAAAAGCTAAAAGAACTTCTTCCCGATCTGATGCAATTTAGGGTAGAAAGATTTGAATTAGCAAATATTCATTCACTTAATTTTTACATTCATGACATATTGCAAGATGGTGTTTCGTCTAATGACAGAAAAGATGGTCAAGCGAAGTCCTTAGGTGAGTATTTGAGAGCTAAGAAAATAAAAGTGCCACAAAGTATTATTGAGGATAATTAAAATGAAAAAGCTATCACTTAAGGGTCTTCAGTTTTCAGCAACTGAAATAAATATAAAAAATAATATTATGGAAATTACGCTAAATAGGCCTGAGAAAAAAAATGCTTTAAATAGTGTAATGATGAATGAGATTAATTATGCTTTAGCTTATGCAAAACAGGAAGATACTATTCGTGTAGTAGTTTTTGCTGCAAAGGGAGATATTTTTTGTGCTGGCGCAGATTTATCTAATTCAAAGTCTGAATCAAATGTACCAAAACTAGAAAATGCTGATGACATAAGTCTTTCTTTAAGACATTTATTTAAGCCAGTCATATCTAAAATCCAAGGGTCAGTTTTGGCGGGTGCTCTTTTAATTGTATGTAACTCAACTCATGCTATTGCAGTAAGAGAAGCAACCTTTTCAGCACCAGAGATACATAGAGGATTATGGCCTTTTATGGTCATGGCGGGTTTATTTAGAGTTATGCCTAAAAGAGCGGGTCTTGACTTCATAATGAGAGGAAAACCTATTGATTCGAAAAAAGCAGAAGAATGGGGTTTGATAAATGAATGTGTTAAAAAAGAAGAACTTAATGAAAAAGTTGATAAACTTGCTAATGAGCTAGCAAGTTTAGCGCCTGAAACAATGAAATTTGGTCTTGAGGCTTATGAGAAGCAAGATTCAAAAAGTTTTGATGATGCCCTTCCATACTTAAAAGAACAAATTGCTATGTGTTTTGAAGGAAAAGATGCTAAAGAAGGAATAGCTGCATTTCTTGAAAAAAGAAAACCAAACTGGGACTAATTAGAAAAAATTATGGATTTAAATTTTAGAAAAGAGTACAAAGATTTTACTAATGAAGTAAGAGATTTTTGTAAAAAATATTCTGGTATTCATTTCTCAGACTCCACTAAAGTCCCACTATCGGGTTCATTTAAATCTGGTGAAATTAAAATGAAGAGATCAGATTGGCAAAAGATTCTTATTGAAAAAGGTTATTTTGCAAGATCAATTCCAACAGAATACGGAGGTTTTGGTGGGGAAAGTGACATCATTAAAACCAGAATTATTGCAGAAGAATTTGCAAAAGCTAAAATCCCTCCTCCAATGGGTGGTCAAGGTATAGACATGTTAGTTCCAACGCTTTTAGAACTTGGTACTGAGGAGCAAAAACAAAAATATGTGAAGTCGACACTGCTTGGCGAAATTATTTGGTGTCAAGGCTACTCAGAGCCAAATGCTGGCAGTGATCTTGCAAATCTGCAAACAAAAGGAGAATTAATAAATGGGAACTGGGTTATAAATGGTCAAAAAATCTGGACCAGTACTGCTCAGTATTCACAGATGATGTTTTGTTTGGTCAGAACTGAACCTGATGCGTCAAAACATGCTGGAATAAGCTACTTACTAATTCCAATGGATACTCCTGGAATTGAGATAAGACCGTTAGTTGATATGACGCTTAATGCTGGATTCAATGAAGTATTTTTTACAGATGTAACAATTCCAGAGAATAATATTGTTGGAAAACGAGGTGAAGGCTGGGCTGTTGCAAATGCAACACTAAGTCATGAAAGAGGCTCTCTTTCTGATCCTAACGCTATGATGAACAGATTGAAATCTCTTATTGAAAGAATGAAAAAAGAAACTATAAATGGTGAATTAGCTATTAATAATCCAGTATACAGAGATAAATTAATGAAAATTCAAGGAAAAGTTATTGCTTTTCAATCTAATTCTTTGAGAGTTCTATCAGCAAAACTAAATAAAAATCAAGATGTGAAGATTGCTGGAATGATACAGAAACTCGTTGGTACTGAATTGAGACATGAGCTTGAGGGTTTTGCAATAGATATTATGGGTGAATTGGGAACACTGTATGAAAATAGTCCAAATATAAGAGATGGTGGTTCATGGCAAGTCGCTTACATGTATTTTCTTGGATTGATAATTGGGGGTGGTACTAGCCAAATACAAAAAAATATTATCTCAGAAAGAGGTCTTGGTATGCCAAAAGAACCAAAGATGCCTCAGGGAGCATAAAATGTATTTTGGATTATCTGATGACCAAATTTTCTTTCAAGATAACGTTAAAAAATTTCTTGAAGATACTGCTCCTATAGATGTCATAAGAAAGGTTACAAACGGACAAGATAAATCTTGCAAAGATAATTTACATAAGGGTATCGTAAACCTTGGCATAAATAACATTTTAATTCCTGAGGAAAATGGTGGTCTTGGACTTGACTTACTGTTCGCTACTGCGGTCTCACAAAGTCTAGGAGAAGGTGTTGCAACTCTTCCATTTATTGGATCTTACGTAATGGCTCCTATATCAATTAAATATGGCGCTAACGATAGTCAACAAAAATTTTATTTTGATGAAATGTCAAAGAATTCAATTAATTTTAGTATTGGATTTTCTGAATTCTTTGGATCAAGAAATGAATCAAATTTAGTTTTTTCCGACAATAAAGTAAATGGAAGAACTTTTTTTGTAATTGATAATGATTATGCAACACATGTGATGTTGTCTGATAAAAAGGGTCAAATAGGAGTTGTAAATCTTAAATCGGCAGGAATAAAAGAAGTTGATTTAACGACAGTTGATAAAACCAGAATTTTTAGAGAAATTTGTTTTAATGATACTGAAATTGATATTTTAAAAAATACCTTGAATTCAAATGAAGCTATAAGCAACGCAATTGATGCAGGTAGAATAGTTACTGCTGCGGATTCACTTGGTGCTTCGAAGGCTATGATTGATAAAGCTGTAGATTACTCCAAAGATAGAAAACAATTTAATAGAGTAATTGGTTCATTCCAAGCAGTTAAGCATATGTGTGCAGAAATGGCATCTGAATTAGAACCATGTTATTCATTAGTTTGGCATGCAGCACATTCATTTGATTGTAACGATGATGATAAAAAGCTTATGGCATGTCACGCTAAGTCCCACACTTCCGATGTTTCTAAAATGGTTTCAAAAAAAGCAACCGAAGTTCATGGTGGAATGGGATTTACAGACTTGTTAGGATTACATTATTGGTTCAAAAGAATCGGTGTTAATAGACAAATCTTAGGTACGCCAGATTTAGTTAGAGAAGAAGCTGCTAAAGCACAGAATTTATAATTATTAAATGAATATAAAATTAATTTTTTTATTATGTTGTGCGTTTGTATTTGCAAACGAATATGAATTTATTGAATTAAGCAATAACAAAGAGGAATTGAGTAAGGAGATTTTTAAAAAACTTGAAAGAGAGCACTACCTTAAAGAATTAAATAAAGATAATTTTAATAAAAAATATTTTGAAGCAATCATAGAAAAATTAGATGAAAATAAAAATTTATTTATTAAAGATGAAATAGAATTGTACCTTAAAAGATCAGACCTTTATGACGATTATTTTGATATTGAACTAGCTTATGAGCTTATTAATTTATATTTTGAAAGGTTAATGTATTTTTTAAAATATCAAATTGAACTAATCAAAAAAAATCAGTTTGATCTCTTAAAGGATGAATATCTTGATATCTATAATGAAGATAACCAATGGCAATCTAGTTTTGACGATTTAAAAGAGATATGGAGACTCGAAACAAAAAATGATCTTTTAGTTTCAACATTATCAGACTCTTCAAGTTCTACACCACTAGTTGATTTAAAAAAAAGGTATGAAAACAGAATAAGAAGAATCAACCAGCAAAAGGAGGAAGATATATTTTCGTTAGCTATTAATATTTTAACTAATCAATTTGATCCTCATTCTTCTTACTTATCACCAAGATCTGCAGAGGATTTTGATGTGAATATGAGTTTAAAGTTGAATGGTATTGGGGCACTTCTTGGAACAGAAGACGACTACACTAAAATTATAAGTTTAGTTCCTGGTGGTCCAGCTGAAAAATCTGGAAAAATTAATCCTGAGGATAGAATAACTAAAATTAGACAAATTGGATCAAATGAATATAAAGATGTAGTTGGCTGGAGAATTGACGAAGTTGTTGACTTAATTAGAGGAGAAGCTGGAAGTGAGGTTGAAATTGAATTCATATCATTCAATTCAGATGATGATTCAACTAAATTAATAACTTTAAAAAGAGAAGAGATAAAACTTGAGGACAGAGCTGCAAAATCAAAAATTATTGATATTGGTGATAATAAAATTGGAATAATTGATCTGCCCTCTTTTTATATAGATTTTAATGATTATCAAAAAAGGGTTGAAGATTATAGAAGTAGCAGTAAAGATGTTAAGAGTATTTTAAATGAGTTTAATCAATCAGATGTTGATGCTTTGATATTGGATTTAAGAAATAATGGTGGTGGTGCACTCATTGAAGCAAACAAAATTATAGGATTATTTGTGTCTTCAGGTCCCACAGTTCAAGTGAAGCAAAGTAGAGGATATATTCAACCATATGGCTCTTCAAGAGCTGTCCAGGTTTGGAGTAAGCCAATGTTAGTTCTAGTTAATCGTTACTCAGCGTCAGCCTCAGAGATTGTTGCTGGAGCAATTCAAGACTATAGAAGAGGTATCATTGTTGGGCAAAGAACATTTGGTAAAGGTACTGTCCAGAGTCTGGAAAATTTATCAGAGGGGCAAGTTAAAATTACAGAATCTAAGTATTACAGAGTGAATGGAATGAGTACTCAAAATAAAGGTGTGCTTCCTGATATTCAACTTCCAGTCACTTGGGATATCAACTCAGTTGGAGAAAGCTCATATCCTACTGCAATGGAATGGGATGTAATAAGACCATACAGACATAATAAATTTAATATTGATTCAAATCTTTTTAATGAGGTAGTTGCAAACTATGAGTATCGGCTCAATGAGGAACCGAATCTAAATTATCTGAAAAAAGTCAGAGACAGATACGACTTGAATAAAAATAAAAGAAAGCTAAGTCTAAATTTAAATGAAAGAAAAATTCAAAAAGAATTAAGAAAAGATTGGCTCCTTCAAATTGAAAATGAAAGAAGACAGAAAGTTGGCCTTGCAATTTATTCTTCATATGAAGAGATGCAAGAATCAAGTGATACTGGCATAACTAGTAGCGAAATAAATCTAGAAGATGATTATCAATTAATTGAATCAACTAATATTATCAATGATTACATTGAATTAAATAAAAAATTTGCTTTGTCTTCTATAAAATAATATGAAAATTGTATCTTTTAACATCAATAGCATCAGAGCAAGACCTCATCAAATTGAACACATACGAGATACTTTAGATCCTGACGTAATAGGACTTCAAGAAACAAAGGTAAACGATCCAGAGTTCCCGTTAGAAATAATCAATGAAATTGGATATCATGCAGAATATTGGGGTCAAAAAGGACATTATGGAGTAGCCATCTTAAGCAAAGTCCCACCAATTGAAACTTACAAAGGCTTTGTGAATGATACTGAAGAGGATCAGAAAAGATTCATTCAATCTAAATTTAACTTTGGAAATGAAGAATTGTTAATAATGAATGGTTATTTTCCTCAAGGTGAAAACATAAATCATGAAACAAAATTTCCTAAAAAAGTTAAATACTATAGTGATTTAGAGTCGCATATTCTCAACCTTAAAAAATCAAACTCTAATTTAATAGTGATGGGAGATTTCAATGTTTCACCAGAAGATATAGATATTGGAATTGGAGAAGAAAATGCAAAAAGATGGTTAAGAGATGGAAAAACGTCATTTCAACCTCAGGAGAGAGAAATGTGGAATAAGATCAAAAATTTAGGCTTTGTTGATACATGGAGAGAAAAATATCCACAAGAGTCATCTATTTATTCATGGTTTGATTATAGGTCTAGAATGTTTGATCAGGATCCGAAAAAAGGATTAAGAATTGACCATATTTTACTTTCTGAGAATTTAAAAATGAACATCAAGGATGTTGGTATTGACTATGATGCCCGAGCAATGGAAAAGCCATCAGATCATTGCCCAGTTTGGTTAGAGTTAAATGAATGATATTTCATTTAAACAACCAGAAAATCAAGAAGAATTCATAAAATATAATCTTTTTAGATGGGAAATATTAAGAAAGCCTATTGGAAAATCAATCGAATCCTTAAAAGATGATTATGAGGATTCCAGCTTTCATCTAATTGGAGTCAAAAAAGAACAAATTGTAGGTTGTGGTAGGCTGCATTTTAACAACCCAAATGAAGCGCAAATTAGGTATATGGCTGTTGATGAAAAATATCAAAGAAATGGTGTTGGTAAAGAAGTCATAAGATTACTTGAAAAAGAAGCTAAAAGACAAAATGCAAAAAAAATTATTTTAAATGCCAGGGATCACGTATTAGATTTTTATAAAAAATTTGGTTACATAGCGGTCAAAAAATATGATGGTTCTGATACTGACATCCCTCATACAACAATGGAAAAAATTATATAATTACCTCTTTAGTATAAAAAAACTTTTAAGTAGCTTTGTGCTTTCCTCTTCATATAACCCATATTTATATTTGATCTTATGATTTAAAGCCTTATTCTCAAGAAAATTATCAATTGAACATAAGCTACCTGTTTTAGGTTCTTTGGTTGCAAATATTATCCAGCTCAATCTTGCATCAATAATTGCTTTCGCACACATATGACAAGGCTCTAGAGTTACAAAAATAGAACATCCATTTAATCTATAATTGCCTATCTTACTGGAAGCAGATCTAAGTGCGTTTATTTCTGCATGAGCGGTAACATCATTACTTTCAATCACACTATTGCATCCCCTTCCTATGATTTCATTATCTTTGACAATAACCGCACCGACAGGGACTTCTTTATGTTCGAATGATTGTCTGGCCAAGTCCATTGCAGACTCCATAAAGAATTTATCTAGGTCTGTAAAAACCATATTTAGTAAAGTTCAATACCTGCAATATCTAATTGAGCTGAAAAATCTTTACCGTATGCAACCAAGCCAATAGATCTTATGTTAGTTGAACCAAGTAACTCATTTCCATTTCTAGAATACTTAAAATTTTTAATTGGTAATTCAATAGTTTGCCATTGATCAGTTACATAAAATTCTGAATAAAAATAATTCCATGGCAGCATTCTTGGAGCTCTTAAATGAATGAAATATTCATTATTATTCCCTCTAACTTTTAATCGAATTCCATCAAAATTATTGCTATTGATATTCATTTTCACTCTTGACTGTATAAATCCACCATTATTTTCAGTACTAACATTGCCTTCAAGTCTATAAAAAGTCTCTCCATCTTCTTCAATTTCATAAAAATTTACCTCTGATATGCCCCCCATAACTTGATCAGATATTGCGGTCCAATCAGCCCTGACATCGTTAAGATTATCTATAATCATTGATGAAAGATTTAAGGTTAAAAGTGATAGCAAGATTGAAAAAAATCTTATCAAAATTAATCCAAATAGGTATTTTTATCAGCATTAAACCAAGGAAGAGATACTACTTTAGAGGTAATATCGCCATATGGACTTTCAAGTAAAACAACTGTTCCTTCTTCACAAAATTCAATATCTAGAATCGCTAACCCAATATTCTTTTTTACTCTAGGTGAAAAATATGCTCTTGATAATCTTCCAATTTTATTACCGTCATAATTGACTGGCCAAAAATTTTCAGGGGCTTTTGGTAATGGATCACCTTCAATTTCAAGTCCAATTAATTTCTCTTTTACACCATCTTTTTTTATTTTTTTTAAAGCTTGTTTTCCAATAAAATCAGTTTCTTGATCAACGTCTACTAATCTTCCAAACCCTATGGTGTATGGATTGTGTTCTCTTCCAAAATCACTGCCATATGATAAAAGCCCACCTTCTATAGTTCTTATAGTATTTGGGGCAATGACTCTCCCATTAAATTCCTGAGCAGCATCATAAACCAACTCAAAAAGATCATTACCTAATTTTCTGTCTTGAAGATAAAGCTCATAACTTAGCTCACCACTCCAACCTGTTCTAGCAATTACCATTGGTATATTTTGAAGTTGAGTTTTTCTTGCCTTGTAATAACCTAAATCGTCGTGTTCACCATCAAAAAGTTTACGGATTAGTTTGCCTGACTTTGGGCCACTTATTTGCAAAGGGGAAACATCAGGCTCATGAATTGAAACGTCCATGCCAGAGTTTATTGCAATTCCCTGAAGCCAAAGAATAACATCGCCATCTCCAGGGGAAATCCAAAACTTATTCTCTTCAAGTCTCAATAAACAAGCATCATTGATAATTCCACCATCCATGTCAGTTAGAATAATATATTTACAGTAACCTATTTCACATTTTTCTAAATTACGAGGTGTAATATATCTAACAAAATCATAAGCGTCTTTTCCATTAATTTCAATTTGACGCTCAGCAGCAAAATCACCAAACGTAACATCATTTATAAGACTCTCGTATTCTTTTTCAGGCCCAGAAAAAGCAGTTGGTAAGTACATTTTATTGTAGACAGTAAACCCAGTAACTCCATATTTCAGATTAGATTCATAATAAGGAGATTTCCTTATTCTGGTACCGATTCCTATCATTAATGGTAATTGAGATTTTGACATGTGTTATCCTTAGATTTAAAGGTATTTTAATCTCAAAATATCTTAAGAGTAAATGAAAAATTTACATATTTAGAATATTATTTATGTATGTTTTTTGGAGGGGAAAATGGGCAAAAAAAGATTTTTTGATGATAGATTAAAGTATCTTTCGTTCATTCAAAATACAGGAGAAAAAAAGGCAATTTCTGAAAAAATTTATCCTCACATCTCAGCCCTTTCTCAAAATAAATCTTATATAAGAATACTTGATGCAGGAACAGGTGATGGAACAATTAATTCAAATATAATTAAAAGTTTTCACAGATACCATCCTTATACTTCATTGTTAATAACCGGTAAGGAAATAAGCTATGAGGATCTCAAAAATACTCTTGAAAAAATGCCTGACAGATTTGCTGAACATCCTAACTTACTAGTAACAATGACAAATGTTAAATTTTCTGAGCTAGGTTTAGTTGAAACTGCAAACAAAATAAAAAATAAAAAAATTAAAGAGCTGAATTTAATTCTCGACAGTGATAATTCTTTTGATTTTAATACTCAAATAACTGGTATAAAGCTTGGAAATTTTATTAAAAAATACTGGGGAATTGAAATTGATGCAAAAGGTAAAACTTCATATGCTAATCCTTGCTTAATAAGAATTTTGAGAAAAGATAACTTAAGGCATCTGAAAGAGTTTCTTAAAAATGATTATAAAAACAACAACTATGATTTAATAATTGCCTCTCAAGCATATAGAGCTGCCTCTTCAGTGAAAGTAAAAGTAAATAATGTAATAGGACCATTAATGAGACTGCTCAATAAGTCAGGAAAACTTATAGTGACCCACTCTTATGGAGGAAATGGGGTACAAAAAGTTCTCAAAACAGCCTTCAAAGATAAAGAGGCATTTCCAAATAGAGCTAAAGATATTATTAGCTATTTAAAAAACAATCCTACCGGAGAAAATAACTTATACAATTTCTCTATACCGAAAAGTTATGGTTTTTATTTCAAAAAAGCCCCTGATCAAACAGTAACTGAATTATTTGGACATAATACAGATGCAAAATGGGCCAATATTCTTTATGTTGGTCAAATTCCTGAAAAAGATATTCAAGTAGTTGAAAAAAATTCTAGGTTATATAATAAAGTTAAAAAAACAATTGAACGTCTAGATAAAATTGAATTTAAAAACGAATTGTTTGCAATAACAAAAACAAGATAATGAAAATACTTGTAATGGGGCTACCTGGAAGCGGAAAAACATATTTAGCTGAGAGAATGCAACCAATTCTTAAAGCAGCGTGGTACAACGCAGATATTGTAAGAGAAATGGCAAATGATTGGGATTTTTCACCTGAAGGCAGAATAAGACAAAGCTTAAGGATGAAGAATCTAGCAGATTTTGAAAAAAATCAGGGAAGAATCGTTATTTGTGACTTTGTTTGTCCAACTCATGAAACTAAAGAAAATTTTAATCCAGATATTACAGTTTGGATGAATACTATTACATCAGGTAGATATGAAGATACGAATAAAATGTTTGAGAAACCAAAAAATGTTGATTATGAAGTCACGGAAATGAATGATAAAAATCATGAGATAATATCAACAAAAATTCTTAAAAATGTTTGATTGGAAGAAACCTACTGTTCAAATGCTTGGAAGATGGCAGCCATGGCACAAAGGCCATCAAGAGCTTTTCAAAAGATGTATAAAAAAAACTGGTCAAGTTATTATTCAAATTAGAGATGTTGAGGGTGCATCTGGAGGTCATGGACAGGATGACAATCCATTTTCTTGGAGGGATATTTGCATAAATATTGAAGAAAGTCTAAAGCTAGACGGGTATGAAAGAGGAAAAGAATATGAACTAATGTTAGTTCCAAATATAACAAATATCACATTTGGAAGAGGAGTTGGTTATGTTTTTGAAGAAGAAATTTTTGATGAAGAGATTACTAATATTAGTGCTACAAAAATAAGAGAGGATTTAAGAAAAAAAGGAAAACTATAGTTATTCTTTTTTGAAAACTAATCCAGCATTTTCTTCTAATCTTTTTATAAGTTTCTTGCCCATTGCAGGTGCTGGTGTATAAATACCTCCTGGAAGACTCGAACACTCTTTTACAAGACATATTGCACTTTCTGCAATCATCTTTGAAGTTGAACCATATCCTGGATCCATATCTCCTGAAACAGAGATATGAACACTTTCATTGCCAACATCACCACAAAATAAAAGATCATAACTGCCATTTTCTCTTGATTCTTTTGATGGTCCCTCACCAGGTTCTGGAGCATTGGATAGTGGATTGGAAGATGAAATAAAATCAGCAGCTGATTTTCCTTTATCACCAGTTCCTTGAATCCACATTTCGTTATAACAAAAATCTTTTCCATAAAAATGATTCATTAACGCATTTGATCTATGAATGTTTTTTGTATTTATTGGTGCCATAAAAAATGGTGCTACCCAAGTATTTAATTTTTCATCAATCATAGGTTTGTTATCAGCTGGCTGATCAGGTCCATTAAAACCATTTGATAGTGAAAATGGATTAGCCAAAACAGAAAATAGTTCAGGTTTTTCTTTTAGTGCAGACATAGTTGCTTTTAGCGACGCTGCTGTACCGCCAGAAAATTCACCATTCATTTTTCTAACCCTACCTCTAACGTTATTTGAAGGTTTACCAAATCTTTTAACAACCTCGTCTTGAAGAAACAATACACCCAAATCAAAAGGTATGCTGTCAAAACCACAGGAGAAAACTATTCTAGATCCTGATTTTTTTGCAATACTATTAAATTCATTAATTTTTTCGTGCATCCATCCAGGCTCTCCACACAAATCAACATAATCAGTCCCAGAATTAGCACATGCAGCAATAATACTGTTTCCATAAAGCTGATATGGGCCAACAGTAGTTAAGACACATTTTGTAAAAGAAATTAAATTATTAATACTTTCAATATCATTACTATCAGCAACAATTAAAGGTACCTCTTCTGGTACTTTTTTTAATTTCGCAATTGATTCAAGCTTTTCAGAACTTCTTCCAGCTATGGCCCAACTGATGTCAGGGCTATCACCATATTTTTGTACAAGATACTCAACTACTAACTTACCAGTAAAACCTGTTGCTCCGAAAACAATAAAATCAAACTCTTTATGCATGTTCATGTTTTATTCCTATATAAAAACCAATTGGAGGATTATAATATAACCAAATAAAATATATTTTATTTATATAAATGTTAAAAAAAATATCTGAATTTTTTAGAGTAATTGGTGAATTAAAATATATCATTCCTCTTCTAAGATATAAATTTCCAGATCCTGATGATAATTCTTCTTTAGCTCATACATTTAAGAAAACCGTTGAGAAATTTGGAAACAGGGATTTTATCTATTTTGAAAATCAGACTTTGACATATTCTGAAGTAGATCAAGCTGCAAATATCTTTTCAAAAAAACTCATCGATGATGGTGTTGTTCATGGTGACAAAGTAATTCTTTTTATGGAAAATCGACCGGAATATATAATAAGCATTCTTGCTCTAAACAAAATTGGTGCAATTGGTGTTTTAATCAATACAAGTCTAACTGGAAAACCCTTAATACATTGCATTAATTCATCTGATTCTAAAAAGTGTATTGTTGGTGCTGAGTTAGCATTGTCTCTTGAGGATGTGTTATCTGAAATCAATATAAAAAATAAAACAGACATTTATTGGATTAGTGATGGAGATACTTTTAAATGTCCAGATTGGTCATTGAATATAAAAGATTTTATAAATGATTCTGAAAATATTGATATTGAAATTTCAAGTAAAGTAACTGCGAAGGATACTGCCTTTTATATTTTCACTTCCGGAACTACTGGTGTTCCAAAAGCCGCACTCTTTCCAAACTCAAAAATTATTGCTGCCTCTGTAAATATTGTAAAAGGAGGATATAGACTAAATGAAACAGATTGTATGTATAACTGTCTACCGCTTTATCATTCTACTGGTCTGATGTTAGGGCTCTGTGCCTGCATTGAAGCAGGTTCAGCAACTTTCATTAGAAGAAAATTTTCTGCATCTGCATTTTGGAAAGAAGCAAATAAATATAATACAACTGCCTTTGTTTACGTGGGTGAACTATGCAGATATTTGAGTTTTCAAGAACCAATTGAAGAAGAAAAAAATAATCCAATATCAAAAATGGTTGGTAATGGTTTAAGACCAGATCTATGGGATTGTTTTAGAAACAGATTTGGTGTCAAAAGAATTATCGAAATTTACGGTGCTAGCGAGGGTAATGCTTTGTTTATGAATCTTCTCAATAAAGATCAAACAATTGGTATGACAAATGCAAAAGTTGGTATTTTTGAGTATGACGTTGCAGAGGATANGCTTGTAAAAAATACTGAAGGAANATATGTAGAAGTAGCCGANCATCAACCAGGNCTNCTTCTTGTTGAGATAGGTCCAAATGCAGTATACAACGGTTATACAGANAANAAAGCAAGTGAAGCAAAAGTAATACAAAATGTATTAACTGAAGGTGATAGATGGTTTAACACTGGTGATCTTGTAAAAACAATGGATGTNGGTTTTTCTCTNGGTAGAACACATTATCAATTTGTNGACAGGGTTGGTGATACGTTCAGGTGGAAATCAGAGAATGTATCTACAAATGAGGTAGCAGAAATCTTAAATAGTTATCACGAAGTTAATATGGCTAATGTNTATGGNGTNAAGGTTGCTAATAGTGAAGGACGNGCTGGCATGGTAGCCTTTAACTGCAACATAGAAAAATTTGATTGGCTAAGTTTTTCAGATTTTGTTTCAAAAAAGCTACCTAGTTNCGCACAACCAGTTTTTGTAAGAATCATNGATGANNTAGAAACAACTGGNACATTCAAGCTTAAAAAGAATGATTTAAGGGAAGAGGCCTTCCATCTTGATANAGTNAATGGAGATCTAGTTTTTGTNAAGAAACCAGGAAAGAATTCATATGAAAGACTTGATAANGATTTCTATCAANNNATNAAGTCTGGTNATGTTGGTTTTTAAATTTACTTAATATTACTATCGATTAANACNGCTNTTAANAGTGCTGGCTCATCTCCATTATTAACCCACGCATGATTTGTTCCTCTTTGAACAACAACATCAAATGGTTTTAGATTAACCTCNTCATTATCAAGTATCAAAGTGACGTCTCCTTTGAGCAGAATAATGTAATCNATTGTTTCTGTTTTATGCATTGCNGGNTGTNTTCTTGTATCCACTCTATGATGTCCTGCNCCAATTTTTTCAAAAGCATCTGCNGCTATTTCTTGCATTACATCATCAGGAACANCATCTGGAATTGGATTAATTTGNAAATATCTAAACTTAGTTCCACCATNAGGTGGTGACAAAATAATATCTTCATCAGCTCTATCANTTTCATCAGTTGNAATAACATCATNACCGTCTGTATTCCATAATTCAAACAGNCCACCTACNTCNTCACCNATAGATCTNGCAGGAGGNCCATCAAAACTNATTATCGATTCGCCCTTATTGTTGTGACCAGTAATAATTCTTCTCATTTTATCNCCNAATATTTTTTANTTTTGCTCTAATNTTTTTTATTTTTTCACTGCTTTGNATCTCATCCCAATTCATATNACTTTTTTTCTTCAAAATTGATAATTTGCTNGATGGNTNTATTTCGCTNTTATNTAAAAAACTTATTGTATCTTTTACACCANNCCTATCATTACATATNAGGGCCATNTCACATCCAGCATNNAAAGATTTNATTGTTTTNATATAACAATTTTCATCACCAGAACCTTTCATTGAGAGATCATCACTNAATATTAAGCCAGTGAACTCAAGNTTATTTTTTAAAATNTCCTGAAGCCAANTTTTAGAAAAACTTGGTAANTTCTCATCAACATCTGGAAAAAATACATGTGCACACATAANGGCATCCAACTTATTTTTTAATTTAATGTAAGGTTTTATATCTNAATTCAATAGATCAGAAAAGGTCCTTTTATCTTCAACAAGANTNANATGACTNTCCTCAAATATTCCTCCATGACCAGGAAAATGTTTACCAGTTGCTGACATNCCNGCTNNATGCATCCCATCAATNAAATNAGATGAAAATTCTATTACTTCATCAACTTNATTTGAAAAAGCTCTGTCTCCTATNACGCTTGANGTCTTTTCNTCAACATCNANTACTGGAGCAAAATTTAAATCAATGCCNANAGCCANNAGCTCTGAAGANATTAACCATGCNGTTTCNGCAAAAATTTCCANATCATNTTCTTCTTTTGCGTAAACTGCCAGACTTTGCATNGAGGGTATNNCTGTAAAGTCTTTNTAAAATCTCTGAACTCTNCCTCCTTCTTGATCAACTGCAATGATTACATTTTTTTTTATTGCAAATATCTCAATTATCAAANTTTTTAATTGTTCTANNGTCTCAAAATTTCTTGAAAAAAGTATTATTCCGCCAATNTGTTTATTTGANATAAGGGCNATGTCATCGTCTGACAANGTAATTCCCTCTAAATCAATCATCAGTCGTCCATAAAAATCAGTCATANTCAATAATTGTTTTAATNGAAAANCCTTTNTCGCNTATTAATTTACTGCCNCCNAGTTCTNTTAAATCGATAACACACAAAATTAAAATATTTTCATTTNTTACACTAAAATTTTCAGTCANCAATTCTGCGCATGCTATTGCAGTTCCACCAGTTGCAACTAAATCATCAACAATTACAATTTTTTGATTTTTTTTAATGTTTGTATTTTGTTGAATTTCAATAGAAGTGCTTCCATATTCCAGATTAAAGCTTTTTTTGAATGTTTTGTTTGGTAATTTACCTGGCTTTCTAGCTAAAACAAAAGGAAGTCCAAGATCTCTTGCAATGGTTCCAGCAAAAATAAAACCCCTACTCTCAATACTTGCAATAATATCAGCATTGAATTCTTTCGAAAGCTTAGTTAGCTGATTGCATGTCTTTTTGAAGGCCTCTGGTGTTTCAATCAAACTTGTTATGTCTCTGAACTTAATACCCTTAATTGGAAAATCATTAATAGTTCTCACAGACCTCTTTAAATCGAGAGGATCACTCATTTATCTTTCCAACTTGGATCTCTTTTTTCCAAAAAAGAGTTTATACCTTCAATAGCATCTTCCTTCAGCATATTTTGCGTCATTACCTCTGAGGTATATTTGTATGCATCCTCAAGACTAAGTTCGAGTTGTTTATAAAAAGCTTTTTTACCAATTTTTATTATGGGCTGTGACTTTTTAGAGATTTTTTCAGCCAGATTCATTACTGCATCTGTAAGATTTTCAAGCGACACAAAATCATTGATTAAAAAAATTCTTTTAGCCTCTTTAGCATCAATCATATCTCCGGTAAGTAGCATATTCATAGAATTTTTTTTACTTACATTCCTGGATAATGAAACCATAGGAGTTGAACAAAACAAACCAATGTTTACTCCTGGGGTTGCAAATTTTGCACATTCAGATGATATTGCTAAATCACATGATGCGACTAACTGGCAACCTGCTGCAGTTGCAATACCACCAACTTCTGCAATAACTGGCTTTGGACTATTAACGATTAATTGCATTAATTTAGAGCATTTTTGAAATAAATTTTGAAAGTATAGTTCTTTGTCTTTGTTTTTATCATTAGCGTCTTTAAGGTCTTTTAAGTCATGTCCTGAACAAAAAACATCTCCAGTTGATCCAATCACTATGACTTTAACTTCTTTATTAATAGATGCATTATCTAGTTCACTGATCAAGTTATCCATCATTAATTCTGATAGAGGATTCTTGGTTTCTGGATCGTTAAGAGTTAGACGGAGGATACCTTTTTCATTTAATTCTTTACTTAGAATTTCGTTAGTTTTTTGTGTCATAATTTATTTAATGTTAATTGTGTTTAATAGTCCAATCTAATTTTCTAAAATCTTTATAGGACAGCTATCCATAACAAATTTAATACCGGCCTTTGTAGCTATTAACTCAGATTTTTTATCTATAATTCCCTCCTGAGTCCAAATAACATCAACACCAATATTTATTGCATTTAAGCAAATATCCATCACAAATTCTTTTGAACGAAAAATATCTACCATATCAATCCTGTGTTCAATTTCATTTAAATTTGAGTAGCACCTTTTGCCAAGAATTGTATTATTAACTTCATTCGGGTTAACAGGGAAAACTTGATAACCCTTTTCAATTAGATATTTCATTACTTTAAAGCTATCTTTTTTAGGATTTGAACTTGCTCCTACAAGAGCAATCGCATTTACATTAGAAAGAATTTTTTTTAAGTAAGATTTTGAATAGTTAATAGGCATTTATATTCTTATATTCAGTCACCATAAAATTAAAACTCTTCAAGTTCGTTTGTTTCAACGTTATAAACTTTTAAACCTCTCATATCTTCAATTATATGATTCGGCTGAACATAATCTAAAACACCTTTTTTATCTCTACTAATTCTAAAATTAGCATCAACATATTCTGCTGAAAGATCAACTTTATTAATAAGTTCTGATTTATTACTTTTAATAAAATATGCATTATTTCTTGCCACATTAGATCCAATAAAAATATATCCTTTATCTAGCATGGAGCTATTCAAGGCCGCCAATGAGGCTCCAAAAAATAAACCGCAATGATGATTTTTAAATCTGTTAAAGGATTCGTCATAAGGAACTGTTATTTTTCTCTCATGGCCAAATATATAATTATATTCAAGAATAACTATTTCAGGAGACAGTAAATCAAAATCAATCTCATTCAAAATCCAATAATCATTACCATCTAGATCAATATGTAACAAACCAATCTTTTCTTCAATTTCAGAAGAAATGATATCCATAATATTATCTTTTGTAATAAATTCATTAATCGCATTAAGGTTGTATCTTGAATAAATACTTGAATTTTTTACTCTTTGTATATTTTTTGTTGATCCATCTATTACTAAGCCTTTCCAATTATTGTTAACCATCAAAAAATGGCAGTTACTCTCAAAAAAATCTGCAACACCAAATTCAATAAAATATTTATTACTTATGTTAAGAATACTTACTAAAAATTGTATTATTCCGTCATCTCCAAACTGCGAATATACCTTAAATTCTTTGTCTTCGATTCTACCAACATCCTTAATTGATGATTTCCAATCCTTTGAAGTCATTAAGGTTTTTGCCTGTAAAATTAATCCTTCATCTTCCCAATTTCTTATTATAATTTTTATAAAAGCATAAATCTTGCTTAAAAAATTATAAATATATTGCTTTATCATTATGTTTGTTCCCCAGAATAAAGCTTTGAAACCTTAACTTTATTGAAGAATTGTACTCTATTTAATATACATGATGAAGATATCATTTGCTTGGAAGAGGTTTATTTAGTTTTACTTATTAAAAACAATTGATTTATGTCATCAACAAAAAGAAGTTTCTCAGAGTAAAGCTTTAAACAATCTCCATCATTGAAATTAAATAAATCAAGAGAGCAAACTGTTTTGTCTTTAAAAAATGAAGCAAGCCAAAGAACTGAACTGGTATCACCAATTATAATTGAAGAATCGGACACCATTTTAAAAGCTGGTATATTTCTAGATAAAATTTTAATACCTGATACTTTTTCTGAAATTTTTTTGAAAATCTCTTCGATATAGTCATCTCTTACACCAGGATGAAATTTAATTTGAATTTGATGATCTGGGTTGTATTTTTTGAGTTCGTGAATGATATTTAACCAATCTTCATCTAAATTTGTTTTAAAAAGTCCCCATGTTGGAAAAATAGAAATTATTGGAGATGTGTTTTGTTGTTGTCCAAAGAAATAAGAGTATATTTCTTGATAATTATTTTGCAATCCTAATTCAGACATATTAAATTTTAAACCTTTGAAAAAACTATGCATATGGTCAATAACCTTTTCGTCAAAGAAAATAGTTTGGTCCTGATCATTGAGACAAAATCCTTTGTCAATAAATAGTTTTGTATAAGAATATTTTGGATAATATGGATTCGTCCAAGGGGCAAAAGTTTCCCCAAATATTATTATTGGTAATAACTTAAAAACAATAAAGAATTTTAGACTGAGTTTTAATCTTATAATTTGAATTACTATAGTTGAAGGTATAAATTTAAATCTAAAATTTTGAACCAGAATATTTAACTTTACTTCAGCTTCTTTAGGATAAGAATTAACTTCTCTAGCGACTTGAAAGTATTTTCTTTTTGCATTTGGTTGCATTTTTTTTGATAACAAGACTAGAGCATAACTGGAGACATATGACGGATTTGGAGTATAAATTTCTGAAAACTCATATTTTAAAAAAATGCTTGATATGATTTTTTTTAAATCATAATAATTTTTTGTTGAATTACGTTCTTCAATAAAAAAAATTTCTTTAACCTTAGGTAGATTTTTTATCTTTGAAAAATATTCATTATCTTTATAACTCCTATCTAAAATTAGAATAATTTCATTCTTTTTCAACAAGTTCCATATGAGCATTATTGGAATGAAAAAAAAATGATGGACTGGTCCTGGATTAAACAATATATATTTTTTTTTGTTCATTACTTAGATCTATTTTTACTGATTATATTTTTTAATAAAATTGCAAACACTACTTCCTAGAATTTTTTGTGCTTTTTTTTGAAGATGAACGTGATCATCATACATCTCTAAATTTTTAGGTATTACTTCATCAGCATTTAATATGTATACATTCTTATTATCTTTTGCAAGACTATCCAAAATTGAATAATACCTCTCTTGAACATTTAAAAACTGTTTTTTATTTAAACCTATTACTTGCCATGCAATTTCTGAATCATGAATATTATTATCTTTATCGAGAAGAAGTCCTTGCTTTATTAAGAGAAATTTTTGACTTGGTGGCGACAATTTTATAAGTGCATCGTAGTTGCTTTTAATAATACGTAGTGTTGATTCTATGTCTGAATCAGTAATATTTATCTTTTTATCTAAATTATATGAGCTTTCATAAATGCTATCATCGATATATTTTCTGTATAAAATATTTATATTTCCAAGCAAGTTTGGGAATATACCCAAATCAAGCAGCAACGATTTAAGAGTTAAAGTTGAATCATATGGTATTGCGCTAAATAAAAAATCGTTATTCTCTGTTATGGCGCTAATAAACTTAATGTCATTCCATAAATGATAGGTGATAATCCATTCAGTTTTGAAATGAATACCTTTCTGAAGAAATAAGTGTGGTGCATCAAAGATGCTATTTCCTGGATGAGAAAAGTTAAGATTCTGATATTTAATATCTCGAAATTCATTTATACATTCAAGTGCAATAAATGGCCATGCATCTTTGTCGTCATCATGAAAACTGAATGTGGACGAACCTCCGTAAAAAGCGATGCCGTTTGGATTAGAAATGTCCCAATCAGGCCCCCTGTATCCATACTTATTAAGGTTATACCTTGCATAATTTTGTCTTAAATTTGGATTTCTTATATTATGGCCTACGCTGCCTCTTATAATTTCATTAGGTACGTAATGTCCCCTAGTGTGCCCATCTGGAACCCACTTAGGATCACTTCTGAGATTTATTGGATTAACAATACTTAAGATTAATTCACATAAAAGCAAAGATATTAAAATTGATGCAATAAAAAGACTTATATCTTTAATCCAATTCATATTGTTCCTCGTAATTCTCAATTAATGATAGATCTTGTTCATCTTTTAAAAGAATATAATTTTCAAATACTAAAATATCTAGTTCCGTGCCCATAAAACATTTAAATGCATCAGTTGGTGAACAAACAATCGGCTCACCGCGAACATTAAAAGAAGTATTTACTAAAATTGGAAAACCAGTTTTTTCTTTGAATTTAGATATTAAAGAATGGTATCTTGGATTAGTATCTGCATGGACAGTTTGAATTCTTGCTGAATAATCTACATGAGTTATAGCTGGCACAGATGAACGAGGAATATTAAGCTTTTCGATACCAAATAAAGCATTTTCTTTATCTGTCATAATTCGACGTTTATCATGTTTTACATTAGCGACCAATAGCATATAGGGACTATCATTCTGATGCTCAAACCAATCATTAACGTCTTCAACTAGAACGCTTGGAGCAAATGGTCGAAAGCTTTCACGATACTTTACTTTGAGATTAAGTTGTTTTTGAATAGTTGGTGATCGAGGATCTGCAATAATACTTCTTCCACCAAGAGCTCTTGGTCCAAATTCCATTCTTCCTTGAGCCCAGCCAACGGCTTTTTGATTAGCTATTTCTGAGGCAACTTTATCAATCAATTCATCATCATTAAGTCGATTATATTTTGCACCACAAGCTTTAAATTCTCCCTCTATTTCATCATCTTTAAATTTTGGACCTAAAAAACAACCCTTCATTGAATCTTGTTTGGATGTGATTGTTCTTTTTTTATTTTTATGCAAGTGCCAGGAAGAAAGAGCAGCGCCAAGTGCACCACCCGCATCGCCGGCAGCTGGTTGAATCCAAATTTTTTCAAATATCTTTTCGCGTGTGAGAATTCCATTAGCTACACAATTAAGCGCGACACCTCCAGCCAAACAGAGGTTTTTTTCACCAGTTTCTTTGGCTATGTTTTTTGCAATTTTAAGAATTATTTCTTGAGTAACCTTTTGAATTGAAGCAGCCAAATCCATTTCTCGCTGCGTCAATTGAGTTTCCGATACACGTGCTGGACCTCCAAATAACTTATCAAACTTTTTATTTGTCATTGTTAAACCAGTAGCAAATTCAAAATAGCTCATATCAAGCTGAAAACTTCCATCAGAATTTAATTTGATTAGATTTTCAAATATCAAATCAGCGAAGCGTGGCTCACCATAAGGTGCTAAACCCATAACTTTATATTCGCCAGAATTTACTTTAAATCCAGTGTAATAAGTAAAAGCTGAATAAAGAAGTCCAAGCGAATGAGGAAAATGGATTTCTTTAAGCACTTTTAAATCGCTACCATCGCCTATGGCAACTGAAGTCGTTGTCCACTCTCCAACACCATCAATAGTTAAAACTGCAGCTCTTTCAAAAGGAGATGGATAAAAAGCACTTGCGGCATGAGATAGATGATGTTCAGAAAATAATAGACGATCATTCCAATTTATATCCTTATCAAGTACTTTATTAAATTCTTTAATAAGAGCAGTCTTTTGAAAAAGCTTGTCTTTGATCCAAATGGGCATTGCCATTGCAAAACTTGAAAAACCCTTTGGAGCATATGCGAGATATGTTTCAAGCAGCCTTTCAAATTTTAAGAATGGTTTTTCATAAAAAACTATGTTGTCAATCTCACTTGGACGAATGTTCGCTTGTTTAATACAAAATTCAATTGCAAGGTTAGGAAATCCAGAATCATGTTTTTTTCTAGTAAAACGCTCTTCTTGAGCTGCAGCAATTATTTCTCCATTTTTTAGTATGCATGCAGCACTGTCGTGGTAAAAAGCAGAAATTCCTAAAATATACATATAAGTTTATTAAAAAATAGAATATATAAAAGGTGCTAGAACAGAACCTTCAACAAATATTAAAAGTCCACCAAGCATTATCATTATTACTATGAGCGGAGCTAGCCATAACTTCTTCCGAACACGAAGAAAGTGCCACATCTCTTTAAGGAAGTCCATCATTTTTACTCATTTTAAAATTGTAGTTTAAAGGATTCAGGTTTAATTGAAGTAGAACGGGATATCCAACTAGATTTATTTTTTATTCGTAATCGCAATTCATCTCTTCCTATTAAACGTAAAAGAAATGCAATAGGAGTTATTATTCCAAAAAATATTATTCCAAGGACAATTGGACGTATTATCATGCCCAACAAATACCCAAAAATCATCCAAATTTTATTTAAAGGAAGTAAAAGTTTAGGATTTAAAACTGAAATTGTTAAAAAAGCTGTTGTTAGAAATAAAAATATAAAAAACCATTTCCACGATTCGTTTATAAAAAAATATCCAACAAGAATAAAAAAGATAAATGAAAAAAAATAACCAAATTTTTTATTTGTTGGTAATTTAATATCTGATAATTTCACTATAAATGTTTATTTTCAAATATATTGATTATGCCATGATCTTAAAAAATTCAACAGATAACTACCACAAAGAGGCAGCGTATTCTGAAGACCGCATCATTAAAATACTTTTAAAGCACTTTGTACTTAATTTGTATCTGTGGTAACAAAAACATTATAAGAACATTTACTTACCATCATATTTATATGAATTTTTATTCATTTTAAACTTCTTGCAAATTTTCTTACTTTTCGCATATGCTTTTCAAAGTCACTTTTTTTCATATTTGGAAGGACTGAATAGAATCTTAAATATTTTGTCTTTAATCCTCCTAGTTGAAATACAGACTTCTTTAGTCTCCTATACGGAATATTGTCAAAAAGAGAAAAGTTAAAGTAAGTAACCATTGGTCCACCATAAGTCATTGAAACAATCCCAATTTTACCCTTCATTGCTCCAGCTACTGGATATCCATAATTGCCAAAAAACTTACTATCTGGTAATAGTGATTTGTATGTGAAAAACCATGTAGGATGAAGAACCCAATCAATCCAATTCTCTAAGATTACATTCATTCTTAAATTATGACATGCGCTCATTAAGAACATTGCATCGGAGTTTTCTAGCCTTTTTCTGTAATCTAAAACTAATTGTGGTGGAGGATTTATGTCACTTCTATAAAAAGGTAGTTGTTCTTTTTCTTCAAATAGATTAATTAAATCAATTTCATGTCCAACTTTTTTTGCTTCTTCAATAAACGTATCTCTAACAGCTGCATTAAATGAATCTTTCGTATTAAAGTGTCCATAAATAATGCATATTTTCATCTTGTTACCTCTTCTTAGTAAGAATAAAGTAATGTCAGTTTATCATTTCTCTTCTTAGAAAGTTAAACATGTTTACACATTAAAATCGTAATAGGATTTAAAATGAAATTTTATTAGTTAATGAACCAATCTGATTTATATCGTGATCTTGGATTATCTTTAAAGTAGAAGAATCCTTCTTCAGAAAGATGAAATTCTTTATAACAATTCAATTTTCTGCCAGCAAATTCACTCTCCGCAGATTTTACTACCATAAAAAAAAATGTTTCATATTCTGAAAAATCTTTAGTACTAAATGCAAACTCGTCCCCAGTACAGTTGTAAACTTCGTCACCCAGTGCTTTGAGAAAGGCAAATATTTTATTTTCACCTTCAACTAAATCAAAAACTTGTACCTCTTGGTCACGCATATATCTTTCAGTTTCATTCACTCTCACAAAATGCCATAGTCCATCCTGAATGTTTGAAAAAACAAATACTTTTCCTTTTCTTAATTCAGAATCGTTTAATTGATCTAAAATTATTTGAGCATTGCCCTCTTTTTCAATATCACTCTGAATGAAAAGATTGTCATACTCCATCGAACTGCAAGAAAAAAAGAAGATTAAGATAGATAGAATGTATGTGTATTTCATAATACTCAGAATATTAAACTGTTAATAAAACTTTTACTTAAGCCCTGCAAAAATTCACTACCACCGTTTCTTGGGTTGTTTATTTGTTTAAGGAATGCCTTCTCATTTACTTCAAAATCTTTGAAGCATGTTAATGTTCGAATAGTGCTATCAAACCCTTGCTGAATTACAAAATAGTAAGTTTCCACCTCAGGAAACATTTCTGTATTAAAAGTGTATGGTTGCTTATCACAATTTCTCCCTAAGTTTTTGACACTATTTTGCCCATCTTTCAAATCAAAAATTTGAGTTTCTGTATGTTTTATTTTTCGCACTTCTCCATTAACTCTAATATTCATTGGAAGAGGATCCATATGATTTGAAAAAACAAATATTTTTCCTTTTTTTAATTCAGGATCAAAAAGTTCTGGAATTACTTGTCTTTGGTCAACAACA
>NZFS01000006.1 GCA_002690725.1 Gammaproteobacteria bacterium
ATCAACATCAGAACCATTATCCCAGATTTCCTCAAGAACTGATTTAGCAATTTTTCCAGAAATAGTACTATCTGTGATTCTCTCAATTAACATTCCAAAATTTTCTGGAGACAAATTTGATTCGTCAATTTCAATATTATCTTTATTAAGCAAAGCACTAACATCCCCAACTAGCCACTTAGCTACCGACTTAGTGTCATCTGTTTTTCTTGAAGCTTCTTCAAACATGTTAGCCATTGTTTTAGACGAAGATATAATTTTTGCTTCGGACTCCTCAAGGCCAATTTCAGAAATATATCTATGTTCTTTTTCTTCTGGAAGCTCAGGAAGATTATCTTTTATCTCTTTTAACTCCTTATCTGAAATTACCACTGGCAGAAGATCAGGACAAGGAAAGTATCTATAATCGTTTGCTTCTTCTTTAGATCGCATTGATCTAGTTTCATTTTTTTCACTATCATATAATCTTGTCTCTTGAACAACAGATCCACCGTTTTCAATTACTCTAATTTGACGCTCTATTTCATAATTAATAGCTTTTTCAATAAATTTAAAAGAATTAATATTCTTTAGCTCAGCTCTCGTTCCTAACTTTTTATCACCACTTTTTTTAATTGAAACATTCACATCACATCTCATAGATCCTTGCGCCATATTTCCATCACATATGTCTAAAAAAGTTACCAACTGTTTTACTGCTTTGAAATAAGCAACCGCTTCTTTTGCACTTGAAATCTCTGGCTCAGAAACAATTTCAAGAAGTGGAGTTCCAGCCCTATTAAGATCTACACCAGTTTCTCCTTCAAATAAATCATGAATTGATTTACCTGCATCCTCTTCAAGATGAGCTCTTGTAATATTTATTATTTTTTCACCATCGTCTGTTGAGACTTTTATTGAGCCTTTTTCAACTATTGGTTTCGTCATTTGGGTTATTTGATAGCCTTTTGGCAAATCAGGATAGAAATAATTCTTTCTATCAAATGACGAAACTTGGTTTATCTCGGCACCAGTTGCAAGACCAAATCTAATTGCTTTATAAAAAGCTTCTTTATTAGCAACAGGAAGAACACCAGGTAATCCCATATCAACTAGATCAACATGTGTATTAGATTCTGCACCAAATTCAGTAGAACCACCTGAAAACAATTTAGATTTTGTTGAAAGTTGAGCATGTATCTCTAAACCAATCACTGTTTCCCAACTCATTGTTTTAATCCCTCAGGTGTATGCATATGCCAATTTGTTTTAGTTTGATACATATGACCAAAATTTAAGATCGTACTTTCTTCAAGAAAATTTCCAATTATTTGAAGTCCAATAGGTTTATTATCAATACTTCCGTTAGGTAAAGACATTGCTGGCAACCCAGCAAGATTAGCAGAAATTGTAAATAAATCTTCTAAATACATTTGAATTGGATCACTACCTTTAGAACCCATTTCAAAAGCAGGACCTCTTGTTGTTGGAGTCATAATTACGTCCACATTAGAAAATGCGTCATCAAAGTCTTTTTTAATAAGTCTTCTGACTTGTTGAGCCTTTTTATAATAAGCGTCATAATAACCAGCAGAAAGAACGTATGACCCTATTAAAATTCTTCTCTTTACCTCATCACCAAAACCTTCTGATCTAGTTTGGACATAAAGCTCTTCAAGATCTTTTGGATTTTCAGACCTTCTTCCAAATTTTACTCCATCAAACCTTGATAAATTTGATGAACACTCAGCAGGTGCAACAACGTAATAAGTTGGAACTGATAATGAAAGATTTGGTAGGGAAATATCTACTAATTCAGCACCAAGAGAAACATATTCTTTAAGAGAATCCTCATATACTTTAAGAACACTGTTATCCAAACTTGATAAATCAAGATCTTTTACAACCCCAATTTTTTTTCCATTCAATGATTGATTTAAATTTTCTTCAAAATTTGGAATATTTTCATCTAAAGAGGTTGTGTCTTTGAGATCATGAGAGCACATCTCATTCAGGAGCATTGCACAATCTTCAACAGTTCTTGCCATAGGTCCGGCTTGATCTAAGCTAGATGCGAAAGCAATCATTCCCCATCTTGACACTCGTCCATAAGTTGGTTTAATTCCTGTTATTCCACATAGCGAAGCTGGTTGTCTAATTGATCCTCCTGTATCTGTTCCTGATGCAGCAGGTACTATCCCAGCGGCAACTGCAGAAGCAGATCCTCCAGAACTGCCCCCAGGGACCAACTTATCGCCCCAAGGATTGTGAACATTGCCGAAATAGCTAGTTTCATTTGAGGAGCCCATTGCAAATTCGTCCATATTTGTTTTTCCAATAGATATACAATCTGCATTTTCAAGATTTTCAATCACCGTCGCTGAATAGGGCGGAATAAAATTATCAAGAATTTTTGAACCACATGTTGTTCTTAGTCCTTTTGTACAAAACAGATCTTTTTGGGCAATTGGAATACCTGCTAAGGAATAATCTGATGGGTTATTGTCTAGATCTTGTGCTTTTTTAATTGAACTTTCTTCATTCAATGTCAAAAAGGCATTTAAATGAGAATTTTCATTAATTAGTCTATAAACCTCTTGAACAACCTCTTTATTTGATATCTCTTTTTTAGATATCATTTTTTTGATTTCTTTTATTGTTTTATACTTTATTGTCACTCAACAACCCTTGGCACTAAAAAGTAATCCTCATTAGAAGAGGGAGCGATTTCAAGCAATTCTTCCTTTAAATTATTTGCCGTAACCTTGTCAGCTCTTGTTTTTGCAGTTTTTTCTAGAGGATTGGTTAGTGGCTCAATATCTGATGTATTAACTTCTTCCAATTGATCAACAAACTCAATGATATTCTTTAAATCATTTGTTATTTTTTCCTCTTTTTCAGCGTCTAATTTAAGTCTTGATAAGTAAGATATTGTTGTAACTGTTTTCTTGTCCATATATAGGATATTATTATAAAGCTTAGTGTGGGGATATTAACCTAACTAAGAAATTAATTAAATTAATTTATTTTGGGATGGCATGTGAAATTTAACTTATTCAAAATGATTGGCGGTTACTTCTCGAATGATTTGTCTATCGATTTAGGTACAGCAAATACTCTTATTTATACAAAAGATGTTGGTATAGTGCTGAATGAACCCTCAGTGGTAGCAATTCGGGAAAGTCGAGGCCAAAAAACTGTTGTTGCTGTAGGTACTGAGGCTAAGAAAATGCTGGGAAGAACTCCTGGAAATATTAAGGCCATACGACCACTTTCTGAAGGTGTGATTGCTGATTTCCAGGTAACTGAAAAAATGTTACAACACTTTATAGCAAAGGTTCATGAAAAACTGTTTATAAAGCCAAGCCCACGAGTACTTGTTTGTGTTCCATGTAGATCAACGCAAGTTGAAAGAAGAGCAATAAGAGAGTCCGTACTTGGTGCAGGTGCGAGAGATGTAAAGTTAATTGAAGAACCAATGGCAGCTGCAATTGGTGCAGGTCTTCCTGTTGAAGAAGCATCTGGAAACATGGTTGTTGATATAGGAGGCGGAACCTCAGAGATCGCAATTTTGTCTTTAAATGGAGTTGTTTATTCTGAATCTGTAAAAATTGGTGGAGATAAAATGGACGAGTCAATAACATCATGGATTAGAAGAAATTATGGTTGTGTTATAGGAGAATCATCAGCTGAAAAAATCAAGTATACAATTGGTTGTGCTACACCTGATTCTGAAAAATTAGAAATGTCAATTACAGGAAGAAATTTAGCAGAAGGCATCCCAGAAACTTTTACAATTAATAGTGAGCAAATTTTTGAGGCAATGAAAGATCCATTATATGGCATGGTAAGAGCTATAAGGAATGCCTTAGAGTTGTCTCCTCCAGAACTAGCAGCCGATATTGCTGAGAGAGGTATCGTTCTTACAGGTGGTGGAGCTCTTCTAAGAGATCTTGATAAATTGATTTCAAGCTCAACTGGGATTCCAGTAATTGTTGCTGAAGATCCATTGACATGTGTAGCTAGAGGAGGCGGTCAAGCGCTAGAAATAATGGACAAATATAATATTGATCTTCTATCATCTGAGTAGTAGATATGGCTAGAACAGTGCCAACAACTGGTCAAAAATTAAACTTTTTATTAATTCTTGTTATAAGCATATTAATCTTATATTTTGATTTGAGTTCGAACAACTTTCAAAATATAAAAAATGGTTTTAAGTCATTTAAAATCTCGAGTTATTTCGTCTTAAAAGAAATTACAGTCGAGCCCTTGAAATCCTTACAAAATCGTTACAAAACTAAAAGTAGTTTGATAAAAGAAAATGAGATATTAAGAGAAAAACTTAAATTAAGTGATCTAAACAACTTCATCACCTCAAAAGATAATATTTTTTCTAAAAATGAAGAAATTTTAGAAGATTTGGATAAATATAATTTTTTTTATGATATTGCCAAATTGAGAAGCATTAATCCTAATATGTTTAAATGCTGTGATAAACATAGAATGCAAATTGAGGTTATTGCAAAAGATAAAACAGATAACATCGAAAAATTTGTATTTAACAAGATGGGTATTATTGGACAAATAATCTATCAAAATAAGTATAGCGAAGTATTGCTTTTAACAGATATTTCTCACTCTTTACCTATAAAATCTGAGTCAGATAACTTCTTTTGCAATGCAAGAGGAAGCGGAAGAGAGGGTTTTATAATCTGTAAATATAATCCACTAGTTTGGAGCGAAGAAATTATTAAAAATCAGATCTTTTATACATCTGGAATGGGCGGGATTTATCCAAAAGATATTGAAGTTGGGCATGTAACCAATATTGAAGCTGTCAACTCAAATGAGAAGAGCCTATTAATTAAGTTAAATGCCAGCCCTTTGGATAGTAATATTTTTGGAGTTTTGAAAAATTAATTATGAGTTTTATAAAAAGATTACTTTTTCTTAGTGTGATAAATTTTATAGATCAAACTATGTCAAATTTTTTATCTGAATTTTTTATTATTATTCCTTTAACATTTTTATCATATTGCTTTTATGTTTATAGATCTGATAAAAACATCAGTGCACTAGAAGCTTTTTTGCTTGGCTTATTTTTTGATCTAATTTCTAGTTCATATTTTGGTCTTAATACAATATTTTTCTGTCTGGTCGCATATTATTTAAATTCAAATGCGAATTCATTTAAATTATTTTCTTACCTTCAAGTATGTATATTTTTTGGTTTATCAGCATCAGCTTATGTAGGATTTACTCAATTAGTTCTAAATTTATACAATTTTTCATATCTCACACTTTTTTTAAGTTCTATTGTAAATATTATTTTTTGTTTTATTATTGCTTTTATCGCTGCTTATTTTCCAAAAAGCATAAATATGAAACTTTAGGATGAAAATTTTTTTAAATTTTTTTAAATTTTTTTCAATATTATCGATGTCTTTAATATTTGTTATATCAGCGGCTTACTTTTTTTTAGTAAGTAAGCCAGAAAATATTGTAAACATTGCAAATAAAATTCTTAACGGAGAATTTCTAATTCAATATAAAAACATTGATTCAGATTTAAGAATTTTTTCACCCAAAATTATTATAAATGACCTTTTGATTTTAGATGACCAAAAACAAGGAATTTTAAAATTAGATGAAATAACAATAGCCATAAAATTAATTGAATCCATTCTAAATAATTATATTTTTCTAGATTTACTTTCATTAAAAAAGATCGAATTTTTAACAAATACTAAATTTGAGAATAGTAGCGCATCACTAAAATTTAAAATTAAAGACTTATTCATTGAAACTGATAAATTTTTATTCTCATCAAACAGTGCACATGTCCTTAGCTTAAATGGCAATCAGTCTTTCTATATCAAAGACGGTTTTATTAATAATATTCCTTACTCAGAAATCAGTATTTTCAAAGAATCTGACTCAAATCATTATTTTTACTTAGCATCTTTGAAATTAGATGAAAATTTAATAGAAAAAGAGGAATTTGTTGATTTAAATCAATTTTCATTTAAGAAAATTAACTTAGATTTTTTCACTAAAGGCTACTTCGATTTTGTTCAGCAGAAATTTTTTAGTATAGAAAAATATTTAATAACTGACTCAAAGCTCATCACTGATTCAAGACTTGAATTGAGTAATATAAATGCAATGCTATTCACTAGTCTTAATAAAGAACTAAATGGCATTTTTTCTCTAAAAACCTTAGATCAAAAAATTAATGGTGTATTAAAGTCAAATAATGAAGAGATTTCTTTGAACACTGACATATTTTTAGAGATGGGTGACATTTTTAGTTATGGTGAGTATCTTAGCTTAAATGGCTTAGAAAATTTTAATACCATTCTGACTATTGGTGATAGGGTATCTCTTGAGTTAAACAGTAACCTAGAAAATACTTCAATCAAGTCAATTGTAAGCGAAATAAATAAAGACAAAAATGAAACCTTAGAAACAAAAATTTATATTGATAATCTTACCAATCCATCATATTTTATTAAAAATCTAAAATTTGAAACATTTTTAAATAGTGAAGGAAATGGATATTTTTCATTTGGCCAAAGTTTTAAAAATGATATTGAGTCAATAGATATAAATGATGGCTTTTTTGTTTTTTTAGAATTAGATAAGTTCAATGCTCTTAGCTTATTGAATCAAAATCAATCTGAGTATGATTCAAATTTAAAACTAATTAAGTTAAAAATTAATGAACTTAATCTTCTTAATAACATTTACATTGATCAAAATTTTGAAATTAATTTCAATGAAAATGAATCCAAAGCATCATTTAACGGCAATAATCTAAATGGAACATTCAGAATGGATTCTACAGGATTTGCAAGAATTGATGTTTTTGATACTAAATTTGAATTTAAGGGAATAAATAGTTTTGAATCAAATGAATCTTTTGACTTTAAAAATATTAATCTTCGATTTGTGGGGAGAAATATTCAAACCTTTGATAATGTATTCCAAAATGTTGATTTTTATTTTTTAAGAAATAATTCAGTCTCTACAATTGATGACATAAAAATCTCTAGTGTTAACTTGAATGTCGAACCATCTAATCAAAACGATAAAGCATACATTAGTTATAACAGTAAAAGTGATTTGTATAAAATAAGAGGATCATATGAACTTATTAACGAAAAAAATTTGTTTGACAATCTAATTAACTATGACTTTGATTATCTTTACTCCGATTTAAATATTCAGTGGATAGGCACTGACCAATTAAAAAACTTAGAGGGAAGAGTTAAATTTAAAATCAAAGATCTTGAATCCAATAGATCTTTGCCAGACTCAGCATTATTAAACACTTTAAAAATATTTAACCTAAATGCATTAATATCAAATTTAAATAATGAAGCAAATTTTAATTCTTCAAAATTAACTATAACTAGGGCAGAAGGAGACATTTATATTGGAAAGAATAGAGCTTTGTTAGATATACCAATTAAATTAGAGACAGCTGAGGCAAAAATGATATGGAAAGGTGAAATTTTAAAAAATGATAAAGGCCTTTTGGATCAATTAGACTTAAGTCTAGATATGAGATTAAAGGTATCAGAAAATATCCCTTGGTATGCTGCAATTTTTGGAGGAATTCCTGCACTTGCAGGTGGTTTTGTAATTGAAAATATAATAGATGAGAGACTTGATAATGCATCAACTTTTAAATTTAATGTAATTGGCTCAATTAATGAACCGGAAATATTGAGATTAGATTAAATATATTGTTGCTAAACCTAAGAAAGACAAGAATCCTACAACATCGGTCACGGTTGTAACAACTACGCTTCCTCCAATTGCAGGATCTTGCCTAAATTTCCTTAAAACTAAAGGAACTGCAATACCAGCAATTACAGAACTAATAAGATTAATTACTAATGCAGAAGATATAAGTACAGAAATTATAATATCTTTGAACCAAAAATAAGTTGAAAATCCTACAAGAATTGATAAAACAATTCCATTTAATATTGATACTGCGAGCTCTCTCTTAAATAACCAACGAATGTTTGATGCATTGATTTGCTCTAATGTAAGCCCTCTCAGAACAATTGTAAGCGTTTGTGTTGCAGCTACCCCACCCATACTTGCAACTATTGGCATTAAAACTGCTAGATATACGATCTTATCAATAACATCTTGAAATATATTTATTGTGCTTGCTGCTATAAAGGCTGTAACAAGATTCATGCTTAACCAGAATACTCTACTTTTAGCAGCTCTACCTGGAGGTGCAAAAGTATCTTCAGCAACGCCGGCCATTCCTAATAAATTTTGATCAGCATCTTCTCTTATGACATCAACCACGTCATCAATCGTTATTCTTCCAATTAACTTGCCTTTTCCATCAATCACAGGTGCAGAGATTAAGTCATTTCTTTCAAAAGTAGTTGCAACCTCCTTATCATCAAGATCAACATCTAATGGCAGGGATTCTGTTTCCATTATTTCCCTTACAAGCATTGATAATTTTGAAGTAATTATCTTGCCTATTGAAAGTTCACCTAAATATTCATTTTGATGATTCACAACAAAAATTTTATCAGTATTTTCAGGTAAATCGCCTTGATCTCTTAAGTAATTTATTACTTCATTAATTGAGTTATTAGGTCTTACACTAATAACATCAGTATTAAGCAACCCACCAGCAGTATTGTCAGAATAATTAAGGCCTATTTGGATTCTTTTTCTATCAACCATAGACATATTTTCTAAAATTTTTGACATTCTTTCTTCTGGTAGATTTTGTAAAGTATCTACGATTTCATCTAATTCAAGTTCTTTTACAGCCTCAGTTAACTCCTCATTTGAAATATTTGATACGAGATCTTGTTGTATTTCTTCACCCAATTCAAAAAGCACGTCTCCTTCTTCTTCAGTTTTTAATAGTGAAAATAATAATGTTCTTTGTTTAGGAGGAGAGGATTCAAGTGCATGGGCAATTTCTGGCGCAGTCATTTTATTTATAAGTTGCCTTATTTGATTTAAGGATAAATCAGATGCATCATCTAAAATAATTTTTAAACTATTCTTGTCTCTGGGGTCATTCATACATCAATTCTAACCTGAAAAGATTTATCTATATCTAGATGATGGAATATTATTTTTCTTTCTATATTTTGAAATTGTCCTTCTAGCCAAACTAAATCCTCTTTTATTTAGCTCAATTGCAATCTTTTTATCGCTTTTAGGTTTTTTTTCAGAGTTAACAATATCTTGGATAAGTTTCATCAACTGTGTTGCAGATATATCTCTTGTTTTTGAAACTGAAGATACCAAAAGAGATTTAAGCGGCATAACTCCTTTTGGAGTATCAATATACTTATGTCTTAATATTCTTGAGACTGTTGATGGATGAACATTTATCTCATAAGCAATTTCTTTATTGCTTAGTGAATTAATTTTTAATGGATTTTCATTAAAAAAAGCTTGCTGTTTTAAACAAATATATTCTCCCACTTTATGAACTGTATCATTTCTTTTTTTTACAGATGTTAACAGCCACTTTGCATCATTTATTTTTTGTAAAATTCGATCATTTTTTTTTGTTTTCAGTTCTTTTTTTACACTATCAATTAGGTCATAATCTAACGATATTTTTGGAAAATTATTTTTATTAAAGTTAATTTTGAAATCTTTACCTAATGAAGAAACTTTCAAATCTGGTTCAATATAATCTGTTTTTTCAAAGTTTAGTCCAGGACTCAAATCACAACTTTTTATTTCATTTAATGCTGAAATAAAATCTTGTTCAGAATAGCCTTTTTCAATGGCCAATTTTTTTATCTCATCGAGATTATCAAGTTTTTCGTTTGAAAGCACTTCTTCAATTAACTCTCTTTGAGAATCTGAAAGACTTTCTTTGTTATCGATCTGAATCTTTATACATTCCTTATGATTTCTAAAGCCAACACCAACAGGACTCAATTTATGAATAATACTTCTTAAATTATTACCAATATCTTTAGCGGTATATTTAAAGTTTGAGATCTCTTCAATGCTTTCGATGCTTTCGGTAAGCTCTCCAGATTCATCTAGACATCCAATAATAAGTTTTGCAATATTTTTATCTTTGTTATTCAAATGAAAATCATCTAGCTGATTAATAAGGGACTCTCTAAGATTTACTTTTGATTCAATATCAAAATTAAAATCGCTTTTTTTAAAATTCGTAAGATTATCATTAATTTCATTTTTTTCTATAAAAGGATTTTCATTTATTTCCTTTTCAATTTTTTTAATTAATTCAAATCTAGATAATTGAAGTAAATCAATTGATTTTTTTAATGAGGGCGTAAGTCTCAGACCTTGTTTTTGTTTTAAAGTTTTAGATAAGGATATATTCATTTAAGAATACATATTACCAAGGTAAACCTCTTTAACTAAATCATTTTCAATGAGAGTATTCACGGCACCTTCTGCAATAACTTCACCATCATGAATTATGGCAGCTTTATCGCATATTTCTAAAGTTTCTCTAACGTTATGGTCAGTTATTAAAATGCCTATATTTTTATGGGATAATTTTACTAACACATTTTTAATATCATCAATTGCCATTGGATCAATTCCAGCAAATGGCTCATCTAACAAAATTATTTTTGGCTTTGAGGCAAGCGTTCTTGCTATTTCAACTTTTCTTCTCTGACCACCAGATAATTGTCTTCCCTTATAATTTAAGATATTTGATAAATCAAACTCCTCAACAGAAGATTCAATAAAATCTACAATATCATTTCTATTTTTGAAAGATAGCTCAGCAAGACCATAAAGATTTTCATAAACTGTAAGGTTTTGAAAAATTGATGGTTCTTGAGGCAAGTATTTTATACCAAGATTAGATCTTAAATGCATTGGCAAACTAGATATGTTCCTGTCCCCAAAAATTATCTGACCATTATTAGACTTAGTTAAACCGGCAATAATATAGAATATAGAAGTCTTTCCGGCTCCATTCGGACCAAGAAGACCAAAAACCTCTCCATAATTTATTTTAAAAGAAACATTTGAAACAATTTTTTTATCATTTATTATCTTAACTATTTCACATACTTCTAACATTTTGTTTTATTCAGATGAAACGTTGCCAGTTATTGGATTAAAAATAATCAGATTAGATGAAATTGATATACCATTATATTTCATAGTTGCATTTCCGATTAAGTGAATTCTTTCGTTTTTAAAAAAAAGTATTTTGTCTGCCATTCCATAAAAAAAATCATTATCTTTATTTGATGTAATTTTACTCGGAGAACCATACATAGTGACAACTTGAATTTTATCATCATAAATTGCTGAACTAGCACTTATGCTTATGTGCTTTGAATCGATAAAAACATTATTTAAAAAATTAATTTTATTAGCATCAATTTTAAACTCAACTTTATCAGACTTTATTTTTATATGATTTAAGTCCTCAGCAATTATTATGGATGTTGTAACAAAAAAAAGAATCCCTAAGATATTTATATTTTTCAATTATAGAATCCTTGCATCAATTAAATCGTGCATCGATATGATTCCTGTATATTTCCCTTTTTCCATGACAACAAGCGTGAATATTTTATTTTTTTCCATAATTTTTGCTGCATCTACAGCTAGGGCGCTCCTATTAATAGTTTTGAAGCTCTTTGTCATTACATCTTTAATTTTTGTTGTTTGTATATTAATTTTATTATTTATACATCTCCTCAAATCACCATCAGTGAAAATACCAATTATTTTCGATTTTTCAGTAATTAAAGTAATACCAAGATTTTTTTTTTGTAACCTCGATTAATGCTTTATCTAAAAAAGTATTGGGATTAACTTTTGGAACTTTGCTACCAACATGCATTAAATCCTGAACTTGAGTTATAAGCTTTTTACCTAATTTTCCAGCTGGGTGGGATGAGGCAAAATCTTTCTTTGTAAAACCTTTTGCTTCAAGAAGAGCTATTGCCAAAGCGTCACCAAAAGCTAGGGCGTTTGTAGTAGAAGATGTAGGAGCTAAATCAAGTGGACAGGCTTCCTTCTTAGATTTAAGTTGAATCTTAATATCAGAAGATTTTGCAATTGAAGATCGGTTATTACTTGTCAATGAAACTATTTCTTTGGCATGTCTTTTAAGGGATGAAAGTATATTAATAACCTCATCTGTTTCCCCTGAATTAGATATTAGTAACACAATATCTTTTTGACTAATTAATCCCATATCTCCATGAGCAGCCTCTGTAGGATGTATAAATAAAGATGGAGTACCAGTGCTGGATAAAGTTGCAGATATTTTTTGTGCAATGTGGCCCGATTTACCAACTCCCATTATGACAAATTTGCCATCACAATCTTTTACCTTATCGCAAAGATCTTCAAATGATTTACCCAATTGATTAGATATGGACTTTATTGAATCAGATTCAATTTTTAAAGTTCTTCTTGCAGAAGCAATATAGTTATATTTTTTCATATTAAATTAAAAAATTTATCTTAACCCTAATGTTATAATAGACCAATGTTGCATATACATAAAAATTATTTATTTCTTTTTATAGTTACAGCAAGTTCTTTGTTAGCAGATCCGATGTTAGAAATAAAGGATTCAAAAGATGCTATTAAAAGCAATCCATACAATTTTATAGATTCTAATGCTCAAAGAATGGTTAAGGTACTCACAGAGCAATCAGATTTATTTGAAACTGACAGAACACAATATGAACAAAAAATTAAAGATATATTTGAACCGATGATTGATTTTAAACGAGTTGCTGCAAGTGTAATGGGGCGAAAATACTATTTACTAGCAACAAAAGAGCAGAGAGAAGAATTTGTTGAAATATTCAAAGATTCCTTACTAGATACATATGCAGAAACACTTGCACAGTGGGGGGATTCCAAAATTAGAACAGAATTTAATGATGGTTATTCAAACTCTGAATTGAAAAATGTTGAAGTTAAACAAGTGCTTGATACCGGAAATAGTAAGTATCCAATTTCATATAAACTGAGAAAGAATGACAAAGATTGGAAAATAGTTAACATCATAATAAATGGAGTAAACTTAGGTTTGACTTTTCGCAATCAATTCCAAGCTTTAGCTGTTTCTCATAATGATGATATCGAAGCAACTTTATCAAACTGGATATCTGACGCTGGAGATGCAGGTATCTCATAAAATGAAAGAACTGATTAATAATATAATTATTGAAAATGTACCTGATGCTAAATGTATTTTTGATGGTGATTTATGTAATTTGAAATTGATCGTTTCGTCTAAATTATTTAAGGATATGCCTCTATTAGAGCAACATAAAACAGTTATGAAACTCCTTGAAAGCCATTTTAAATCAGGCGAACTTCATGCTTTAAGTCTTGAGACAAAATCAACCTAAATGGAGAAGCTTTTAATTAAAGGAGGTAATCCTCTTTCAGGAAGAATAGAATGTTCAGGTGCAAAAAATGCAGCTTTGCCAATGATTGCATCGACAATTTTATGCGAGGAAGAAGTTATACTTAAAAATCTGCCTTATCTCCAAGATATCACAACTATGTTTGAACTTTTAGGTTCTATGGGAGCAGACATAATATTAAATGAAAATATGGATTTCACTATTACCTCAAAAAATCTTCAAGATATTGAAGCAAGATATGAACTTGTTAAGACGATGAGAGCATCAATATTAGTTCTTGGTCCTTTGGTTGCAAAGTATGGGAAAGCAAGAATTGCTTTGCCAGGAGGATGTGCAATTGGATCTCGTCCTGTAAATTATCATTTAGATTCATTAAAGCAGATGGGTGCTGAAATAGTTTTAAAAAATGGTTACATAGAGGCATCTGCTTCCAGACTGAAAGGAGCCAACATAAAATTTGATGGTATCACTGTTACTGGGACAGAAAACATAATGATGGCTGCAACACTCGCAGCAGGAAAGACAACTCTAACAAATGTTGCCAAAGAACCAGAAATAATAGATTTAGCAGAAATGTTAAATTCTATGGGTGCAAAGATTGATGGTGCTGGTTCAGATCAAATTACAATTACTGGCGTAGAGAGTCTAAATGGAACAAAATATGAAATACCAGCTGATAGGATAGAAGCAGGCACATATCTCGCCGCTGCAGCAGTAACAAAAGGTGAAATCACTATTGAAGGAATTAATCCAAACCGTTTAATGAAGGTTATTGAAAAATTAAATAGCACAGGTGCAGAAATTAATTTAGGTATTGATTCAATATCAATTAACATGAAAAAAGATGTTCCTAATCCAGTAGATATTACTACTGCACCTTTCCCAGAATTCCCTACAGACATGCAAGCACAATTTTCTGTAATAAACGCTATTTCAAGTGGAACTGCAAATATCTATGAAACAGTTTTTGAAAATAGGTTTATGCATATTCTTGAGCTTAATAGAATGGGTTGCAATATTGCTGTTGAAGGGAATCGCGCAATTATTAAAGGTGTAAGAAATTTATATGGTGCTGAAGTTATGGCAACTGATTTAAGAGCTTCGGCAAGTTTAATACTTGCTGGTTTGTGTGCAAAAGGTGAGACAGTTGTTGACAGAATTTATCACATCGATAGGGGGTATGAACGTATAGAAGAAAAATTGAACTATTTGGGAGCAGATATTGTCAGGCTGCCTAGTTAGAATCTAATATTTCAGAATCGAATTCAACTTTTACTATTTTATTTTTTTGGTTAATAACATCAATACTTAGCTCTTCGCCCAAAGTTGCAAATTTGAGAGAATTAATTAGGTTGCTCCAACTAGCATTTTTATTATTTATTTTAACAATAATGTCATTGACTCTAACGCCTTTTTCAAACAAAGGGCCTTTATCTTGCATTTCAATAATTTTTAAACCAATAATTAAATTATCATCTTTATTTATCCTTACTTTTGCAACTCTAAAATTACCTATCCAAAGACTCTTCACTTTTCCATATCTTATTAGTTGTGTTGAGATCTGGACGACTAAATTAGATGGTATTGCAAATCCAATACCTTGATATGCACCAGTTCTTGAAAATATTTTTGAATTAATACCTATAAGATTGCCATTTTCATTTATAAGTGCTCCTCCAGAGTTACCTGGATTTATAGCTGCGTCTGTTTGAATTAATTGAAGATAGGGATTGCCGTAATCTCTTCCCGTTGCACTAATTATTCCATTTGAAACAGAAATACCAATTCCATATGGATTTCCAATTGCTAAAACGTTATCACCAACTTTTAATTCATCCGAATCTGAAAAAACTATTGGCTTGAGATCATCATCTGGTAATATTTTCAAAACAGCAATGTCAGTATTTTTGTCGATGCCAATAATATTTGCAGGAAAAGTTTTACCATCATGAAGTTTTACAATAATTTTTTCGCCAGTAATAATATGTAAATTTGTGACTATATATCCATCCTCTGAAAAAATAACACCTGACCCTAAACCATTTCTATTATTTGAAATTATATTATTATTTGAGGATATACTAACCACAGAGGGTATAGATTTTTCAGAGGCAGACACTAACTTGTTTTTATCAACAGATAAAAAGTACCATGTCATAGCAAATGTTAGTAATATAACTAAAAAATAATTTATAAAATTAATTTGAAAAGATTTCATAATGCCTCTAGCTAAAAGTATCATCGATAATCTAAAAAACCAAGGCACAAACCCAGATTTTAATCAAATAAATCTTATTAACTCATTGTGTGAAATAAAACCTCATAAAATTTTTTTTCTGAAAAATAAAAACTTGGGACTTTACATATGGGGTGACGTAGGAAGAGGTAAAACATTTATCGTCAAGTCATATTTAAATCAGCTCAAACTGCACGACTATAAAAGTTTTCACTATATTGATTTTATGAATTTTATCCATGATGAACTTAATAAACATTCTGGAAAAAAAGATCCCTTACAAATTGTATGTAAATCACTTACAAATAATAAAAAAATAATCTTTATTGATGAATTTCAAGTCGAAGACGTTGCAGACGCAATGATTATTGGAGAACTTCTTAAAAGGATAACAAAAAAAGGTACAAAAGTGATAATAACGTCAAATGCACACCCAATGGATTTATACAAAGATGGACTTCAAAGAAAGAAATTTCTAGATTCCATAGATATTTTTTTGAAAAATATTAGTATATTTGAATTGATTGGTGAGATCGACTATAGAACAAGAAATATTATTCAATTAGTTGATAACCCAGGTAATGAAAATTTTTCTAATGACAGAATATCGAAATTTATCTCTAAAAATTTTGGAATAGAAAGTTCCGGATCAAATATGCTGATAATTAATGGAAGAAAATTTAGCTGTAAATTAGTATTAAAAAATATTCTATGGATTGAATATAATATTTTTTTTAAACAAGCAACAAATTCTAAAGATTTTAAATATATTTCCAACAAATTTGATTGGATATTTGTCAGCAATATCACAGCTTCCAATGATGATCATATTGATATGATTAGAAGATTTATATCTTTTATTGACATTACTTATGTCAATAAATCAAAGGTTAAATTTTTCTTTAATAATGTTGAAATTAATAATATCTATAGTGGCTCTAAAATAAATAATTTGTGGGTAAGATGTCAAAGTAGGCTCAGGGAAATGCAAACTGAGGAATATTTTTTGACTTGAATAGTTAAAGTAATAGTTAAAATAAAAATGAATATATATATTGCTATATTTCTCTCTAAACATTAATATTCGACCTTCGAATTAAACGATTATGAAAACATATACATTAAAGAAAGAAGAAGTTGAAAGAAGCTGGTTTTTGTTAGATGCGAAGGATAAGGTTCTTGGAAGAGTTGCAACAAAAATTGCTGATAGGATTCGTGGAAAAGATAAACCAACATTCACGCCTCACACTGACGGAGGCGACTATGTAATTGTTGTTAACGCTGAGTTAATAAAGGTTACTGGTGCAAAATATGACAAAAAAAAATATTATAAACATTCTTTATATCCTGGGGGTTTAAAAACCAAAACTTTCAAAGAGCTAAACAAAAATAACCCTGAGAAAATTATTGAAAACGCTGTCAAAGGAATGTTACCTAAAAATAAACTTGGTAAATCAATTATAAAAAAACTAAAAATTTTCAAAGGGCCCGAACACGAACATGAGTCTCAAAAACCAATTGAATGGAATCCTAGCTAATGGCAGCTGAAATTTATTATGCTACTGGAAGGAGAAAAACATCCTCAGCTAGAGTTTATTTAAAAAAAGGTAAGGGAAATATTTCTGTAAATGACAGGAAGCTAGATGAGTACTTTGGAAGAAAGGTAGCTCAGATGTTAGTTATGCAACCACTAGAACTAGTTGATCTTTCAGAAAAAATTGATCTAAGAATTAAGGTTAGTGGTGGTGGTAGTTTTGGTCAAGCAGGCGCAATTAGGCATGGAATCTCTAGAGCTTTGATTTCTTATGACGAAGATCTTAGACCGCAATTGAAAAAGGCAGGATTACTTACTAGAGATCCTAGAAAAGTTGAAAGAAAAAAGCCAGGACTGGTTAAAGCTAGAAAAAGTAAACAATTTTCAAAAAGATAGCATAAACGACATATAAATATACTTATTTTAGATTATAACTAGATTTTATATTACATAAATATGCTATAATATTTATGATTTTTAGTAGTGCACACCCTAAATGCAAAATAAAGATAAAACTAGAAGAAAAGTGTTAATCGGCTTAACAAGTGCTGTTGGATTGTCAGGTTTGCCCTTTGCAGCAACTCCTTTTATAGCCGCTTGGAATCCAAGTGCTAAAGCAAAAGCTGCTGGAGCATCTGTAAAATTAGATGTATCAAAAATGCAATATGGTCAACAAATACAAGTTTCTTGGAGAAAGCAGCCAGTCTTTATCGTGAGACATACAGACAATAGCCTTAAAAGCTTAGATCTTTCTGTATCCAAATTAGCTGATCCTAACTCTGATAATATTGAAGAACCTTACAGAGGATTAAATGCTTCTAGATCAAAAAGTCCAGAGTATTCTGTATTTTCTGGTGTATGCACCCATCTAGGCTGTGCCCCAAAATATTTCCCAGAGATTGAACCGAAGCCTTGGGATGCAACATGGAAAGGTGGGTTTTTTTGTCCATGTCATGGATCAATGTTCGACTTAGTTGGAAGAGTTTTTAAAGGTGTTCCTGCACCAACTAATTTAATCGTACCTCCTCACATGTTTGAGGGCAGTATTTTAACAATTGGAGAGGATAAGGAGTTATAAAATGAGTGAAATAGCTGGAAAATTATTTACCTGGGTGAATACGCGTCTTCCAATAGCCAACACCTTTGAAAGACATCTGTCAAAACACCCTGTTCCGTCAAAAGTTAATTTTTGGTATTTATTTGGTGCTTTAGCAGCTGTAACTCTGATAATCCAGATTGTGACTGGTATATGGCTAATAATGCCATATTCAAATACGGAAGAGCAGGCATTTTCTTCAATTGAATACATCATGAGAGATGTTGATTACGGCTGGGTTATTAGATACATGCATACAACAGGAGCATCACTATTTTTTGCCGTTGTTTATCTTCATATGTTTAGAGGCCTGCTTTATGGATCTTATCAAAAACCAAAAGAATTAGTTTGGATATTTGGATGCACAATATATTTAGCCATGATGGCAGAAGGCTTCCTTGGATATGTACTACCTTATGGTCAAATGTCATATTGGGGAGCACAAGTAATTATTTCTCTTTTTGGAGCTATCCCTTACATAGGTGAGTCATTAGAATTATGGGTTAGAGGAGATTATTACATTTCGGGAATTACTGTTTCAAGATTTTTTGCTTTACATGTTGTTGCACTTCCTTTGGTATTAATTGCATTAGTATTTCTTCATTTAGTTGCATTACATGAGGTAGGAGCAGGTAATCCTGAAGGAGTAGATATTGAAGAATATCTTGATGATGATGGCGTTCCTCTTGATAGTGTTCCATTTTTTCCTTATAAAGTTTTAAATGCTCTGGTTGCAATTGGTGTCTTTATGACGGTTTTTTCAATCATCATGTTCTTTTTTCCAGAAGGTGGAGGATACTTCATAGAAATGGCAAACTTCCAGGAAGCTAATCCATTAGTTACACCAGACCATATTGCTCCCGTTTGGTATTATGCGCCTTTTTATACTATGTTAAGAGCTATACCAGATCCATTGGGCGGCCTTATTGTAATGGCAGCTGCAGTTGCTATATTTTTTGTCGTCCCTTGGTTAGATAAGAGTAAAGTTGCATCGATAAGATATAAAGGGATATACAGCAAAATAGCTATAACTTTATTTGGGGTTAGTTTTCTTACATTGGGGTACCTTGGCACAGTTGGAGTTACAGAAATAAGAAAAACTATGAGTGTTGTTTGTACAATAATATATTTCTCTTATTTTCTATTAATGCCAATATATACAAAATATGAGAATACTCTCGAAGTTCCAAAAAGATTATGATGCAGCAAAAATTAATTTTAAAAATTAATTACTTGATATTTTTATTATTTTTCTTTTCAGCAATTCAAGCTGCTGAAGGCGGTCCATGCAAAGATTATGGAGAGTGTGATAAGTTTAAATATTCTCTAAATGATATTGAATCACTCCAAAGAGGTGCTTCAACATACATCAATTATTGTTATGGATGCCATTCATTGAAATATTCGAGATGGGGAAGAGTTGCAAAAGATTTACAAATTCCTGAAGATATTTTCTTTGAAAACTTGGTGTTTGATAATTCAATTAAGCCTGGTGATTTAATGGTTGGGGCAATGCCAAGTGAATCGGCGGATTGGTTTGGGGTAATGCCTCCAGATCTTACTCTTGTTTCGAGATATAAAGGTGATGATTGGATATATTCATATCTAAGAGCTTACTACGAAGATTCATCAAAACAGTATGGGGTCAATAATTTAGTTTATCCGGGTACAGCAATGCCTAATGTTTTGTTAACACTTCAGGGCAATCAAAAATTAGTCTGTAAAGATATACCAATAATCGCTAGTAATGGTGGAGAGCAAAGAGATAATAATGGTGATACAGTATATAAAGAAAAATGCGGGTTTCTTGAAGTTGAGGAAGGAACTGGCGAACTTTCAAAAAAAGAGTTCGATAATTTAATCTATGATTTAACAAATTTTTTGGTGTATGTCGGAGAACCTATTAAAGCAACAAGAGAAAGAATTGGCTGGTATGTTGTATTCTATTTTTTAATTTTTACAGCTTTGTCTTTGCTGCTGTATAGAGAGTTTCATAAAGACTATAATAGCTAAAAGGGGATAATATGATTTTGTATTCAGATAGAGACGATCATTATAGTCAAAGAGTAAGAATAGTTCTTGCAGAAAAAGATATATCTGCAGAAATAATTGAGTCAAAATCAGATGAAACGCCAGACGAAATTCTTTCTATAAGTCCATATTTCAAACTACCTATTCTAGTTGACAGAGATTTAGCACTTCATGACCCAAGCGTAATAATGGAATATTTGGATGAAAGATTTCCTCACCCACCTCTATTGCCAGTTTATCCTGTGGCAAGAGCAAATTGTAGAACTCTGATGCTGAGAATTGATAGAGAATGGTGTCCAATGATTGACGCGTTAATTGAGGGAAAAAAATCTGAAAAAGAATTGATGAAAATTAGAGAGGAGCTCTTACATGAAATATCCTCTATCGCACCAACATTTAAAGAGTTCAAATTCTTTATGAATGAGGATTTCACGTTAGTTGACTGTTTTTTTGCTCCTATTTTGTGGCGCTTGCCATCCTTAGGCATAAAATTGCCAATCAACAGACATTTGAAACCTTTGATAGATTATCAAAATTCTGTTTTTGAGAGGCCTGGATTTTTAGATAGCCTTTCTTCTCTTGAAAGAGATCTTAAATCTGATTTTTAATATTTACAGTTGACACCTTCCAAAGACCTAGATCTCTATTTAAACAGCCATTCCTTTTTATTTTTAAGTTTCCTGTTAATGGTATTATTTCGTCTCTAAATAAATTATTTTGATGAATCTTCTCAATCATAAGAAGATCTTTTATTAAAATAGTTTCTATTTCACTTTTTATAGATATTCTATTTTTATCATATATTTCTCCTAACATTTTATTTGTGATGGGTACTAAGGTATTTTCAAAATCAACTAATTTTTTAAAGTTACTAGCGTCATGAAAAATTTCGGTAGAAGAATAAAATTTTGTATCTAATGTATAGCTTTTAAATATTGGCACAATTGTTTTACCAGCATCATAGTCTGTTAAAAAATAAATACCAATGATGTCATTTCTAATCCTAGGTGTGTGCAATATTTGAATACTTTTATCTAATTTTGATAATCTATTATTTCTGTTAAGACTCATATCAACATTTAATATATCTTTTATTTGTTTTTCGTAATTGCTCATATTTATTGCAAAGTAAATCTGATAAGGGTATTTATTTCTTAGCTCAGACGCAATATCTTCATATTTTTTTGAATACACTATTAAGACTTTTTTATCTTCACTCTTTTTATCCTTAAAGATAGCATTCTCGATAACTCTTCTTTCATCTTCAAGCAAGCTTCTACAAAAATATTTCAAATTTGAACTAAGTACGTCATCTTCTAAGTTATAAGAATTTTGCTCATCAAAATTTACTAAAAATTTAGTTTGATCTTTAAGAAGCAATTCAATAATTTTTTCCTTATTTTCTTGATTTGTTTGTATGCTTAGCTCAATTTTTATTTTTGAGACTTCTTTGCTTGAAGTGACTGTGCAAGATGTCATAAAAAACAGCAGACCAGTTATAATAAATGTTAAGCTTATTCTCATACAGTCATGTTCTTAAAATGTTAAATTTTGTTTCAACCCCTATAGGTAATTTAAATGATATATCACTTAGAGCTATTGATGTTATTAAAAGTTCTGATTATTTATATGCAGAAGACACAAGAAATGTAAAAAAATTACTAGACTTTATAAATGTAAAAATTTCATGTAAAAGCTTTCACGAACATAATGAACAAAAAGTAATGCTAAATATTTTAAAGCAAGCAAAAAATAGTAAAGTAATTTCTATCGTTTCAGATGCAGGTACTCCATCAATATCTGATCCGGGTTATAAGCTTATTACAAAATGCATTGAAGAGAATATAAAATATACTTTAATTCCTGGACCATCATCAGTAATTAGCGCCATGGTAATGTCTGGTCTTCCTTCAAATAGATTTGCTTTTTATGGTTTTGTACCTAGGAAAATTCAAGATAAAAAAAAGTTTTTTGAAGATCTTGATGAGGAGACAAAAACTTCAATTATTTTTGAGTCTTCAAATAGAATTTATGATACTTTGAAAAATTTAGCAGATTATTTAAATTCTGATAGAAAAGTTTCAATATGTAAAGAAATGACTAAGATTCACGAAAATGTAATTAGGGGAAAAGCTTCAGAAATTTTTAAATTTGTTGAAGAAAATCAAATTAATTTAAAGGGAGAAATAGTAATTGTTATCGAGGGTACAAGTAAAAAAATAACTGCTCCAAAAATTAATTCAAAAATAAAGAAAGAATTTCTTACAAAACTTTCTGCATCTGAATCTGCAAAACTTATCTCAGCAGTAACAGGAGAAAATAAAAGAGATGTGTATAAAAAGCTTATACAAACATAATAAATCATTATAATAGCTTTTGAGTTGGTTGGATGATCGCTAATTTTTTTAGAGGAAAGTCCGGACTTCGTAGAGCAAGGCTCCAGGTAACGCCTGGGAAGTGTGAACTTACGGCTAGTGCAACAGAAAATATACCGCCATTTTTGGTAAGGGTGAAAAGGTAAGGTAAGAGCTTACCGCTTAAGTGGTAACATTTAAGGCATTGCAAACTCCAGCCCGAAGCAAAACCAAATAGAAATCTTACAAAGTTGCTCGCTTTAGATTTGGGTAGGTTGCTAGAATATTGTGGCAACACAATATCAAGATAGATGATCATCTTTAACAGAATCCGGCTTATAAACCAACTCAACTTCACTCTAGAATATATTTTTTGCGCATAAGTGTGAAAAAGTGTGTAAAAGTGTTGCAAAGTGTGTAAAAAGTCTTTATATTTTGATGATGTTTGGATTTAATACGCCATCAATAGATAGTAAAGGTAGAATAGCTATTCCTGCGAGATATAGAATTGATTTTAAAACACAAAATCAAAATGTAATAATTATTACTAAAGATCCACAATATCCATCTTTAAAGCTGTATTCTCAGTCGGAATGGCAAAGAATTTCATCAAAACTACAATCTCTTCAAGGCTTAGATCCTGTAGTTAGAAATTTGCAATGGACAATACTTGGAAACGCCTATCAAACAGAAATTGATATCGAGGGCAGAATGCTTTTAAGAATACCTATAGATCTCCAAAACTATGCGGAAATTAAAGAACAGAAACAAATCGCTCTAGTTGGGATGGGAAATAAATTTGAAATTTGGAATATCAAAAATTGGGAAATGCGACAAACGGGAGGCTCTCTTTCAACAGAGATTCTTGATGTAGTACTACCTGAAAGTATTAAAGAAATGTCATTCTAAAAAGGGGAATATGATGAATTTTGAGGTAGTTGAAACTAAACAGGAAAACGCAAAAATAAAAGTCGTAGGAGTAGGTGGAGGTGGAGGAAATGCAGTACTTCATATGATCAATCATGATATTGAGGGGGTGGATTTTATTTGTGCAAATACTGATACCCAAGCTCTAAAATCTCTTAAAAGTGCAATTACATTAAAACTTGGTAATGGCCTAACAAAAGGATTAGGTGCTGGAGCAGATCCAGATATTGGTAGAAGAGCTGCTGAAAGTGACAGAATGGCAATTGAAGAGTTGTTATCTGGTGCAGATATGGTTTTCATTACTGCTGGAATGGGTGGTGGAACTGGAACGGGAGCAGCACCTGTAATAGCATCAATTGCAAAAGAGTTAGGGGCATTAACTGTAGCAGTTGTTACAAAACCTTTTAGATTTGAAGGAAAAAATAGAATGTCTGCTGCTGAAAAAGGTTTGGCATCTTTAGTCGAAGAAGTTGATAGCCTTGTTACCATTCCAAACGAAAAACTTTTTGAAGTAATGGGATTAGATACTCCTATGCAAGATGCATTTGCCAAATCTGATGATGTATTAAAAGGAGCTGTTCAAGGTATTTCAGATATTATTATGCAAAGAGGACATGTAAATGTTGACTTTGCTGACGTTAAAGCAGTAATGTCCGAAAAAGGTATCGCAATGATGGGAACTGGGATAGCCAGTGGAAAAAATAGAGCTGAATCAGCAGCTAATATGGCTGTAAAAAGCGAATTACTTGATGATATAAACCTCAAAAATGCAAGAGGTGTCCTAGTTAATATTACTGGGAAAGAACCCACACTTAGAGATCAAGCTGAGGTAGCAGATATTATTGATGATATTGTGAGTGAAGATGCAAATATCATTTATGGTCTTGTATTTGATAAAAACTATAAAGATGAAATTAAAGTAACAATTGTAGCAACAGGTGTTGATCAAAGAGCACCATCGCTTGTAATTGATAATGAACCTTCAATAAAACTTAATCCTGTTGGGTTAGATAAAGATAAAACTAGTCAAAAAGTTGGCACGTCGTCTGCAGAGGAAATTGACTTCCTTGATGTGCCGACTTTTATGAGAAAACAAGTAGACTAAAATGCTTCACTTTCCAGTTTTACTGGAAGAATCTGTTGATTTTCTATTAAAAGATTTAAACGGTAATTATATTGATTGTACTTTTGGAAGAGGCGGACATTCTAAGCTAATCTTAAAAAAATTATCAAAAAAAGGGTCTCTAACAAGTATGGATAAAGATCCTGATGCATATAAATACGCATCAAAATTTAAAGAAAAGAATTTTAAAATTATAAATGATTCGTTCAAAAATCTTGATAAGTATTTTGATAGGCAAAGTATTGATGGTATTTTGTATGATCTTGGTACATGCTCAACTCACCTTGACCAAGCTGAGAGAGGCTTTAGTCTAAATAAAGATGGCCCACTTGATATGCGTTTTGACAACAAACAAGGTTTTCCTCTTTCAGAGTGGCTACAGAATGCCTCGGAGGAACAAATTAAAGAAATTATTTACAATTACGGAGATGAAAAACATGCAAAATTAATTAGTAAAGCAATTTTTAAAAGCAAAATGAAAAATAAGATAATTACCACAACCCAACTTTCAAATATCATTAGAGATACGTACCCTGAGAAATTTAAAAAAATTCATCCAGCAACTAAATCTTTTCAAGCATTCCGTATTTTTTTAAATAATGAGCTTGAAGAATTAAAAGAGTCTTTGAAGGCAGCAGAAAAAATTTTAAAGCAGGGTGGTTTTATAGTAACAATAGCTTTTCACTCATTAGAAGATAATATAATTAAAAATTTTTTTAAACCATCCCTTGTTTCTTTCCCAAAGGATATTCCTTTAAATAATCAGCAAGAAAAGAAATTTGTATGTGTTGCAAAAAAAGTTAGAGCATCTAAAGATGAAATTAATATTAATCCAAGATCAAGAAGTGCAATAATGAGGGTTTTTCAAAAGATATAATTAAAATGAAAATGATATTCCAATACTTATTTTTATTAGTTCTAGTCTTTATTCTAAGTATTCAAAAAATAAAATTATCCTGGGAAATAAGCACTCTTTACAACAATAATGAGAATTTAAAAGTTGAGTTTGAAAATCTTAAAGATCATAATCTTAAACTAACAACACAATTCCATATAGAAAACTCCCCAGCTAATATTGAAAAAATTGCTAAAGAAGATTTAAGAATGATCAAAAAAAGACCTAAAAAAGTTAAATATGAATAATAAACTTAATTATATGAATTGGAGATTTGTAATTATAGCTGCTGTAATTCTTGCATGTTTGGTAACAATTATTTTAAAGATATTTTCAATACAATTTTTTGAAAGTAATTTTCTTCAGAACGAAGGCAATAAAAGATATGTTAAATATAAAGATGTCGTTCCGGTAAGAGGAACTATATATGATAGAAATAACTTCCCATTAGCGGTGTCAGTTATTAATTATGATCTTTATGCTTTAAAAGGATTTACAAAATATCAGTTACTTAACATTTCAGAAAAGATCGAACTGGATATTGATCCAAAGATTGACGCTTTCAATAAAAAAACACTTTTAAAGAAGAATATTCCAAATGAAATGTTGGTAGAAATTAGAAACTCAAGATTTAAAAATATTGAGGTCGAAGTTCGTCATAGCAGACATTATCCTTTGGGCGATCAAATTGCGCCCCTAATTGGTTTTTATGGAAAAGATGGGGCTCAAGAAGGTTTAGAAAAAAGTTATGACACAGTTTTATCTGGTAAAAAGGGACGACAAAAATTTTTCAAAAACGCCAAGCAAGAAATAATTTCAAAGCCAATTGAGGTGTCCAGGACAATTCAAGGAAGCGATATATATTTAACTATTGATAGTACCTTGCAGTTTTATGCTTATAAGTTCTTAGCTGAGGCCATAAGAAGTAATAATGCGAAATCTGGAACAGCAATTATTTTAAATAATCTAGATGGGGAGATTTTGGCGATGGCTAGCTATCCATCATATAATCCAAATCATCCTCAAAGAAAAATACAAAAAAATAGAGCTTTGGTAGATGCATATGAGTTAGGTTCTGTTTTGAAACCTATTGTTTTATCTAAAGCCCTTGAAGAAAATATTGTTAATATAGATCAATATATAGATATTCCTAAAAGACTAAATCTTAACGATAAAATTATTGTCGATTCAAAGCAATATGAGAAATTAACTCCAGCAGAAATAATNTCATATTCTAGTCAAATTGGAGCCTCTAAAATTGCTCTTGAGCTTGGATACAATGATCTAAAATCGAATTTCTTTGAATTTGGTTTTACAAAACCAATTTCAATTAACTTTCCCTCATCAGCATTTGGTTATATGAGCATCAAAGATAAAATTATTGATAAAGAACTTGCAAGTTTAGGATATGGTTATGGCTTAACTGTCAGTCCTTTTCAATTAGCATCAGCTTATTCAGTTTTTGCAAATAACGGAATTTTTAAAGATTTTAAGCTACTTAAAGATGCAGAAGTTCATTCAAGAAGAGTTATTTCTCAATTAACTGCCTCAAATATTTTAAAAGCTCTAGAAATGGTAACCATAGACGGAACAGGAAAAGCTGCAAATGTAAATGGATTTTCTCAAGGAGGTAAGACTGGGACTGCTCATCAAATTAAAGCTGGATCAGGTTACGCTGAAGATTTATATAGAGCTTCATTTGTAGGAATAACACCCTTAAATAAACAATCTCTAACAATATTCGTATCTATAGATGATCCAGGGTTAAACTCATATACAGGAGGTGCAGTAGCAGCTCCTGTTTTTGCAAAAATTGCTGAAAATACTTTAAATCACTTAGGATATTTTGAAGATGAGTGAATATGAAGAAATATTAGGTATAAAAATTCCTGAAAATACTAAAATTAAAGCTGTAACCAATTCATCAAAGAAGGTAATAAAGGATTCAATTTTTTTTGGATTTCAAGGAACTAAAGTTCATGGAAGCAAGTATGCTNAAGATGCCATTAAGAATGGAGCATCGTTAGTTGTTCACGATGATCCTTTGTTTGTAAAAAATTATGAAAAGATAATTTACTCAAAAGACCTTAAAAAAAATATCACTAAATTTTTAGATTCCTTTTATTCAATTGATATTAATAGTAATAATTTTTTCACATTTACAGGCACAAATGGCAAGTCGTCAACTGCCTACATTTGTCATCAATTACTTCGAAATATGGATTATGAATCTTTATATGTAGGTACCCTCGGTATAAAACATAATGATGAAAAAATCCAAACAAAATTTTCAAATAAAACAACACCAGATATATTTGAATTATACGAAATAATTAGTTCACTGAATTNTGGTTTAGACTCTATGAGTATATGTCTGGAGGTATCATCTCATGCGCTTGATCAAAATAGGCTTGATGGAATTCAATGTCTGAATTCTGCATCAATATTAAATATTGGTGAAGATCATTTGGATTACCATAAGGATATTTTTTCTTACAGAGAATCAAAGTTCAGTATTTTTAAAATGAATTCGCNAATAAAACTTGTTATTGACGAATCTAATAATTTTGTAAAAGACNATGATTTTTTAAACGAAACAAAGTTGACATTTATAAGTAGTAAAAATAATTTTTCTGATATTTATTACAAGATTACAAAAGCTAATTTTAAAAAATGTGAATTTAAAATATTTCTTAATAATCCACCAAGCGGACAAGAAATACATAAAAATAAGAAATATAAATTCAAATGTGCTCTTTTCCCAGAGTTTAATATCACNAATCTTGTATTTGCTATTTCTTCAATAGGATTTGATGAATTCTCTGATAAGTATGTTAATGACCTATCTTTTATTGAGTTACCAAAAGGCAGAACTGAAGTTATTAATAATATTTCTAAAAATATAATCATAGATTATGCTCATGATTCTCATTCATTTGAAGTGCTATTACGTTCTATCAAAAAATATTTCGATAATTTAATTTTAGTTTTTGGTTTTGGAGGNGATAGAGACAAATCTAAACGAGCAAAGATGTTACAAATTGCTTTAGATAATTCGTCTAAAATTTTTTTAACATCAGACAATTCCAGGAGTGAGAGATTTGAAAATATTATAAAAGATGCCTTGAAGGGGAATAATGAAGGAGATATAACAATCATAGAAGATAGAAAAGAGGCAATAATNAATGCAAATAAATTTTTGGATAAAAATAGTTGTTTGTTAATNCTTGGTAANGGACATGAACAAACTCAAGAAATTGATGGAAAAATTTATCATTTTAGTGATCNTGAGGTAGTTGATGAAATTTATAACTAATACNTCAGATTTAGCAAAATTTCTTAATAAGAAAATAAAATTTAATGCANNAATAAAATCAATTTCAACTGATACNAGATNATTAAAAAANAATTCATTATTTATAGCTATAAANGGNGAAAATTTTGATGGAAATNATTTTGTTGATGANGCACTNTCAAAAGGTTCNAANATTATTATTGCTGANAATAAACGTTTTAAAAANAATAANNATAAAAGAATTATATGGGTGAATGATTCGATAAAAGCACTNAAAACAATATCNNANAANATNATNAAAGATTATGNNGGNAANGTAATTGCGATTACTGGNAGCAANGGAAAAACNACNACAACAAATATANTTGNTAAAACCCTAAAGAATAACTCAAAAACTTTAAAAAATTTTAATAACGAAATNGGTATGCCTNTNAGCTTGATGNATGCTTCNTCTAAATCAAAGAATTTAATATTTGAAATCGGTGCCTCTAAATTAAAAGATATTGATTATCTTAGTAAAATCTTACAACCTAATGTTGGATTGATAACAAATATAGGAAATTCACATTTAGAATCCCTAAAAAATATCAATGGTGTTTTTAAAGTAAAGTCTGAAATAGTAAAAAATATTAGGAAAAATGGCTTTTTAGTTGTACCAAATGATAATAAGAAACATCTTAATAAATGGAAAAAAATGAGATCAGATATCACAGTAATTTCTTTTGGGATGAGGCATGATTCTGATTTTTATCCTATTGACATAAGGATAAAACAAAATGGATTAAGTTTTTTAGTCTCCTCAAGGTTACTTGAAAAACCTATAAAAATATCATCTTCACTAGAAGGTGATCATAATGTTAAAAATATTCTTTCAGCTTGTGCAGTGCATTATTGCCTCGGTCAAAATCTACAGGATTTTTCAAAATCAATAAGCTTATCTAAACTGGATAATATAAGGCAGGTAAAATACAAATGGCTAAAAGGATCTACCTTAATTGATGATAGTTATAATGCAAATCCAGATTCAACAAAAAAGTCTATTGATTTATTAAGTAATTACAACAATAAAACTGTCTTATTATTAGGAGACATGTTGGAATTAGGTAGGTATAAAAATAAACTTCATAAAGAAGTTGGGAAATATGCAAAATCTAAGGGTATCAGTAAATTGATTGCATATGGCAATTTAACAAGACATTCAATTGATGGCTTCGGAAAAAATGGGGTTTTTTTTGATGATGAGACCAGTTTAAAAAATTATTTAAGGAAAAATATAACGTCAAATAATGTTATCTTAATAAAAGGTTCAAGAGGTATGAAAATGGAGCGATTTATAGATGTTTGAATATTTAGGTACAGTTTTAGTGTCCGTTGATCCTGGTTTTGATGTTCTAAGATACCTAACTGTCAGAACAATTGGTGGTACGGTAACAGCACTTTTGCTTTCAATTTTGATGGGCCCACTTATCATTAATTCTCTCAAATCAATGCAATTTGAGCAGTTTGTTAGAAAAGATGGACCAGAATCCCACTTCAAAAAAACGGGTACGCCCACAATGGGAGGATTACTAATATTATCTTCTTTAGTAATTTCAACTCTTTTATGGGCTGATCTTGGAAATAGATATATTTGGGTTGTACTAGGAGTAACCATAGGTTTTTCAATAATTGGTTTTTTTGATGATTATTTTAAAATTAAAAACAAAAGCTCCGATGGACTTTCTTCAAAACAAAAGATTTTTTTTCAATCCATACTTGCTCTTATATCAATAACATATCTTTATTATTCAGCTGAGATTATTCCTGAACAGTCGTTTATTGTTCCTTTTTTTAAAGATTTAATAATCCCCATGTCCCCCTTTGTTTTTATTTTTATTGGAGTGTTTGTATTAGTTGGCTCTTCAAATGCTGTCAATTTGACTGATGGGCTGGACGGTCTTGCAATTCTTCCCTCAGTCTTGATTGGAGGAGCACTTGGCTTAATTGCTTATGCTATGGGGAACCAAAATATAGCAGATTATTTGTATCTACCTCATCTTCCATTATCTGGAGAGTTAATAGTTTTCTGTGGGGCACTAATTGGATCAGGCATTGGTTTTCTATGGTATAACACATATCCAGCTCAAATATTCATGGGAGATATTGGTTCACTAACTCTTGGAGCTATATTAGGAATAATCGCAATTATTTTAAGACACGAATTAGTTTTTGCAATTATGGCTGGAGTATTCGTAATGGAGACTTTAAGTGTAGCAATTCAAGTAATTTCATTTAAAACAAGAGGCAAGAGAGTTTTTTTAATGGCACCAATTCATCACCATTTTGAATTAAAGGGTTGGGCTGAGCCTAAGATTATTGTTAGATTTTGGATAATCACACTTGTTTTAATTCTAATAGCGTTATCTACATTAAAGCTAAGGTAAGGTTAAGTGACATCTCTAATATATGGTTATGGGGATACGGGCAAATCTTTTGAAAGATACTTAGAAGATAAAAAAATTGATTTTAAAATATTTGATTCAAATATTACTGAGTATAATCTTAATTATAACTTTCAAGACTTTGATAAAATTTTGTGTAGTCCTGGGGTATCAAAAGATATTTTTGAAAATATTAAGTGTCAAAATACTAATATATTTACAGATGTTGATATTTTTTTTTAATGAAGATAGATCTATAAAAATTGGTATTACCGGAACTAACAGGAAGAGCACAACAGCATTTCATTTACATCAATTATTTAATAAATATAAATCTTCAAATTTAATAGGCAATATTGGAAATACCATGTTGGACTATATCAATAACGGAAAAGAATTCTCAATAATTGAATTATCAAGTTTCCAATTAGATAAGATGGATCAAAATCATCTTGATTTTGGCATTCTGCTCAATATTGAAGGAGATCATCTTGATTATCATGGGAATTTTAATGCTTATAAACTAGCAAAAGAAAAAATTCTCGCAGCAAATAAAAGCATTTCTTTTGAAACAGATCCATATAATCTATTTAAATGGATTACAGGCAAAGAAGCTAAAAAAATACAATTAAAAAATCTTCCTTATAGATTTGAGTATTTTTCTGAAAAAATTATTAATGATTCAAAGTCAACAAATTATCATTCATTGAAATACGCAATGAAAAAAGCTAAAAGATGTTTTAACAGTGAATACATTTTGATTGTTTGTGGAAATCCAAAAAAAGAAAAATTTAGGGAAATTCATCTTAAAGATCCAAGCGAAGTTTATATTTTTGGAAAGCATTCTAATCAAATAAATAAATGCATTAAACATCCTAAGAAGAAATTGTTTAAGAATATTAAAGAATTATTTGATTTTGTTCATACTAATAAAAGTACATGTAATTTACTTTTTTCTCCAGGTTATCCAAGTGGTGATGATTTCAAAGATTTTAAAGAGAGAGGCGAGATCTTTAACATTCACGCAATTAATAAATAAATGAATATTAGTAGAAGTGACATTTTGGTAATTTTTCCATTAGGTTTATTGCTTGTTATAGGTTTGGTAATGGTAACTTCCTCGAGCATATATATTGCTGATGATATGACCTCTAATCCCTTTCATTTTGCTAAAAGACAAGCGTTATTTATATCAGTGGGACTATTTTCAATGATATTTTTCTTGATATTGCCATCAGACTTTCTTTTAAGGTCTGATTGGATATTTATGTTGTTGAGCATAGTTCTTTTAATTATTCTTTTTATTCCTGAAGTTGGTACAAGTGTGAATGGGAGCATTAGATGGATAAGAATCGGGCCAATAAATATACAACCCTCGGAGATTTGTAAATTTAGTTTAATTCTATATATTTCTGGCTACTCTGTTAGAAGAATGTCAGAATTGAACTCGCTTAGGAGTTTCTTAAAACCATTATTTTTGTTATTCATAATATCTTTACTGGTGATGGGCCAACCCGATCTTGGTTCTACAGCTATTATTTGCTTTCTAGTTGTTGGTATTCTTTTTTATGCAGGCATATCTTTCTTCCAAATTTGTTTGTTAGTTTTATTGATTGTTTTGTTAGGTTATTTAGCTATAACTTCTTCACCAATGAGATTAGCTAGGGTTTTAGCATTTACAGATCCTTTTGCAATAGATGTTGTGCAAAACGCAGGATGGCAATTGTCCAATTCTTTAATAAGCATTGGACAAGGTGGGTGGTTTGGTTTAGGCCTAGGAAATAGTTTTCAAAAAAGCTTTTTTTTACCTGAAGCTCATACGGACTTTATATTTGCAATTTTAGTTGAGGAACTTGGAATAATTGGAGGCATGTTGTTAATTTTTTTATATATGACTTTGTTGATTGGATTGATTTTTATATCTTTTGATTCTTTTAAAAAAGATAGATTATTTCAAGGATATGTTGTGTTTGGAGTGTTTCTTTTAATATCAATCCAAGCCTTCTTTAATATTGCAGTAAACATTGGACTTTTGCCTACAAAGGGCCTTACATTACCTTTTATCAGCTATGGAGGAACAAGTATCATTATAATGTTATCTTTAATGGGGATCGTTCTGAGAATAAATAATGAAAACAAAGTTCTTTAAATGAAATTCTTAATCGTTGCTGCTAAGACTGGAGGTCATGTATTTCCTGCTGCAACAGTCAGCAAAAAACTTTTAAATAATAGTCATCAAATTATTTTGATTGGAACTGGAAACAAAATTGAAATAAATGCATATAAGGATCTAAATTCTAAGCAATATAAACTTCACATGGATGGCTTTAGAGGAAAAAATGTTTTCATAAAGATTAAGGTGTTATTTCAAATCATTACCAATATATTCTATTTAACAAAGGTAATTAAAAAAGAAAGAATAGATGCCATGATTGGCTTTGGTGGTTTTATTAGCGTACCAGCAGGCATAGCATGCTTCGTAAAAGGCATTCCAGTTTTTACTCATGAGCAAAACTCTGTGATGGGTTCAGCAAATAAGTTACTCTCAAAATTTGCTGTAATAAATTTTCTAGGATTTGAGATTAATAACATAAATAACTCTATATTTTCAGGAAATCCAATTAGAGACTCTTTTAGAGATTATAGTAAAGATTCGACCGAAGAATCAGAAAATAAAATCAAAGTTTATATTACTGGTGGAAGTCAGGGTTCTAAATATATCAACTTAAACATACCTCATGCATTGGAGCCATTGTCGAAGCATTTGTTAATAAAACATCAATGTGGGTTAGATAATCTTGAAAAAGTAAAAAGTGAATATGAAATAAAAAATATTGATGCAGAGGTTTTAGAATTTTTCAATGATCCTGAAGAACAAATAAAATGGTCAGATTTTGTTGTCTCAAGAGCAGGAGCGCTTAGTTTGTCTGAAATTACTTCAATGAAGAAAGGTGCTTTAATGATTCCTCTGCCAAATTCTATTGATAATCATCAATATAAAAATGCAAAAAAAATTGAGGATATGGGTATGGGTATTTTGCATGAAGAAGATGAAGATATAAGTTATCTCACTGATAAAATAAATGAAATTATTAAAGATAAAAAATATATTAACTGGAATAAAAATGAAGCTACAAATCATGTAAACGCAGCAAATGTAATAGTGAAACAAATTGAAGAATATCTTAATAAATGAAATTTTTTAAAAAAGTAAAACATATCCATTTTGTAGGAATTGGTGGAGCGGGAATGATAGGTATTGCCAAAGTATTGCTGAAAAAGGGATACAAAATATCAGGTTCTGACATATCAGATTCACTTGAATTAAGGAAATTAGAAAAACATGGTGCAAGGGTATTTATTGGTCATTCATCTAAAAATATTAATGGAGCAGATTTATTGGTTACATCATCAGCTATAAGCAATAGAAATCCTGAATTAGTTCAGGCAAAAAAAGAGTCAATAACATCAATTCCTAGAGCTGAAATGCTTGGAAGCTTGATGATAGGATATGAAAGTATTGCTGTAGCTGGAAGTCATGGGAAAACAACTACCACAAGCATAATTGCAAAAATATTAAGTGTTGCAAATTTAAGTCCAACTTATGTTGTTGGAGGAAAAGTTTTAAGTACTGATGAGAATTCAGATTTAGGTCAAGGAAAATATATTGTTGCTGAGGCAGATGAGAGTGATGGCTCGTTTGTGCATCTCCAACCAGATGTTGCAGTTTTAACAAACATAGATGACGATCATCTTGTTCATTTTAATAATATATTTGAGAATCTTTTAGATTCATTTGTGCTTTTTTCAGAAAATGTACCTTTTTATGGATATATGGTTATTAACGGCGATGATAAAAACATAAAAAAAATCTCAAAAAGAATATCTAGATCACAGGTCCTTTTTGGAGAATCAAAAGATTGTGATTATAAAATTATTAAAATTAATTCAAAAAATGGTAGGCAAGATTTTCAAATTTTTGATAAAAAAACAAAAAAGACACACAAATTTAAAATTAACCTTCCTGGAAAGCATAATGTTTTTAATGCAACAGCTGCAATCGCTGTAGCGTTAGAAGAAGGGATTTCAATTAGTTCAATAAAGAGTGGTATCTCAAATTTTACTGGAGTTGGAAGGAGATATGAAAAGCATGATATTAAAATTAATTCAAAATCGATAACATTAATCGATGATTATGGACATCATCCATTAGAAATAGAATCAAATATTAAAGCATACAAGGAGGAGTATAAAAATAAAAAAGTGTGTATGGTATTTCAACCTCATAGATTTTCAAGGACCGCACAGCTTTTTGATGACTTCATAAAAGTATTAAAAAAAACTGATTCATTGATAATGCTCGATATATATTCAGCAAGCGAGAAACCTATCAAAGGCATAAACTCAAAGACAATTGTAGAAACCTTAAAACAAAATGGTCACAAAGATGTAATCTATTTAAAAAATCATGATCAAATAATAGATTTGATAAGCGATAAAAAGGATACATTTGATATATTAGTTACTCAAGGTGCTGGAAGTGTGTCAAAAGTTTGTGAGATTATTAAAAATCGATGGGAAGCATAAACAAAATTGGAGTTCTTTATGGAGGCTCTTCATCAGAAAGAGAAATTTCTTTGCAGAGTGGGCTTGGGGTTCATAAAGCTATTATAGAATTAGGTTTTGATTCTAAGTTGATTGATTATAGTAACATTGAGGATCTGGGGACGTTAAAAAATTTCGATTTTGTTTTTATTGCTCTTCATGGCTTTGAGGGAGAGGGAGGAAAGCTTCAGCAAAACTTAGATGACCTAAATATTTTGTATTCTGGATCTAAATCAAAGGCATGTAAAAATACTTGGAATAAAAAATTTACAAAAGAAATTCTAGACAGAAATAAAATCAAAACACCTGTTTCATTAGACATTATTTTTAACAAACAAATTGTAAGTAATGGGCTTCAAGTAAGTTCCTTTGATAGATTCAGACCATTTGATTACATTTTTCTGAAACCACAAGAAGATGGTTCAAGTGTGGATATATTTAAAATTAGTGATGATAAAAGTCTAAAAGAGGCTTTCCAAAAGTGTGTCTATCCTAATAGAAAATTTATCTTTGAGGAGTTCATTAATGGAAGAGAATTCACCGTGACTATAATTGATAATGAATGCTTACCACCAATTGAGATTATTTATAAAAATGATTTCTATGACTACGATGCAAAATATCTTTCTGATGATACTATTTTAAAACAAGCAAATTTGAACAGTAATGAATTGGAAGAAATTAAAATGGCATCCATTAGAGCATTTAATGCATTAAATTGCAGTGCATGGGGCAGGGTTGATTTAATTCAATGTAGTAAAACTAGAGAATTCTATGTAATAGAAATCAATACAGTACCAGGCATGACAAGTCATAGCTGTGTTCCTAAGTCTGCAAGTTTTATAGATTTATCATATGTAGAGGTTGTTGAAAAGATTATCGATGCGTCCACATAAATTATATATATCAATATTATTATCAATTACTACTTTAAATTTAAGTTCTCAATATTTAATTAATTTAAATTTTGAATCAGGATTTGAATTTGAATCACAAAAAATATTATTGACTGAACTAAAAAATTCAACATCAAAAAAACAGATTGAGAAAATTGTAAGGAAACAGGATTGGATTAAAGATTTTTCATTGGTCTTCAAACCTTTTAAAAAGGAAGTTTATTTAAGTATCGTAAATAGAGAGCCTGTATTCGTTCTCAATAACCAATTTTTCTTTGATGTTAATTTAAATAAGTTTAAATTTGATAATTCAGAAAGAGATTTGGTAATTGTGCAAGGACCCGTTATAAACGAAGAAGATATTCTATTATTAATTAAGAGAATCGAGTCTGTTTCAAATATTAATTTCGATGTAAATAAAATCAATTATGGCTATGTAAACGGATGGGATGTTATTACCAATAAAGCATTAATAAGATTTGGAAATAATTTGACTGAAAGAAAATTCAAAAATTTTGAATATACTTCACATTATTTGTTCGAGAATGGAAAGAATCCTAGTATTATAGATATGAGATACAAAGATGGAGTTGCATTGAATTATGGCAAATAACAAAAAAAATTCTAATTTGATAGTAGGTTTAGACATAGGAACATCTAAAGTTGTTTGTATTGTTGGAAGGTTTAATAGTGAAGCCAAACTTGAGATTGTTGCATTAGGCGCATATCCATCAAGCGGTCTAAAAAAAGGAGTGGTTGTTAACATTGATGCGACAACTGATGCAATTAGTAAGGCTGTGGAGCAGGCGCAATCAATGATTGAGGAGAAAATTAAATCCGTATATGTTGGAATAGCTGGGAATCATATAAAAAGTCTCAATTCTCAGGGTGCCGTTGGTATAAAAGATAATGAGGTTTCTGCATTTGATATCGATAGAGTTATTGAATCAGCTCAAGCTGTCTCGATTCCATCAGATCAGAGAGTTCTTCATGTTTTACCTCAGTCTTTTGTGATTGATGATCAGGAAGTAAGTTTAGATCCTTTAGGCATGTCTGGAGTTAGACTTGAGGCAAAAGTTCATCTTGTTACATGCGCAAGTAGTGCAATAAAAAATATTGAAAAATGTATAAAAAATTGCGGGCTTAGCGTAGATGGCTTTGTCTTAGAGCAGCTTGCAAGTTCTCACTCTATTTTATCTGAAGATGAGAAAGATCTTGGGGTATGTCTAGTAGATATTGGAGGAGGAACTACTGATATAGCAATTTTTAATACAGGATCAATTGTATTTACTGGAGTGATCCCTATTGCCGGTGATCAAGTAACAAGTGATATTGCTCAAGCATTAAGGACACCTACGCCACAAGCAGAAGATATTAAACAAAAACATGGATGTGCAGTTACCGAATTTACAAAAGATGATGAAACTGTAGAAGTGCTAGGTGTTGGTGGGAGACCGCCCAGAGAACTTTCCAGAAGTTCATTAGCTGACATAATACAACCTAGATACTCTGAACTATTTGATTTAATAAAAGCAGAAATCTCAAGGAACGGGTTTGAAGATAAAATTTCTGCAGGAATTGTTTTCACTGGAGGCACTTCTAAGATGGAAGGTGTTGTTGAATTAGCTGAATCAATTTTCCAGACATCAGTAAGAATGGGCATTCCAACAAAATTTAAAGGCATGGAAACGATTCTTCAAAATCCAATATATTCTACATCTATCGGTTTAATTGAACATGGCTATAAGCAACTTAATCATGAAATACTTGCAGAACAGAATCAAAGTTTCTTTTCAAAGCTTATAAGAATAGTTAAAAACGAGTATTGATATTAAATTTCAATTCTATTAGAATTCACACTCCTTGGTTTTTGTTAATACAAAAATCTATAACCATAAGGATAAAATGAAGAAATACGAAGCTGTCATAATATTAAATCCTAATCTTTCATCTAAGGTAGATACATTTAAAAAAGATTTTGAAGATCTTTTGAAGCAGAATTCTTTCTCGATCAATAAAATCGAGGATATTGGCCGCAGACAGCTTTCTTATTCAATAAATAATCATAATAAAGGACATTACATAATCTTTAGTATTGAAGGTAATCCAGTAAACTTAATCAATATAGAAAATAAAATTAAATATAATGATTCAATCATTAGGCATTTATTTATTTCTGTAAAAAATCATCAAGGCGAAGATTCACAACTAATGATCGATTCAAAAAATAAAAAAGATGATTCAGAAGCTGAACCCCCTGTAATAAAAGACAAAGAAAAGGATGTTTTATCAAATAATAAACAAAATAATACAGATGTGACTAATTCTGATAATGAAAGCACTGTCGAGTTAAAACAAAAATCTGAGGAAAATCACGAAAATGAGTAAATTTGAGATACCAAAAAATTTCGATTACAAAAATGTAAATATTCTTAAGCAATTTATAACTGAAACTGGAAAAATTATACCCGCTAGGGTAAATGGTATTTCTGCATCTAATCAAAGAAAATTGACCTGATATATTAAAATTGCCAGATTTTTAGCTTTAATACCTTATACAGATATGCATAAATAGTCATGAAAATTATATTACTTGATAAAATTCAGAGATTGGGGAACATAGGCGATATTGTTGAAGTTAATAGTGGTTATGCAAGGAATTTTTTGATTCCCCAAAAGAAAGCAGCTTTTGCAAGCGAAAAAAATATTGCTGAGGTTGAATCAAAAAAAGATGAATTGGCTGCATTGTCAGAAGATATTTTATTACAAGCACAATCTAGATCAGAATCCATTGAAGGTTCGGAATGCGAAATCTTAGTTCCTGTTACTGAAGAGGGAGCAATGTACGGCTCTGTTGGAACAAGAGAGATATCTGATGCTTTTTTATCTAAAAATATAGAAATTGATAAAAGTGAGGTCCAGCTTCCAGACGGACCAATTAAAGAAGTTGGCGAACATAATATAATGATAAGCGTCCATCCAGAGGTTTCTTTTGAAGTACTAGTAAAAGTATCTCCAGAGTAGTTGTATATTTTTAAATATGATGTAAAAATCATATTCCAATGCCAGATTCAAATATTATTCAAAATGAGCAAGCAAGGGAGGCAGAAAAAGCTGTCTTAGGTGGCTTGATGTTAGAGACGCACAGATTCGATACTGTAATTCAAGTTATAAAAGAGAATGACTTTGATGGAAAAGATCATCAGATTATTTTTCAATCAATGTCTGAACTTATTGAAGAAAATAAACCACTTGATCCTCTTACAGTATCCGAGAAGTTAGATAACAAAAATTCTCTTAATAAAATTGGCGGTAAAGATTATTTAATTGAACTTGCGACCTCTACACCATCTGCAGCAAACCTAGAAGCATACGCTGAAATAATCAGACAAAGATCAATTACCAGAAAACTAATGAAAGCCAATACAGATATTTCTGAATTAATTTCTAATCCACAAGGCCAAGACGGTACTTCGCTTTTAGATAGAGCAGAAAGCATGATTTTCGCTCTCAATGATGATACAAATAAAAATGATCAAAGTTTACGTTCAGCAAAAGATCTTACAAAATCAACGATGGATAAATTACATGAACTTTCGAATAAATCAGACGGATTAATTGGCTCTTCTACAGGCTTTAAAGATCTTGATAGTAAACTCCAAGGAGTTCAGAATGGTGATCTTATTGTAGTAGCAGGAAGACCGAGTATGGGAAAGACTTCTTTTGCCATGAATATAGCAGAAAATATTTTGTTAGATGAAAATGCAACTGGATCAGTACTGATTTTTAGTTTGGAGATGCCAGGCGAATCTCTGACAACAAGATTGCTATCAGGTATGACAAAACTAAATCAACAAAATGTAAGATCCGGGATGCTTAAAGATGATGAGTTAAGAATACTGTTAAAGAAAAGTGAAGAACTCAAAAATTTGCCATTATGGATAGATGACAGTTCAATCTTATCTCCTATGGAGCTTAGAGCAAAAGCAAGAAGATTAGCAAGGACAGAAAAAGATGGCCTGTCGTTGATTGTTGTTGATTATCTTCAATTAATGCAACTTCCTCTATCAACTGAAAATAGAGTAAATCAAATATCAGAAATTTCTAGGTCATTAAAATCTTTAGCTAAAGAGTTAAATGTGCCTGTAGTTGCATTATCTCAATTAAATAGAGCTGTGGAGCAAAGACCTAATAAAAGACCTATTATGGCAGACTTAAGAGACAGTGGGGCTATTGAACAGGATGCTGATGTAATTTTGTTTATTTACAGAGATGAGGTTTATAACGAGGATTCCGAACAGGGTAATAAGGCAGAAATAATTATTGGTAAGCAAAGAAATGGACCTATCGGTACAGTGAATCTTACTTTCTTAAAAGAATTCACAAGATTTGAAAACTTTTCAAGCGATAGTTTTTATGAATCTTTTCAATGACAACTATTAATTCCGAATTAATTATAGACGGCAGTCTTTTGAGAGAAAATATTTCTTATCTAAAAAATAAAATCCAAAATAAATCCAAATTTATGGCAGTTATTAAGTCTGATGCATACGGACATAACATAAAAAAAGTTGTTAAAGATGTAGACGATCTTGTAGATGGATATGGTGTAGTAAGAATGGAAGAGGCAAAAAAAATAAGAACTCTCTCAAATAAAAAAGTTTTGTTAATGCAAGGTATTTATTCAAAGGATGAATTCTTAGAATCAAAAAAAAATGATTTAGATATTGTTATTCATAATTACGATCAATTTAACATAGTCAAAGATAGCGATAATTTTGAGAATATGTGGTTTAAGGTCAATACAGGAATGAACAGACTTGGATTTGAGATTAACGACTTTTTTAAGATATATGAATTAAGTCTCAAAAATAAAAAATTTACATTAATGAGTCATTTAGCTGCTTCAAATGAAAAAGATGAAATCTCTAATAGAAATCAATTTGAGATATTTGAAAGTTTATCTAAAAAAATAAACCAAAGTGTAATTAAAAGTATTGCTAATACTGGATGTGTCATGAATTTTCCTGATCATTTGTATGACTGGGTAAGGTGTGGAATCGGAATTTATGGAGGCTATTTTAAGGATGAAAAAATTAGGACAGCCATGACACTTAGGTCACCAATCGTTAATATTAGAAACATAAAGAAAAACGATAGAGTTGGATATGATGGAAGAGCAGTAGCTGAAAAAAATATGACAATTGCAACAGTTTATCTCGGATATGCAGATGGATTGCCATTAAATATCAAAGACGGAACTCCAGTTATGATCAATAATCAAGTTGGCAAAGTATTTGGAAGAGTTAGCATGGATCTAACCACTATTGATATTTCAGATATTGAAAGCTGTGCTGAGGGCGATTGGTGTAATTTTTTCTCAAAAGACTTACCTGTATCTGAAATTGCAAAGTCTAACGATTTAATATCTTATTATTTTATGACTAATATTAAGTCAAGAGTTAAAAAAATATATAAAAGAATAGATTAATCTGTTATTCTAATCTCCCATCATGTTTTACTTTTATGATGGCAAAAACTAAATACATCTTTATAACTGGTGGAGTAGTGTCATCACTAGGTAAAGGTATTGCTGCTGCATCAATCGGAGCTTTATTAGAGTCAAGAGGACTTTCAGTATCACTTATAAAAGTTGATCCATACATTAATGTTGATCCTGGAACAATGAGTCCCTTTCAACATGGTGAGGTATTTGTAACTAACGATGGAACAGAAACCGACCTTGATTTAGGACATTACGAACGTTTTGTAAGGTTTGAAGCTTCTAAAAAAAATAATTTCACTGCTGGAAAGATTTATGAAACTGTTATTCGTAATGAAAGAAAAGGTAAATATTTAGGAGGAACTGTTCAAGTAATTCCTCATATAACTAATGAAATTAAAAAAAGAATTAAGCAAGGTGGCCTTAATAAAGACATTGCAATAGTCGAAATTGGAGGAACTGTTGGTGATATTGAAAGCCAACCCTTCGTAGAGGCAATTAGGCAGATGGCACTTGAGCTTCCAAGTTCGTCATGGGCATTTGTTCATCTAACATTAGTTCCATACATAAATGCTTCTGGAGAATTAAAAACAAAACCCACTCAACATTCTGTTAAAGAGCTAAGATCATTAGGAATAGGCCCAGATGTATTAGTGTGTAGGTCAGATCAAGAATTACCTAAAGATGAGAAAAAAAAGATTGCACTCTTTTGTTCTGTTGCAATAGAAAGTGTTATATCAATGCATGATGTCGATACGGTATATTCAGTACCACTTTTATTAAATAAACAAAAAGTTGATGAGACAATCATTAAAAAATTAAAAATTAAAACAAAAAAACCTAACCTTAATGATTGGAAAAATGTTGTTAAGGCTAAACTTCGTCCAGACAAAGAAGTAAATGTTTCATTTGTTGGTAAATATACTGAGTTGAAAGATTCATACAAGTCAATAAACGAAGCATTGGAGCATGCAGGCATTAAAAATAAAGCAAAGGTAAATATTAATTTTGTTGAAGCTGAAAACATAACATCTAGAAACATCAAAAAAATGTTAAAAGGTGCTGATGCAGTCTTAGTTCCTGGTGGATTTGGCTCGAGAGGTATTGAGGGAATGATTTTAGCTTGCAAATATGCAAGAGAAAATAACATTCCTTACTTAGGAATTTGTCTTGGTATGCAGGTAGCAATTATTGAGTATTCTAGAAATATTTTAAATTTAAAGGGAGCAAATAGTACTGAGTTTGATAAAGATACTAAGTATCCTGTAATAGGCCTAATTACAGAATGGAGTGATATATCTGGAAAAAGAGAAAAAAGGAACCAAAACTCAGATCTTGGTGGAACAATGAGGTTGGGTGGACAACTTTGTAAACTAAAGAAAAACTCAAAAACTCATAAAATGTACAAAAGAAATGAAATTGTTGAAAGACATAGACATCGTTATGAGGTAAATCCATTGTTTAAAGATGATATGATAAACAAGGGTCTTGAAGTTGTGGGAACATCTGTTGATGGTAAGTTAGTAGAAATGATAGAAATACCAAAACATAAATGGTTTGTAGCCTGTCAATTTCATCCTGAATTTACTTCTAATCCTAGAGATGGACATCCAATATTTAACAGTTACATTAAAAGCACAATTAAAAAATAAATGGAATGAAACTAAGAAACTTTGATATCGATAACTCTGAACCTATGATATTAATGGGTGGTATGAATGTTCTTGAATCAAGAGATTTAGCAATGAATGTTGCTGAAAAATTTAAGGAAGTTACTGATAAAAACGATATAGGATATATTTTTAAAGGATCATTTGATAAAGCAAACAGAAGTTCTATAGGTTCATTTAGAGGACCTGGCATAGACGAGGGATTAAAAATACTTCAAGAGATTTCAAATACCTTTGATATTCCTGTCATAACTGATATACATGAACCTGAACAAGCTATACCAGTAAGTGAAATATGTGAAGTTATTCAAATACCTGCCTTTTTAGCCAGACAAACAGATCTTGTAAGAGCGGCTGCACAAACAAAATCAATTATTCAATTTAAAAAACCTCAGTTTTTATCTGCTCAGGAAATGGCCAATGTTGTTGAAAAGTGTGAATCAGCTGGTAATAAGAATATTACCTTATGTGAGAGAGGAAATTCATTTGGCTATAATAATTTGGTTGTTGACACTTTAAATTTCCAAATCTTAAAAAAATTTCTAAAGCCAGTTATCTTTGATGTAACTCATTCCCTTCAGCTTCCGGGAGGTCTAGGAACCTCGACTGATGGAAGGAGGGAGTTTGTTTTAAGTCTTGCAAAAGCTGGAATGTCGCAATCAATAGCAGGTCTTTTCTTAGAAGCTCATCCAAATCCTGATGAAGCAAAGTGTGATGGTCCTTGTGCACTTCCCTTATCATGTCTAGATGAATTTCTTACTCAGATAAAAGACCTTGATGATTTTATTAAAAATCAAAATAATTTTGAGATTAAATAATAATGTCAAAAATATCTGATGTTAAAGCTATTCAGGTTTTCGATTCTCGAGGTTTCCCAACAATTTCATGCAAAATAACTCTTGAAAATCAGATTTCTGCTTTCGCGATGGTTCCTAGTGGTGCATCTACAGGATCAAAAGAAGCACTTGAATTAAGAGATAATAATCTAATGTATCACGGTAAGGGAGTATTTAAAGCTATCTCAAATATAAATAATAAGCTTGCTTCTTTAATAATAGGTAAAGATCCAAATAATCAGGATGAAATTGATAAAATTCTTATTGATTTTGATGGAACAGATGACAAGTCTTCAATGGGTGCAAATGCAATATTAGCGATTTCACTTGCAAGCTCTCATGTGGCAGCTAAAAGTAAAGATTTAAATTTGTACGAGCATTTTTCTGAAATATATTCTGATATTACTGGCGAGAATGTTAACAGTAGTTTACCAATGCCAATGTTTAATATTCTTAATGGAGGAGAACATGCAGATAATAACATTGATATTCAGGAATTTATGATCGTCCCAAATGGTGCTAATGATTTTTCAGAAATTATGCAATGGTCTTCTGAAATATATCATAATTTAAAACATATCATCCGTTCTAAGAACTACTCAACAGCTGTTGGGGATGAAGGAGGATTTGCACCAAATCTTCAGTCAAACGAAGAAGCTCTTGAATTAATTATAGAATCAATACAAAAATCGAATTTAATACCAGGTGGTGATGTAAATATCGCACTTGATTGCGCTGCTAGTGAGTTTTTTGACGGTAGTAATTATTTTTTCAGAGGTGAGAACAAAAAGTACTCTTCTTCAGAATTAGTAAATTATTTCGAAAATCTAATAACAAAATATCCAATAATATCAATTGAGGATGCTATGGATGAAAACGATTTTGATGGCTGGAAGTTAATAACGGAAAAATTAGGTAACCGGTGCCAATTAGTTGGTGATGATCTATTTGTAACGAATGAAAAGATTTTTTTAGATGGGGTAAGTAAAAATATTGCAAATTCAATTTTAATTAAATTTAATCAGGTTGGTACAATCACTGAAACAATTAAAACTATATTTAGTGCTAGAAAAAATAATTATAAAACAATAATTTCGCATAGATCTGGAGAGACTGAAGATACTACAATTTCAGATTTAGCAGTCGGTTTAGGTGTAGCACAAATAAAAACAGGAGCTCCTTGCAGATCTGATAGGATTGCAAAATATAATAGATTGCTTTGGATTGAAAATGAAGGCACTAATATTTTGTTAAATGAATAAACTATACTATTTAACATTTATATTTTTTATTCTTATAATTATTTTCTTATTAAACAGCATTTTTTTTGGTGAAAACAGTTACTCAAAAAGGAACGAATTAATAGAAGAAAACTCGATTCAAAAAGCTAAAAATGCTGATATCAAGAAACACAATACTGTTCTTGAATTTGAGATCAACAATGCTCAAAATTCATATGATCATGTAGAAAATTTTGCAAGAGAGAAACTAAATTTAACATACCCAGATGAGGAATTTATATCTTTCAAAAATGAAGATACACAAGATAATGAATAAGAATAGTCTATTAGTAATTATTGCTGCAGCTGGAATTGGTGAAAGGTTTGGTAAACATTTACCAAAGCAGTATGAAAAAATTAATGGAAATACCATCATAGAAATGGCAGTGAAACCTTTTATTGACTCTGTTTATGTTACTAAAATAATAATTGCGATTGCTGATAATGATGATCATATCAAAGATCAAAATTTTTATAATTTAGAAAAAATTGAATATGTTATTGGAGGTTCAACTAGACAAGAATCGATTAGTAACGCACTCGATGCAGCAAGTGATCAATATGAATTTGTTATTACTCATGATGCTGCAAGGCCAAATATAGATGAAGATATTATTTTTAAGTTATACGAGGATATAATTAAATCTCAATCAAGTTGTTCATATTTATATACTCCAGTTTATGAATCAATTAGAGGAATTGATGAACAAGATAAAACATTAGATAAAAATAAATTTTATTTAGTACAAACTCCACAAATATCAAATTTTAATGATCTCAAGAAATCCATTAAAAAATGTATAGATGAAGATATTGAAAGTCCAGATGAATCTTCCGCTATTGAATATTCAAATTTAAAACTATCAAAAGTAAAGGGTACAAGATCAAATATTAAAGTAACAGAAAAAGAGGATGTAAAAATTCTTAATAAATTCCTTACAAGAAGTGGTACAGGCTTTGATCTTCATAAATATGAGTCAGGAAATGGAATTGTTTTAGGCGGTTGCAAAATAGAGTGTAATTATAAAATCATTGCTCACTCCGATGGCGATGTTTTACTTCATTCTATCGCAGATTCAATTTTAGGTGCTGCTGGAATAGGAGATATTGGAATGTTTTTTTCTGATAAAGATAATGCCAACAAAGGCCTCGACAGTAGCCTAATTATTGAATGTTGTCTCGATGAACTAAAAAAATTAAATCTCGAAATTTATAATATTGACACTACAATTATTTGTGAAAATCCAAAAATAAATCCATTTAGAGATCAAATCCTTAAAAAAATGTCTTTGTTATTGCAAGTTCCTACTTCTAGAATTGGCCTAAAGGCAACAACTTCTGAAAAATTAGGAATTATTGGAAATAATCAAGCTATTGCTGTACAAAGTCTAGTTAATCTTAAAGATAAAGTATGAAAATATTATTAACAAACGATGATGGTTATGATGCATTAAATATTAAAAGCCTTTATTCACAATTAAAAAAAGAACATGATGTTTGGATTGTTGCTCCAAAAAATAATTGTAGTGGTATGAGTGCAGCAATCTCATATCTCAATGAAATCGAGGTTACTAAGATTGAAGATAAAATTTATGCAGTTGATGGTACTCCAGCAGATTGTAGTTATTTAGGACTTTTGAGCATAGTTGATTTTGAATTTGACATAGTTATATCTGGGATTAATCACGGTGCAAATATTGGTAATGACGTGCTTTATTCAGGCACAGTCGGTGCTGCAGTTGGTGGCAGAAATTTAAAATATCCGCCCATAGCTATTTCAGTAGCAACATATGATGCAAAAGACATCGAGTTCATATCAAATAAATCAATAGAATTGATTAATATGATTGTTAAATCAGAGGAAATTTTTATGGGTAAAATAATAAACATTAATTTTCCGGATATTACTAAAAATGAATTTAAAGGCTGTCTTGCCACAGGATTATCAAAAAGGGATGTACCAGCAGAACCTATTAAGATCGATGAAAGTTCCTCACCTAAAGAATCTTATAAATATAGATATAATCTTTCAGGAGAACCATTGAGTGATAGCTTTTTAACTGACGCTGAAGCAGTAAAAGATGGCTATGTTTCAATATCCGTTCTTGATTACAGCCTCGGTTCATCTAGTTACATAGATGATATTAAAAAAATACTAGATGACTAATTCTGGTTTTACCTTTAGAAGAGTTCGTGAAGAATTAATAGAAACTCTTTTAGATTTGGGTATCAAAGACTTTAGGGTTCTTGATGCCATATCACAAATACCCAGACATATTTTCCTTGATGAAGCCCTTTGGTCAAGAGCCTATGAAAATAGATCACTAACAATTGGATATAGACAAACAATTTCTCAACCTTATATTGTCGCCAAAATGACCGAGTTACTGGTTTCCCATACCAAATCAAGAGGGAAGGTATTTGAAAGTATATTAGAGATAGGATCAGGATGTGGATATCAATCAGCTGTTCTATCTATCTTTAGTGAGGAGGTTCATGCCATTGAACGGATTAAACCACTTGTTCAGAAGTCTAGAGAGAATTTATCAAAGCTGAAGATTAATAATGTTTTAGTGAAGCATGGCGATGGATATCAAGATTGGGAAAAAGAAAAAAAATATGATGGCATTATTTGTGCTGCTGCACCAAGAGAATACCCCAATGATTTAATTTCTCTTTTAAGTAACGATGCGAAACTTGTAATTCCAGTAGGTGGAACAACCCAAAAATTAAATATGATTACAAAAATTAATAAAGATGAAATTAAAGAAGAAGAATTTGATGATGTATCATTTGTGCCAATGCTTGCTGGTAAATCTGAAGATGGAAATGATGTATGAAAGAAAAAATTAGATATTTTGTAGCTGGTATTTTTATTGGACTTTCTGAATTATTACCAGGAATATCTGGAGCAACAGTAGCATTAATGTTTGGAGTATATGAGAAAATATTAAATTTTCTTACTAAGTTAAAAGAATTGAACTTAATACTGCCTCTCTTATTAGGAATGTTGATAAGCGTATTTACATTTTCTTCATTTATAGCTTTTCTTTATGAGAATTTTACTCAATATTTCAATATCTCAATTGCTTTGTTAATGGTAGGTTACGGTCTTTTTTTACTAATAAACACCTCATGGAAAAAAAATATTATTAAAGACCGATACTTCTATTTGAATGTATTTCTAGCAATTTTAATTGGCTTTTTATTAAGTGGATTTTATATGACTGGACTATATACACCTGATGGACCGTTTACTCCAATATCAGGTGCTGTAGTAATATTCGGTTTTTTTGCTTGTACTTTTTTATTATTCCCTGGGATTTCGGGTAGTGCTTTTCTTTTGGCAATAGGAATTTATCCATATATTATTGGAAGCATTTCTAATTTAAATTTTGAAGTTTTAGTTCCTTTTGTATTTGGGATGTTAATTGCGCTCCTTATTATGCCAAGATTAATTAATAAAGCTTATGAGAAATATGGAAAATCTATATTGATATTTTTTGGAGGATTAATTCTTGCTGCTGGGCTATTAGATCTCTCAGAATCTCTTAATAATTTTTTATAAAAACTCTTTTTTATTTTTTATGTCTTTAAATTGTTCTGCTTCAGGTAATGGTTCTTTTGACTCAGTAATATTTTCATAAACTTCAGAAAGTTTTAGATTTATTTCTATGAATTCAATTTGATCTGATGGAAGCTCGTCATCTGCATAAATTGCTTCAATAGGGCACTCTGGCTCACATAGACCACAATCAATACATTCGTCAGGATGAATTACAAGAAATTCAGGACCTTCGTAAAAACAATCAACAGGACATACTTCAACGCAATCTGTATATTTACATTTAATGCATGATTCTGTTACTACGTATGTCATAATTACTTAAAGAAGTGTGAATTTTAGCTTAGTAATTTTTAAATTTACACAAAAGACTTCAAAAAAACATAAAATTATCATATACTGTATAAATATACAGTAAAAATAAGGAGTTAATTATGCCTAAATCAAAAGATACTACTTCGAAATCACTCAAGGATACTCTTGCGGATATAGATAACCATTTTGGTAAAGGAACAGTCATGAGAATGGGTGATCGAGAAAATTTAGATATTCCGTCAATTTCTACGGGATCATTAGGTCTTGATATAGCCTTGGGAATCGGTGGAATTCCAAAAGGAAGAGTAACTGAGATATATGGACCTGAATCATCAGGAAAAACCACTTTAACTCTTCAAATAATTGCTCAATGTCAAAAACAAGGAGGAACATGTGCTTTTATAGATGCTGAGCATGCTTTAGATCCTCAGTATGCTGAAAAGCTTGGTGTGAATGTAGATGAATTACTTTTATCTCAACCCGATACTGGTGAGCAAGCTTTAGAAGTTGCGGATATGCTCGTAAAGTCTAAAAGTGTAGATTTGGTAATAATTGATTCCGTAGCTGCTCTTGTACCTAGAGCTGAAATAGAAGGGGAAATGGGTGATCATCATGTTGGTCTTCAAGCTAGACTTATGTCGCAAGCACTGAGAAAGATTACTGGTAATATTCAAAGATCAGGTGCTACAGTTGTATTTATAAATCAAATAAGAATGAAAATTGGAGTAATGTTTGGAAGTCCAGAGACAACAACTGGAGGTAATGCATTAAAATTCTACTCATCAGTCAGATTAGATATCAGAAGAATTGGTTCTGTCAAAGAAGGTGATGAAGTCATGGGTAACGAAACAAGGGTTAAAGTTGTAAAGAATAAAGTTTCTCCTCCGTTTAAACAAGCTGAGTTTCAAATAATGTACGGCCAAGGAATCAATCAAGAGGGGGAGATTCTTGACTTTGGTCATAAGCTTGGTCTAGTTGATAAGTCTGGTGCTTTTTATAAATTAGATGGTGAAACCATTGGTCAAGGAAAAGTGAAAGCTAGTACTTTTCTTAAAGAGAACGCCAAAGTTAGAGACAAGCTTGTAAAAGAAATAAGAACTTCTTACATTACAAGCAAATAGAAATAGTTTTTTGATACAATTATCCTCATTAACATTAGTTAGTGGGGATTTTTTTATGACAGAAAAAGCATATATTGTAGAGGCGGTTAGAACTGCAGGCGGTAAAAGAGACGGAAGACTAAGTCTTTGGCATCCAGCTGACTTGGGAGCTAAGGTGCTTGACGAATGTGTTAAAAGATTAGACATAGATCCTTCAATTGTAGATGATGTAATTTTTGGTTGTGTTGACCAAGTTGGAGCTCAATCAGGTAATGTTGCCAGAAATGCAGTCCTATCATCTTCTTTTCCTGAATCTGTTCCGGCTACTTCTGTGGATAGACAATGCGGATCATCTCAACAAGCCATTCATTTTGCCATTCAAGCAGTTATGTCTGGCACACAAGATATTGTTATTGGTGGTGGTGTTGAAGTTATGTCAATGGTACCTATAGGTGCATCTGTAATAGATGGACATGAAGCTGGTCATGGTTTTCCATTTGATTCTGAGGGAATCAAGAAACGTTATCCAGGTGTATTTTTCTCTCAATTCACAGGAGCTGAGCTTGTAGCAGATAAATGGAATTTGACTCGAGAAGATTTAGATAAATTTGCTCTGGAAAGCCACCAGAAGGCTGCAAGTGCTACTGAACTAAAATATTTTGACAGAGAGATTCTTCCTGTTGAAGGTAAAAATGCAGAAGGAATAGATGATTTAGTTTTGTCTGACGAAGGTATAAGATTTGATGCTAGTTTAGATAAACTTTCAGGACTTAAACCTGTCAGTGAAGGCGGAAAAATTACTGCTGGAAATGCAAGTCAAATTACAGATGGTGCTGCTGCAGTTGTTATATGCAACGAAGTTGGATTAAAAAAAATTCAATCTAATCCTAGAGCAGAGATTGTTTCAATATCTGTAGTTGGTGATGACCCTGTTTTCATGTTGACTGGACCAATTCCAGCATCTCAAAAAGCTTTAAAAAATGCTCAACTTAGCATTGATGATATTGACATTTATGAAGTTAATGAAGCATTTGCGCCTGTTCCACTTGCATGGGCCAAAGAGCTTAAAGCAGATAAGAATAAATTAAATGTTAATGGTGGTGCAATGGCACTTGGCCATCCTTTAGGAGCAACAGGTGCAAAACTTATGACAACAATGTTACATGAACTTGAAAGGAGAAAAGCAAGATACGCACTTCAGGCTATTTGTGAGGGTGGCGGTACAGCAAATGCAACAATCATAAAACGTCTAGATTAATCATATAATAGGTACTCTAGGATACTTTTGAATCTTTCTCCAAAAAATTTCGGTTCGTGATCGTGATCTAAATGAACCTCCATTTTAAATTTTACGTCGTTATTATTTAAAATTTTATTAATGTTTTCTTGAGGGTTTTTATAAAGAGAATCTAATCCAACTGTTCCATGATCAAAATATAATTTATCAAGTAATAACACCTTTATATTGTCTTCTACATAGCTCCTGATCGCACCTGTGGTGGCTTCATCTCCATAAATAAGAGCCTCTGTCGTAGATTGATTACCACTCATATTCATTTTAAAAGGAAGCGTAAGATATTCAGTTATTTTTATACCAACCCAATGAGTTGATAACGACCCAACAAATCCAAATGTTTCAGGATTTTCAATAGCAATATTTAATGCTGCCAATCCTCCCATGCTCGCGCCAATAATGCCAAGGTTACTTTTTTTAAGTTTTAAGTTAAATTTCTTTTCAATGTATGGAATGACTTCTTTTATAATAAAAGACTGATAATCGAATTTCTGTGTGTCTATGAAATTAGAATAAATTGATCTTTTAACGTTTTCATTGATGTATTTAATTGATTCTTTTGGAAAATACTCAGCATATCTTCTTGTTTCGTCTATTAGATTACCCCTATATCTTTTTGCACTGTCTATTGCAATTACTATAACGTTAAGATCCCTTCCTTCTTTTTTGAGGTCTTTGAAGCTATCGTCAATATTCCATGATTGTCCATTCCATGAATCTTTCTCAAAAAATAATTCTTCTCCATCATTCATAATTATGAATTTAGTCTCTGAATTTATATCGGTTTTAACTGGGTAATATATTTGTATTCTTCTTTCGTTAGAACCACTTTTCAAATAAGTTTCTTCAATAAAGCCTATTGATAAGTCATCGCCATATGAATTAATACTTATAAAAAAAATAATAAAGAAATTTTTAAATTTCATTAAGTTTATTCTTCCCAATCGAATTTAGGTAATTCTCCAAAAAGATTTCTCAACCCCTCAGACCATTTGCTTGAAAGGTCTGAAAAAAATGGTGTTTTAAATTGAAGATGTTCTTCTAGTGAGATTTGGATAGAATCTTTTTTGTAAACTATTAAATCAATCGGTGGACCAACTGTAAGATCACTTTTCATAGTTGAATCAAATGATACAAGGGCACATCTTGCTGCATCCCCCAGAGATGTTTCATTTCTTATAAGTCTGTCAAGGATAGGCTTACCATATTTAGTTTCACCTAATTGAAAAAAGGGTTTAATCTCAGATGCTCTTATGTAGTTGCCTACTGGATAAACCATCATAAGGTCAGGTTCTTGACCATCAATTTGGCCACCAATAATAAAATTTGAACCTAAATGAGTATTTACAGAAATACCATCTGTTTTTGAGTGATTGAGTGAAATTTTACCAACATAGTCAGCAATCTCGTCAAAATTTTTACATAAATTTAAGCTATTAATAGGATTATTAGAATTTAAATCATTCTTTAGTGTTTTAAAAACATGTTGAGATGTAGATAGGTTTCCTGAAGTAACGATTATGATTGATCTATCACCAACAGAATAAGTAAACATTTTTTTATATGTAGACACATTATCTAAACCTGCATTTGTTCGTGAATCTGATGCCATGACAATGCCATCATTCATTTTCATTCCAACACAATATGTCATATTTAATTTATTTATTCAGAAGAGCTTATTCTATATTTATATAATAAAAAAATACATAATATCTACTATCTTTATACCTTCTATTTGTTAAAGTAGATTAAACGTTCATCTTTTAATAAAAGACGGAAGTAGGTTAGAACCGAAGGAACGCATTTCTTTACCCTTTCTAGTATTTTTATTAATTGAATTTATTAATAATGAAAACTAAAAAATATAATACAGATAAATTTTTTGATGAGTATATAAACAAAAATAATACATCAAGAAAAAATTTTAAGGATTCATTTAATTTTTTTAAAGCCTTAAGTAACAACAAAAAGAAACTTCTTTCTAATATAAGAGATTCTATTATTAGGTCTATGGGAGTTACCTTCCGAGTTTATGATAACAATAAATTAATTGACAGAGAGTGGCCATTAGATTTGGTTCCAAGAATAATTATTGAAAAAGAATGGAATGAGGTAAAGGATGGATTAATACAGAGAATAAAAGCAATTAATTTTTTCATTCATGATGTTTATCATAAACAAGAGTTCTTAAACCAAAATCCTGTTTTAAAATCACTAATTTTAGATTCTCCAAATTTTTTAAAAGAATGTAAAGGAGTTGTTCCTAAAAATAAGATTTGGGCAAATATATCTGGCACAGATTTAATAAAAGACCATAGAGGTAACTTTTATGTGTTAGAAGACAATTTAAGAGTTCCATCTGGAGTAGCTTACATGCTTGAAAATAGAAATGTAATGAAAAAAGTTGTTACAGATTTATTCAATAAATATCAGGTTTCGCCTATCGATGATTATACATCTCAATTATATAAATGTTTGTCAGACGCAAGTTACTCAAAAGATAAACTTAAAACTATTGTCATTTTGAGTCCAGGCATCTTTAATTCTGCTTATTTTGAGCATGCATATTTAGCACAACAAATGGGAATTGATCTTGTANAGTCTTCAGATTTGATTTTATCTAAAGATAATTATGTATATATCAAAACAATTTCTGGAAGAAAAAAAGTAGATGTGATTTATAGAAGAGTAAATGATGATTACCTAGATCCAAATGTATGGGTAAAAGATTCAACACTAGGATTGCCCGGAATAATTAATTCTTGGAAAGAAAAAAAAGTTGCGATTGTTAATGCTCCGGGATCAGGAGTTGCTGATGACAAAGCTGTGTATGCTTTTGTCCCAAAGATGATAGAGTTTTACTTAAATGAAAAACCAAAACTTAAGCAGGTCAANACATACCTTTGCGCATTTGAAAAAGACATGAAATATGTTTTAAGCAACATTAGTAAACTTGTTTTAAAGCCAGTAAATGAATCAGGTGGTTATGGAATTTTAATTGGNCCAAAGGCATCAAAAAAAGAGTTGGATGAATATAAAGCGAAAATTATTGATAATCCAAGAAATTTTGTAGCACAACCATTAATTAAACTTTCTACAAGTCCCTCTATGATAAATACGAGTATAGAACCAAGACATATCGATTTGAGACCATTCATATTGTCCGGTAATAATNTTTTTGTGACAAATGGTGGNTTGACAAGAGTTGCTCTTACTAAAGGATCTACTATTGTCAATTCATCTCAGGGTGGTGGGAGTAAAGATACATGGATAATTCATTAAATGTTATCNAGTATTGCTGAAAAAACATATTGGCTCTCAAGATATATTGAAAGAATTGAGAATACATCAAGATTGATTAATGTGAATTCAGATTTACTATTAGACATACCNCATGATGAATCAGATGATTTAAAACATCTAATTCAAATAACTGGACACCTAAAAGATTTTAAGAAAAAAAATACTAAAGAAAATGTTTTTTTCTTTTTAATTCAAGACGAAAAAAACCCATCTTCTATTAAATATTCAATCGAGATGGCAAAGATGAATTCAAGATACCTTTTAACAATGCTTCCAAAGTCAGCATGGGAGCAATTTAATAATTTATATACTGATTTTAGTAGTAAAAATAAATCATATAATGAAGATCTTTACCAAATAATTAGAAATTCTCAGAGGTTTTTTTGCAATTATTTCTGATGGAATGCAAAGAAACGATGTTTTTAATTTTATAAAGCTTGGAAGATTTATAGAGAGAGCTGATATGCTATCAAGAATTATTGAAGATCAGATTTTAAGAAAAGAAAATTTTGTAAATAAGTATTATCAAAACTTGCAATGGAGTAGTGTTTTAAAATCTATCAATGGTTTTGAATCATTTAAAACTGAAAATAAAGAGAACTTGAATCAAGAAATTGTTCTTAAATTTATNGTAATGGAGAAGTTATTTCCAAGATCTTTAAAATACTGTGTTGANAAATTACTAGAAGTGCAAAGATTTTTACCTAAATCTCCTAAAATAAGAAAAGATATGAGTNAGCTCTTAATTGAGTTTTCATGTAACAATTTATATAGAAATGATAAAAAAAATGTTAAAAGTGCTTGATGATTTTCAGTTTGGCTTAATAAAATTAGATAAAGAAATTAACGCAAGATTTTTTAATTAATCTTTAAAAAAATCAAGTATGGTTTTTACATCATCGATTGGATTCATTGAACTATCTCCATTTCTTCTGAGTAATTCAATCTCTTTATTTTCAAGAAATTTCTTACCAACAATTATATTTAATGGAATACCAATCAATTCTGAATCTTTTATTTTCGTTCCGTACCCATCTTTTCTATCATCAAGAAGAACCGAATAGCCCATTTCATTTAAATCTTTATATAATTTGTGAGAGGCTGTCGCGATTTCTTTATTTTTATCATGACCTATTGAAATTATGTTTATATCAAATGGAGAAATGCTATGGTGCCAAATAATACCTTTATCATCATAATTTTGTTCAATTGCTGCTGCAACTAATCTTGAAACCCCAATTCCATAACAGCCCATGTATAGTANAGAAGCTTTTCCATTTGAATCAAGAACACTTGCTTTCATTGACTCAGCATAAATTTTTCCTAGTTTGAAGATATGACCAACCTCAATACCTTTTTTAATTTGAATTGTACCTTGACCATCTGGAGAGGGCTTTCCCTCTAAAGAGCTTATATCTTCTCCGTCTTTTAATAGTAGTTCACTATTAACTGCAAACTCTGAACTATCACTTATGGCTATAATATCTTCACCATTTTCTGCTAAAACATGAAACTCTTCAGAGCTATCTCCTCCAATGGAACCTGAATCAGCTCTAGAAATTTTATATTCCAGCCCAATCCTATCTAATATCTTTTTATATGTTTCTCTCATAGTTAAATATGTTTCTTGTAACGATTCTTCATCAATATTAAAACTGTAAGAATCTTTCATTAAAAACTCTCTTCCTCTCATAATTCCATATCTTGGCCTTACTTCATCTCTAAATTTAGTTTGTATTTGATATATATTTAAAGGAAGTTCTTTATAACTTTTAACATTATTTCTTATAATATCAGTGACAATNTCTTCATGTGTTGGACCCAAGCAGAAATCTCTATTATGCCTATCCTTTATTCTGAGCAATTCAGGACCCATTTTTTCCCATCTATTTGTTTCTTCCCATAATTCTTTTGGAAGCACCATAGGCATACAAACCTCTTGAGCACCAGATAAATCCATTTCTTCTCTGACAATATTTTCAATTTTTTTAAGAACTTTTAATCCAAGGGGCAGCCANGTNTAAATGCCTGATGCAACTTTTCTAATTAAACCCGCTCGAAGCATTAACTGATGACTAACAATCTCTGCTTCTTGAGGTGAATCCTTAAGAGTTGGTAAAAGTAGCTTTGAAACTAACATAGTTTATAATTTTATCTTTTTTTGAGGACTTATGCCGATTTATGATTACAAATGTTCCAATTGTGGATATCAAGTTGAAATAATTCAAAAGATAAGTGACAAACCNNTAAAGATTTGCCCAAAATGCGGAAAAAGTNGCTTTAAAAAACTAATTTCTGCTCCTAGCTTCAGATTAAAGGGAGGAGGCTGGTATGAAACAGACTTTAAAACTGGTCAAAAGAGAAATTTAGTATNAAGTGAGTCTGAAAAAAGTAATAAAANTAAAGAAACTTCTAAAACAAACTCCAAGAAAGGNCCTAAACAAGATAAAATTAAAGATTAAATAGGGAAANATCATGAAATCTCATTATTGTGGTGAAATTACAGCAGCTAATCTTAAAGAAGATATAACTATTTGTGGGTGGATACACAGAAGAAGAGATCATGGTGGCGTAATATTTTTAGATGTAAGAGATATCAAAGGAATATGTCAAGCAGTTGTAAATCCAGATAATAAAGAATCATTTAAATTAGCAGAATCAATAAGAAACGAATTTGTAGTCCAGATACATGGTGTTGTTAGGAGNAGACTNGAAGGAACAATAAATAAAAATATGTATACAGGCGAAGTTGAGATAGAAGTTATAAATTTAAATATTCTAAATAATGCAAANACACCAGTATTTNCGATAGATGNGTANCAGGACGTAAATGAAGATGTGAGANTAAAAAACAGAGTGCTTGACCTAAGAAGACCTGAAATGAANGANAGAATTATNACNAGATCNAAAATCACATCATTGATAAGAAATTTTCTTGATAAAAATGANTTTNANGAAATTGAAACTCCAATTTTAACAAAAGCNACNCCNGAGGGTGCAAGAGACTATATTCTTCCAAGTAGGGTGCAGCCTGGNAGTTTTTANGCCTTACCTCAATCCCCTCAATTATTTAAGCAACTTCTTATGATTGGNGGNCTTGATAAATACTACCAAATTGCAAGATGTTTTAGAGACGAAGATCTTAGGGCAGATAGACAACCAGAATTTACTCAAATAGATATCGAGGCTTCTTTTCTTGATCAAAAGGAGATTATGAAAATAAGTGAAAAGATGATGAAGGATATCATTTTAAAATTTTGTGATGAAAAGCTTGAAAAATTTGCAGTCATCAATTGGCATGATGCTATGAGTGATTATGGATGTGATAAGCCTGACTTAAGAATCCCTCTAAAATTAATTGAAATATCTAATCTTGTTATTGATGAAGAGTTTAAAGTATTTTCTGAACCAGCAAAAAAAGATGGCTCAAGAGTAGTTGCTCTTAAGGTTCCTATGGGTAATAAAATGTCAAGAGGACAGATTGATGACTATACAAAGTTTGTATCTAAGCTTGGTGCAAAAGGACTTGCTTATATAAAAATAAATGATGTAAATGATTTAGAAAATGGTATTCAATCTCCAATTTTAAAATTTTTAAATAAACAAACCATTTCAGATATTATTAAAACTTCAGAAGCTAATACAGATGATTTAATATTTTTTGGTGCTGGCTCAGAAGCAATAGTAAATTTGACAATGAGCAGCTTAATTAAAAAATTAGGCAGCGATCTGAATCTATACAAAAAAAAATGGGCTCCATGTTGGATAATTAATTTTCCAATGTTTGAATTTAATAATGAAGGTAATTTAACACCACTTCATCACCCATTTACTTTACCAAATGCATCCAAGAAAGAACTTTTAGAAGGGCCTGAAAAGGTCTTAGCTCATGCCTATGATATTGTTTTAAATGGATATGAGATTGGAGGCGGGTCACTTAGAATTTATGAACAAGGTATGCAAGAAACAATTTTTAATGTTTTGAAAATTTCAAAAGAAGAGGCAAACAATAAATTTGGCTTTCTCTTAAAAGCTTTGTCTTCCGGTTGTCCTCCCCATGGCGGAATTGCATTTGGATTAGATAGGATTGTCATGTTGGTTACAGATACAACAAATATCAGAGATGTAATTGCATTTCCTAAAACTCAAAGTGCTACATGTCTTTTAACGGATGCTCCAAGTAAAGTGGACAATGAACAATTAGAGGAATTAAAAATAATTAGCACACATAAGGAAGAATAATTTATGGCTGGTCATTCAAAATGGGCAAACATAAAACATAGAAAAGCAAGGCAAGACGCCTCACGTGGCAAGGTTTGGACAAAGGTAATAAGAGAAATTACTGTCTCTGCAAAAGACGGCCCAGATCCAAATGATAATCCAAGATTAAGACTTGCTCTTGAAAAAGCAAATTCTGCAAATATGCCAAAAGATACCATCAAAAGAGCCATTGAAAAAGGTTCTGGAACTGGAGATACAGGAGATCTAGAGGAAATTATATTTGAGGGGTATGGTCCGGGCGGCGTTGCAATTTTAGTACAAACAATGACAGATAACAGGAATAGAACTGTATCAGATGTAAGACATGCATTTTCAAAATTTGGAGGTAATTTAGGAACTGATGGGTCTGTCGCATACTTATTTAAAAAACTCGGCATTATTCAAATCAATAAAAATTATTCAGAAGAAGAACTTATGGAAAATGTCATTGAATCTGGAGCGATTGATTTCACAGAAGAAGAAGATTTTTTTGAAGTGACAACAGACCCAAATCAATTTAGTAGGATTATTGAGTATTTTAAACAAAATAAAATTGAATATTTGAATGCAGAATTATCCTTAAGAGCTGATACGCTTGTAAATTTAAATCAAGACATGTCTGAGAAAGTTTTAAATATCATGGAATTTATGGATGATCTTGATGATGTTCAGGAAGTTTATACTAATGCAGAGTTTCCTGAAAATTTTGAGATGAAAGGATAAACTTTGTCTATTAACTCAAGAAATAAAGGTGCTGCATTTGAGAGACAGATTGCAAATGCACTTATAAAAGACCTAAATCTTAAAAATCCAGTCAAAAGAATATTAGAGCAGACCCGTACAAAAGAATTACCTGATCTTATGCTAGGAAAATGGTGCATTGAATGTAAAGCTTATGGTGCTGGCGCTGAACCAAGACCAGATTGGTGGGAGCAGGTTCTTGCTTCTGCAAGACAAGATAACTTCAGACCAGCTTTAGTATATAAATTTAATAATAGACCAATTAAGGTTCGTATATTAGCAAAATCGATTAATAACAAAATAAGCAACAATCTTGTCACTGTAGATCTTTTATGGCCAGATTTTATTCAAATAATACTTGAATTATTCCAAGAGGATATTGAGTTACATGAAAAAAATTATCAAGTGTAGTGAATTAAGTTTTGATATTTATATCGAAGACACAGATTTTCAAGGTGTTGTATATCATTCTAATTATTTGAAGTATTTCGAAAGATCGAGATCGAGATTTCTTTCAAGTATTGGTATCTCTCAAAAAGAACTAAGGTTTAAAGATTTAGCATTTGTTGTTAAAAGTATTTATATAAATTATCTTTCAGCAGCTGAACTCGGCGATCAAATAATAGTCCAATCAAATGTAGAAAAAAAATCTAATGCAAGAATGATTTTTCATCAAAAGATTATCAATAAAGCAAATGGAAATGAGTGTGTAGATGGTGAAGTAGAAGTTTGTTTTATTAATCTTTTAACAAAAAAACCAAAAAAGTTTCCAGATGATTTATTATTAATTTTTAATTAGGAAGAATTTATGGAAGAAGTTTCAGTATTAAATCTCTTTTTAGATGCTGGTATTGTAGTTAAGATTGTCATGCTACTTCTTTTTGTTGCCTCTATATTATCTTGGATAGTGATTGTCGAAAGATATAATTTTTTTAAAAAGGTCAAAAAAGAAAATAAGGCTTTTTTAGAAAAGTTTTGGGGAGGAAAAGACCTAGATATCTTATTCAAAGAAATAAATAGGGATGATTTTTTATACGGCGCAAGAAACTTATTTAAAAATTCTTTTGATGAGTTTAGCTCTCTAAAAGAAGTTGATGATATTTCTGAATTAGATTTAGAAAGCATTAATCGATCAATGAGAGTCTCTATAGCATCAGATGAGGAGGAAATGAACAAACATCTACCATTTCTTGCCAATGTTGGGTCTGTTAGTCCATATGTTGGTTTGCTGGGAACTGTTTGGGGGATAATGACATCTTTCATAGGATTATCAGATGCAACTCAAGCAACTATAAATGCAGTTGCTCATGGAATATCAGAAGCATTAATTGCAACAGGCATGGGACTATTTGCTGCAATACCTGCAGTTGTCGCATTTAACAAGTTTACATCCGAGTCTGAAACTATAAGTCAGGGGACACTTATCTTTGCAGAAGAATTAGCGAGTATTTTTTACAAGCAAACAATCAATAAAAAATAGTGATATACAGGTTAGCAAAGAAGAAAAATCTCAAGGCAGAAATTAATGTAGTCCCTTACATTGATGTAATGTTAGTTTTACTGATTATTTTTATGGTCTTATCACCTCTTTTAATTCAGGGTATTGAAGTAAATTTACCTAAAACAGATACTACCAAGATGAGCGTTCAAAATGAACCTCTTGTAATTTCAATTGATAACAATGGAAATTATTTCCTTAACGTTGGTGATGAATCTCTAACAATTAGTTTAGATGAACTTAAAAGAAAATCTAAGGTAATCTTTGAAGCAAATCCTGAAATTGAGATAGTTTTTCAAAGCGATAAAGATGTTGCGTTTGACTTTGTTGCAAAAGCAATGGCATCTGTTCAAAGTGTTGGCATCACAAAAGTAGGAATTGTAACTTCAGGTTATGAGAATTAATAAAATATATCTTGAAGCATCTTTTGTATCCTTTGTTATTCATGCTTCAATTATATTATATCTCTTAGGATTCTTTTATTTTGAATCTCAGGAAAGGTCATTACTAAGCAAACCGATCGAGGTAAGTCTTATTTTTCAAGATAATGTAAAAGAAATTAAGAAAAATAATTCGATATTAGAAACAAAGAATTTTAAAATCAATGAAATCCCAGATAGTGCTATAGACAAAAAATCTATATCATTTGATTCCCTCATTCCATCAATTAGTTTAAATGATCTTATTGCTGAAGATAAATCAATTTCAACAGATTATGAAGAAAATCAAATAGATATACTTAGTTCTTATATTATTGAAAATATTCAATCTGCATGGAGAAAGCCAATAAATATACAAGACGGCTTGGTTTGTGATTTAAGATTATCAATTAACAAAAATGGCAGAATTATAGATATTAATTTGATTAAAAGCAGTGGAAACTTGAGATTTGATAACTCCGCTCTAAAAGCAGTTCAAAGAGTTGAAACTTTTAGTTTTTTACAAGATATTCCAATGAGTATATACAATTCAAATTTTAGGAGTATCGTGATTACCTTTAATCCATCATGAATAAAAAATTACTTGTTTTAATATTTTCTAATTTCTTGAATGCAGAACTTATTCTTGAAATTACACAGGGAACTGAAGACCCTTATAGAGTAGCTTTAGTTCAATTTGAAGGAAATAAAAATATATCAAAAAATATCAATGAAATTATTAGAAATAATTTAACAAGGTCAGGTGAATTTAAAATATTCGGAAATGATGATCTGATATCAAATCCATCAGATGAAACAGAAGTTATATTTAATGATTTTAAGATTCTTGATATAGATTATTTAATCTTAGGAAAAATTATCGAGGAAGGTGCTGGTATTTCTGTTATTTACGAGATTTATGATATCAACAAGAGTAAAAAAATAAGAACATCAACGGTTTTTGGAATTCCCAATAAGAATAGACAGCTAAGTCATTATATTAGTGATGGGATTTATGAGGAAATCACTGGTATTAAGGGAATTTCATCAACAAAAATTCTTTATGTAACAGAAAAAGATAATTTTAATCTTGTAATTGCTGATGCTGATGGAAGCAATGAACAAATCCTTTTAAAAAGTAGTGATCCAATAATTTCTCCATCATGGTCTCCTGATTCAAAAAAAGTCGCTTACGTGTCATTCGAGACAGGTATGGCAAAAGTTTATATACAAAATATAGCAACTGGAAAAAGAGAACTTGCAATTGAAAATTCATCTCAAATTAGTTCACCTTCATGGTCGCCAGATGGAAAATTTTTATCATTAACAATGTATCAAGATGGCAATGCTGAAATTTATATTTTAAATTTGAAAAACAAAAAGCTTACTAGACTTACAAATCACTATTCAATTGATACTGAATCATCTTGGTCACCAAAAGGATCAAAAATAATCTTTACGTCAGGAAGATCGGGTTCGCCTCAAATTTATGAATTAAATTTGAAGAGATCTAATTCAAAACCAAAAAGATTAACATTTGATGGTAATTACAATGCCAAAGGATCATATTTACCTGATAATGATGGAATTATATTTGTTCATAGAGAGAATTCAAACTTTCAGATCGCAATCAAATATTTCGACGAGAATTATGTTAGACCTCTAACTCAAGCACAATTAGACGAATCGCCTAGCATTTCACCTAATGGAAATGTTATAGTCTATGCTATAAAAGATGATGGAATGGGACTCCTTGCTGGTATAACTTTGAGTGGAGTTAAATTCAGACTTCCAGCAAAAATGGGTAGTGTCAGAGAACCAGCTTGGTCAGGTTTTTTAAGATAACTTTATGGAGAAAAAAATGTTTTTAAGAAATAAAATAAATTTTTTAATCGCAGTAATTTTTCTATCTTCATGTTCAAGTATGAACGTTACTGAGGAAAGAGTTTACTCAGATGATGTCAAAACTGTAGAGGCATCATCAAGCGATAGTATTCAATATGATAATAAAGCCGTATTCGCTAGCGCAACAATATATTTTGAATTTGATAAATCAAATTTGACAAGCAAATCAATCCAAATATTAAAAAGTGTGGCTAGTGCTTTAAATGAAAATAAATCCATTCAAGTTACTCTTGCTGGACATGCTGATGAAAGAGGAACACGAGAATATAATCTTGCATTAGGTCAAAGAAGAGCAGAAACAGTTAGTGATTATTTTATATTGAATGGTATAAGCAAAAATAGAATAAGTGTTAAAAGCTATGGTGAAGAAAGGCCATTAGCAATAGGCCAAGATGATGAAAGCTACTCAAAAAATAGAAGGGTTGAAATCAATTAATGAGATTGAAATTTCTAATCTCAAAATATCTTTTTATAATACTTTTTTCTTCTAATAATATTGTTGCGAATGAAAACGAAGATATTAAAACAGATATCTTATTTCTAAAAATTCAAGAATTAGAATCAGAGATTGCTGATCTAAGAAATAGAATTGAGTCTCAAAATTTTCTAATTGAAAAATTAATTCAAGAATCATTTGATAATCAGGTAGATAATAAAGAAGATGAAATTGAAGAATTGACACTCAATTCTGATATTAGGTTTGAAGGCATTGATGATCCAAGGAGCAAAGAACAAATTTATGATGCTGCTATTCAAGCTCTTGAGAGTCAAAATTTTGAAAGAGCTTTTAACTTATACAAATATTTTGTTGATAGTTTTAATGATAAAGAGAAGAGACCGCTATCACTTTTTTGGTTAGGAGAAATAAGTATGATAAATAATGATCTTGAAAATGCTGAAGTTTTTTTTATGGAATTAATAAGTAAGTATCCAAGTCACTATAGAATTCCGTTATCTCATAAAAAGATTGGAGATATTTACTTAAAATCTAATCAAACTGAAAACGCTAGAGAAAAATATAAATTTGTTATTAGAGAGTACCCTAATAATACCGCCTCATCTTTAGCCTTGCAGTTATTGAAAAATATGGAATAATCACCATCTTCTAGTATGTATATCAAAAAATGTGGGTCGCTAGCTCAGCTGGTAGAGCAGTTGGCTTTTAACCAATTGGTCACAGGTTCGAATCCTGTGCGACCCACCAGTTATGAGTGATTATTTAAATACACTTAAGAAATCTTTTTCAAAAGATTCCTTTCTAGCTAGTCTTTTCTTCTTTTTTATTCTCTCTTCTTGGTATACATTGAGACCTCTTAGGAATGAACTAGCAGTTCAGGATATTGATAATATATCTCTTCTTTTAGCTATGGTTGGTATCGGAATGCTTTTTGCTAACCTTATTTATTCATGGATAGCTTCGAGGACTAACTTAAAGCAACTAATAGTTTTTTGTTACCTTTTTCTTGCAAGCAATCTTGTTATTTTTATAAATCTTGATTTCTCTTCAAGTGAATGGGTTGGTAGATCATTTTATGTTTGGTGTAACATTTATAGTTTTTTTGTTGTGGCAATTTTTTGGGTAGTATCCATTAATTTATTTCGAGAAAATAAAGCCAGACAGTACTTTGGATTTATTTCATTTGGAGGAACGCTTGGAGCAGCATTTGGCTCTAGATTATCGAAATACATTGCAAATAATTTCTCAATTTNANCTATTGATGGAGGNCCNGNGGAGATAAATATTTCAATCTTTGCTTTTTTTACACTTGGNCTNTTAATAGTAGGTTTNTTAATTGGTNTNTANTGCATNAGCAGACTTAAAAGTGAAAAAATTGCNNTAGGTGGNTCNGCTCAAGANGCTTTTAAACATCTTTTNNATTCTNCTGATGTAAGACAGCTCGCATTNTACATGTTCTTATTTACTTCATTAATGACNATACATTGGATAACTTCAGCAATAATATTTGAAAAAGCAATNGAAAACTCAGTNGANCGAGTTTCACTATTTGCTGATATTGAGNTAACCGTTAGTCTAATTGCTGGGTTCACGCAANTATTCCTAACTTCNTATNTAGTTAAAAAAATAGGAATTAAGTTTATTTTATTTTCTTATGGCNTAATTTTTTTAANTGTATTTGTTATTTATGCATTTGCACCTTTGCTNATTTCAGCAATTGTTATAACTATTTTATTAAGAGTATTTGAGTACTCAATCAATAAACCGAGTAGAGAAATTGTATTNAGTCATTTATCAAAAAATAAGAGATATAAGTCATCAGTTCTTGTAGACACTTTGTTTGCTCGTTTGGGTGACTTCAGTGGAAGTATTTTTTTAGGTTTATTTAAAGGAACTCAAATAGTATTTAGTATTGCCCCATTAATGGCAATTCCATTTGCTTTAACGATATCAATAATTGGATCAAGAATTTCAAAAGATTTAAAATCTAAAGACCCCTAGAATCACTAATAACTTTTTTTATTTGAATTATTTTAGTCATTATTCTTTCAGATATTTGGAAGTTATTTTGTGTAAGCTTCAGAGCAAATTCTAGTTGATTAAGTGCTCGTTCATTTTGACCTAGAAGTAAAAAGTACTCAGCTCTACTTTGATGATATCCAACAATATTTTTACTACTTCTTTGAATTTCTGANAAAAGAAGCCATAGCTCAGGATTATTATTTTTNGTTAAAAGTTGGTCCCTTATTATCTCTTCAGATTCAAAGTAATTCTTCATCGCCAAAAGAATTTTTGCTTTCGAAATAGAAAGAGGATAGTTTCTTGGAGATATTTCTAAAAATTTATTTACAAGAGACAAAGCCTCTTCATCCTTATCAGATTCAAATAGGATATCAATCTTCGTATTATTTAAAACGAGATTTTTGGGATACATTGAAATAATATTATCAATTAAATTTAAGCTTTCCTCATTATTATTATTTTTATTATGAGCTAGAGCTAAACCATATAAGTTGGCATCTGTTGGGTCCTCTNTAACTCTCTCTTGAAATCTTCTTAAAGCATTTGAAGGGATATTCTCATAATATATTTCTAGTCGCACCTTCATCAAAGAAAACTCTAAAGTATCTCTTTTTGTTCCTTCACTTGATAAATTCTCTGCTGCATTAAATGCATCACTTATTCTTGATGAAGAAAGGGGATGAGTGAGTAAAAATTCAGGTGGCAAGTCTCCTGATAACCTTCTTATTTCATTCATATTTTCAAACATTTCACCCATTGAATCTGGATGATATCCAGCTTTTACTAAGTTAGCAAAACCAACTCTATCTGCCTCTTTTTCAAATAAACGGCTATATCTTAAACTTTGTGATTGTAATATTGCTGGTCCAACAGCAAGCGCATTTGGATTGTTGCTGATAAGTGCAATAGCTATAGAAGATACCATCACTAGTGCAGATGCAAGATTGCTATCTTGAGATTTTAATACGTTTCTTGCAAAGTGTCTTTGGCTTAAATGAGCCAACTCATGAGCTATAACCGAAGAAAATTGACCCTCATTATCTGAATTAAGAAATAANCCTCCATTCACTCCAATTATTCCACCTGGGGCTGCAAACGCATTTAAAGAATCATCATCAATAAGAAGAAGTGTAAAGTATCTATCTTTTACCTGACTATATTCTGAAAGTCTGTATATAAGGTGCTCTGTATAATCAAAAAGAAGTGGATCAGATATCAATGGCGCTTGAGAATAAACTTGTTGAAGAAACATTTCACCAATTGCTTTTTCTTGAGAGGTGGAAACAGCACCTGAAACTCTGTCTCCAAGTTCAGGCAAAGAAATTTCGTTTATTTGCTCATCAAATGCATTAAGATTTGAATAAAAAAATATTGCTAATAAGTATTGAAATAAGACTCTCATTACAAAAACAGTATATAAAATTAATAATTAGAACATTATAACAATGTTAAAGTTTAATATTTTTTAATAAATTCTTATATATAATGGTGATTGGAATTTATGATTGAACATTTATCAAATATATTTAAACGCATTTTTAATAATGAAGAGACAATAATATTTTCTGTAATCATTATTTTAAGTCTTATAGCCTTCAGCTTATTCATTGAAGTCTTAACACCATTTATAATAAGTATTATTGTTGCCTATTTACTGGTTGGACTTCAAAAAAATATTGAGATGTACAATGTGTCTCAGCCATTATCAACCATTATTGCATTTTCAGTATTTATTATTGTTGGAGCCGCAATGTTCACATGGTTAATTCCTCTTCTTTACGTTCAACTCCAGTCATTTGTTTTAGATATACCAAGATTATTCAATGACTTCCTTAACTTTGTTTCAACAATACCTGCAGCATTTCCAGAATTAGTAGATTCAGATCAAATCAGTGTGTTTTTTCAAGCAGTATCGTCAGAGCTAAGTTCTATAACTCAAAATATTGTTAAATCATCTATATCAGGAATACAAAGCACAATTACAATTCTTCTGTATGTAATTTTATTTCCAATTCTTGTTTACTTTTTTTTATTTGACAGGAAAAATATTATTGAGGGTTGTCTTAAAATTATTCCAGGTGACAGAGCTATGTTGTCACAAGTATGGTCAGAAATGGACATTCAATTAAGTAATTATGTTAGAGGAAAAGTTCTTGAAATTTTTATTGTTGGAATTGCAGCGGCAATTTTATTTGCTGCATTTGGTTTAAATTATGGAGCTTTGTTAGCAGTCTTAGTTGGTCTTTCAGTACTTATACCTTTCGTTGGCGCATTTTCTGTAACTATACCTATTGTTATCATTGGGCTATTACAATTTGGTCTAGGAACAGAATTTTACTTATTAATTGGGTTATATCTTTTGCTTCAATTCGTCGATGGCAATCTTCTTGTACCAATAATATTTTCAGAGGCGGTGAAACTTCATCCAATAGTTATTATTCTTGCAGTATTTATTTTTGGGAGTATGTTTGGTTTCTGGGGTGTATTTTTTTCAATACCACTTGCAACATTCATAAAAGCTGTTTGGAATGCATGGCCAGGAATTTCATCCGCAAATGAGGAATAAGCTATACATATATTTATTAGTTTTTTACACTCTTATGATAAGTAGCGAAAATTATGGGATAGTGGTTCATGGTGGTGCCGGTGTAATGTCTAATCTTACTGAAGCTCAGCAGAAAATTATTGAACAGAAACTTACAAAAACGCTTATTGCTTCATATCAAATTTTAGAAAACGGTGGTTCAAGTATAGATGCCGTTGAGTTTGCAGTATCAGAATTTGAAGATTCTCCATTATTCAATGCTGGAAAAGGTTCTGTTTATGCATCTAACGAGACTCAAGAAATGGATGCATCAATAATGTATGGAAAAAATAGATTAGCTGGAGCAGTAGCATCAGTGAGAGTAATTAAGAATCCAGTAAAACTTGCAAGAGCTGTTGCCGAGGAGACATCTCATGTTCTGCTTGTGGGAGATGGAGCAGAAACATTTGCAAAAAAAAATGGGTTAGAAATTGTTGATCCTATTTATTTTTACTCTGAAAAAAACTTAAAAAGATTAAAAAAATTAAAAAATAAAGTTGCAGAAAATTCGAGTGTCCAAGATAAAATTGGAACAGTTGGTGCAGTTGCAATTGATAAAGCTGGTAATATCTCAGCAGCAACATCAACAGGTGGAATGACCAATAAAATGCCTGGGAGAGTAGGTGATTCTCCTATTATAGGTTCGGGTACATGGGCACAGAATGGAGTTTGTGGAGTTTCATCAACTGGCCATGGAGAGTTTTTCATTAAATATCAAGTTGCAAGAGAAGTTTGCACCAGAATGGAGTATTTAAATCAATCTTTAAAAGAGTCAACTACAAATATAATCAATGAATTAAAGGATATTGGCGCTTCAGGAGGTTTGATTGCAATCGATAAAGACGCAAATATTTCAACACCATTTAATACTGATGGAATGATCAGAGGAAGTATTACGAGTAATAAAACTTTGAGTGTTGAAATATATTAAAGGTTTTTTACTGCTTCAAGAACTTCCTCGACATGCCCTTTAACTTTGACTGATCTCCACTCTTTAATGATTTTTCCATCTACTGAAACTAAAAATGTCGATCTATCGACACCCAAATATTCTTTTCCATACATTGATTTGAGTTTTATAACATCAAAAGATTTACACATTTTTTCATCGGGGTCCGATAAAAGTTCAAACGGAAAAGATTGTTTTTGTTTAAAGTTTTCATGCGATTTTATACTATCTCTTGATACTCCAAGAATTTCAGTATTTAGCTTCTGAAATGATTTAAAATTATCACTAAAGTCATTTCCTTCAACGGTACAGCCAGGAGTGCTATCCTTAGGATAGAAATAAATGACTAAGTTCTTTCCTTTAAAATCCTCTAAAGATAGACTTTTATTGCTGGTACATTCACCCGAAAATTTTGGGCATTTTTTTCCTTCAAGTTTTTTTTCCATATTTTCCTTTTAATAATTTTAAATAAATAGTGTATAGTCATATTTTTACTTATTTTGAAAATGATGCAAGCTTTAAAAGGAAGTCTAGTGGCATTAGTCACACCAATGACGGAAAATGATGATATCGACTATCAATCATTAGAAAGTCTTATAGATTGGCATATTGAACAGGGAACTAACGGAATAGTATCAGTAGGCACAACTGGAGAGTCTGCAACACTTGATGTAAAGGATCATCTTGATGTAGTAAAATATACAATTGATTATGCAAACTCAAGAATTCCGATTATTGCTGGTACAGGTGCTAATTCAACGTCTGAGGCAATTGAATTAACTGAAGAATCTAAGAAACTTGGAGCTGACTATACTTTAATAGTTACTCCTTACTACAATAAACCTAATCAAAATGGCTTAATAAAACATTATTTAAAACTTGCTGATAATGTTGATATACCTCAAATTTTATACAATGTTCCCTCACGAACTGCATGTGATTTATCGCCTGCATCAGTAAAATTACTTTCAGAGCATAAAAATATTATTGGAATTAAAGAGGCAGTTAATACCGAAGAAAGAATGAGTGATTTATTAGAAATTTCTAAAGATAATGATGAATTTATATTGCTTTCTGGAGACGATCCGTCATTTCTTTCAATGATGCAAAAAGGTGGAGATGGTGTGATTTCTGTAGCAGCAAATGTTGTGCCTAATATTATTTCAAATATTTGTTCGTTAATTTTTGAAGGTAAAAATGAAGAAGCAATAAATATTAATCAGAAACTTTACGATCTTTATGAACTATTGTTTATTGAATCTAATCCTATTCCAGTAAAGTGGATGTTATATAAAATGAATTTTATTAAAAATTCAATAAGGCTACCATTAGTAGAATTAGACAAAAAATATCAAGAAAATGTATTAAATGAAATGCTAAAATTAGAATTGTTATGATTAAACTAGTATTGCCATTCTTTATAATACTTATGATCAGTTCTTGCTCAATGTTAGGAGGTCCCGATGGTTACTTTCCTGATAAAAAATATGATTTTCTTAAAGAAGAGATTGAAGACACAATAAGTCTTCCAGATGAGCTAGATTCTCCTGATATTGAAAATCATTACCCTGTTCCAGAAATTCTTGAAATCGATACAAATTTAGAAATACCCAAGCCAAGACAAATTTTTGCATCAGCTGGAGATAGTTCCGTTCAACTTCGAAGGCTTGGTGAGCTTATGTGGATTTATATAGAAACTCTTCCATCAACCTCATGGCCAATATCAAAAAATTATTGGGACACTTCTTCTTATGATGTTACAAAAGCAGATCCATTATCTGGGGAAATTGATATTGATTATGATCAAACATCAAAACTTTTAATGAGGGTTGAGCATGGTATTAAAGAAGCATCAACAGAGATATTTTTATTTAAGGTTAACAAAATTAGCACAGAAATAGAAAGCGATCCTGAATTTATTCAGGCTGAAATGGAAAAAATGCTTAATTATTATGCTGAATCATTATCAACTTTTTCAGGTACATCACTTGCAGCTCAAAATTTAAATGAAATGAAAAAGGCAAGCATATTTTCTGAAAATGGAAAGACAGTTATTGCGCTTGATCTAAATTTTGATAGAGCTTGGTCTTCAGTAAGTAAAGCTTTAGATGCAGCTGAAGTTGTAACAAACGATAGAGATAGAAGTAAAGGAATATTTTTTGTAAGCTTTGCCAAAGAAGAAGAGAGAAGATTTTTTGGACTTTTTGGAGGCAAAAATTTAAATGATAGCTCTCAAAATCTTATTTTTAGTGAAGATGCCCAATTTGAGATAACAATTACACCGAAAGAAAATAAATCATACGTTAGAGCAACATCAAAAGATGGTAATATTGAGAAATCTGAAGAACTTTTATCAAAAATTAATGAGTCTTTAAGCTAATGAAAAAAATTAACGAAATAACAAAAGGTAAAGCTAAGTCAATGTATACAACAGAAAATGATGATCATCTAATTATGCATTTTAGTGATGATACATCTGCTTTTGATGGTAAGAAAAAAGAAGCTCTTCTTGGTAAAGGTGCTGTAAACAATCAATTCAATGCATTTATTATGAAACATCTTCAAGAAAACGGTATTGAAAGTCATCTAATAGATGTAATTGACAGCACAGATTCTCTCGTATTTAAATTAGATATGTTTCCAATTGAATGTGTAATTAGAAACAGGGCATCAGGTTCAATATGCAAAAGACTTGGAACTGAAGACGGACTAGTTCTTGAAAATCCATTATTTGAGTTTTTTCTAAAAGATGATGATTTGGGTGACCCATTAATTAATGATGAGCACATTATATCTTTTGGTTGGGCAAACACAGATCAAATCGAAGAAATGAAAAAACAAACCTATAGAGTAAATGAGATATTATCAAAACTGTTTCTAGATTCAGGCCTAATATTGGTTGATTTTAAAGTCGAATATGGCCTATATAAAGAAAAAATTTTATTAGCAGATGAGTTCACACCAGATGGATGTAGATTGTGGGACTCAAAAACAATGAAAAAAATGGATAAAGATCGCTTTAGGCAAGGCTTAGGAGATGTTGTTGAATCCTATCATCAAGTTGCAGATAGGCTTGGTATGAATATTGAAACTTGACTAATTTAGTCAGGTATTTATAATTCTTGACGTGAAGTTAACTACAAGAAGCAGATATGCTGTAAATGCACTTACAGAGCTAAGTTTTCTACAATCTACAGGACCAGTATCTTTAAGTGATATATCAACAAATCAAAATATTGAGTTGAGTTATTTAGAGCAAATTTTTAGGAAGCTAAGAATTGCTGGAATCGTAAAAAGCATTCGGGGCAGAAATGGTGGTTACGTTTATGCTAAGAATCCTGCAAATATTTCTATTAAGGAAATAATGCATGCTGTTGATGAAGTTCTTGATGCAACTAAATGTAATGGCACTTTTGCATGTCAAAATGGAAAAAAATGTGTCACACATGATTTATGGCATGATCTCAACTTAGTTGTTGAGGATTATTTAGAAAAAATAACAATTGAAAGCCTTGTAGAAAGCAATAATAGCCCATATATTAAGGTAAACGAGATTAATTAGATGAGCAAACAATCTACAATTTATTTAGACTATGCGTCTACGACTCCTGTTGATCCTAGAGTTGCATCCAAAATGATGGAATTTTTAACACCTGAAGGTGAATTTGGTAATCCTGCATCACGCTCTCACAGATTTGGCTGGAAAGCAGATGAGGCCGTTGAACAAGCAAGATCGCATGTTGCTAATCTTGTAAACTGTGATCCAAGAGAAATTGTATGGACTTCAGGTGCTACTGAAGCAGACAATTTGGCAATAAAAGGGGTTGCAAGATTTTATAAATCTAAAGGAAATCACATTATCACGTCAAAAATTGAACACAAAGCTGTGTTAGATCCATGCCGACAACTTGAAAGAGAAGGTTTTGACGTCACATATCTGGACCCAGATGAAAAAGGAGTTATTAGCCCAAGCGCAGTAAAGTCAGCAATTAAAGATACAACTGTTCTAGTTTCAATTATGCATATTAATAATGAGTTAGGAACTGTTAATGATATTGAAGAAATTGGGAATATAACTAGAGATAATGGTTCATTTTTCCATGTAGATGCTGCACAAAGCACAGGTAAAGTTGATATTGATCTTGAGAAAATAAATGTTGATTTGATGTCATTTTCTGCTCATAAAACTTATGGACCAAAAGGAATTGGAGCTTTGTATGTAAGAAGAAAACCAAGAGTTAGACTAGAAGCTTTAATTCATGGAGGAGGACACGAAAGAGGCATGAGATCTGGTACATTAGCTACTCATCAAATAGTAGGAATGGGCGAGGCATTTCGTATCGCAAATAAAGAGATGAATCAAGATTGCAATAAGATATCAAAATTTCATGAAATGTTTTTAGATAAAGTAAAAGAAATCGATCATGTTTATATTAACGGTGATCTCGATAATAAAGTCCCTAACATTTTAAATATAAGTTTTAATTTTGTAGAAGGCGAGTCATTAATCATGGGTTTAAAAGACATTGCAGTATCCTCTGGCTCTGCGTGTACATCAGCAAGTTTAGAGCCTTCATATGTTTTAAGAGCTTTAGGTAGAAAAGATGAATTAGCTCATAGCTCAATTAGATTTTCCTTTGGCAGATTTACAAGCGATGATGATGTCAATAATACTTTGGATATATTAGCTAATGTTGTCTACAGATTAAGAGAGCTTTCACCTTTATGGGAAATGCATCTTGACGGCATTGACTTAGATACTGTTGAATGGAATGCACACTAGGAAATAATTATGGCTTATAGCAAAAAAGTAGTAGAAAAATTTGAAAATACGCTCAATAATCCAGAAGCTTTCAAGGTTGGAAGATTTGATCCAAAAGATTCTGATGTTGGTACGGGCATGGTAGGTGCTCCTGCATGTGGCGATGTTATGAAACTTCAAATTAAGTGTGAACCAAAAGGTAATACTCATGTTATTAAAGATGTTAAATTTAAAACTTATGGCTGTGGTTCTGCAATTGCTTCGTCCAGTGAATTGGTAGAAATGCTTATTGGGAAGACTATCGAAGAAGCTAAATCAATTAAAAACATAGAAATTGCTAAGGCTTTAGAGTTACCTCCCATAAAGATTCATTGTTCTGTTTTAGCAGAAGATTCGATCAAACAAGCAGTAGAGGATTACGAAACAAAACAATAGATAATGGAAACATTTACTGCCTCAGATTTAAACTTTTCAAATAGCGCCATAGCACATTTCAACAAGGTTTTAAAAGATAGAGGAAGAGGTGAGGGTGTAAGATTAGGTATCAAAAAAGCTGGCTGTTCTGGCTATGAATATACTTTTAATTTTGTTGATGAAGTTTTAGATAATTATATAGCTTTTGAAAAAAATGGATGTAAGATTTTTGTTGATTCTAATAGCTTTTCTTTTCTCAAGGGTAGTTTAATTGATTACGTTGATGATGGTTTAAATCAAGGTATCAAATTTGTAAATCCAAATGCTAAAGCTGTTTGCGGTTGCGGCGAAAGTTTCACTCTTTAAATTATGGCAAAAATTAAAATATGGCCTCATGAGGAAATCTGTCCTAATGGTGCAGAAATAGAATCTCTTCCAGATGAGACTATATGTGAGGCAGCTCTTAGAAATCATATAAAGATTGAACATGCTTGCGAGATGTCAGCAGCATGTACTACTTGTCACTGTATAGTTAGAAAAGGTTTTGAAAGCCTTGAATCTGCTAGTGATATTGAGGAAGATTTGCTCGATAAAGCCTGGGGTCTTGAGCAGACATCTAGACTAAGCTGCCAGGCAGTTCCGCCCTTTAATGAAGAGATAGAGATAGAACTACCAAAATATAATATCAACATGGTTTCAGAAGATCACTAATGGAAAAAATTGATTGGCTCGATGTTTTAGAAATTGCAATACAACTGAATGAAAAATTTCCAGAACTTGATCCTCAATGGATAAGCTTTCCTGATCTACACCAAAAAATCTGTGATCTAGATAATTTTGAAGGCGATAAAGATAAGTCTAATGAAAAGATATTAGAAGCTATTCAGATGCATTGGATAGAAGAATATCAATAACTCTAATATAATAGCGAATAAATTTTTAAAGGTTACTAAATATGTCAACTGAAAAAACTCTTTCAATTATTAAACCTGACGCAGTAAGTAAAAACATTATTGGAAAAATAATATCAAGATTTGAGGAAAATGGTTTAAGTATTGTTGCGGCTAAATTAATTCAATTATCTGATGAAACCGCATCTGGATTCTATGCTGAACATGAAGGGAAGCCCTTTTTTGATGCTTTAAAAAAGTTTATGACTTCGGGCCCAGTATTCATTCAAGTACTAGAAGGAGAAAATGCAGTACAAAAAAATAGAGATTTAATGGGAAGCACCGATCCTAAAGAAGCAGATAATGGCACAATAAGAGCAGATTTTGCATCTAGTATAGATGCAAATGCTGTTCATGGATCTGATTCTGTAGAGAGTGCATATAGGGAGATTGAGTATTTCTTTAAGGCTGAAGAAATATTGAATAAATAAATTGTTAAAAAAAATTAATCTTTTGGGCTTCTCACTTGAATCGCTCGAAAGTTTTTTTTCTGATCTCGGGGAACCAAAGTTTAGAGCCAAACAATTATTAAGTTGGATTCATCAAAGAGGAGTTACTAAATTTGATTTGATGACAGATTTCAATAAACTTTTGCGTAAAAAATTAAATTCAATCGCAGTCATAAAGCCTCCAAAAATACACAAAGAATTTTTGTCTGATGAAGGAACAAAAAAATTTCTTATTGAATTGGATTCAGGCTCAATGATCGAAATGGTTATTATTCCAGAAAAAAGTAGAACAACCTTATGTGTTTCTTCTCAAGCAGGCTGTGCCTTGCAATGCACGTTTTGTGCAACTGGGGCTCAAGGATTTGATCAGGATCTAGGAAGCGATGAAATTATTGGACAACTATGGCTGGCAAATTTCATGACTAAAAAACTAAATCCCATTACAAATGTTGTTTTTATGGGTATGGGTGAGCCTCTTTTAAATTATGATGCAGTTCTTGAGTCAGCTAAGATCATGAAAAATCAATGCGCATATGGATTATCAAGAAAAAGGATAACTATTAGCACTTCTGGTATAGTCCCAAAAATTGATAAATTATCAAAAGATATTGATGTTTCGCTTGCAATATCATTGCATGCACCAGATGATAACTTGCGAGATGAAATAGTTCCAATAAATAAGAAATATCCTATCAAATCTCTAATAAAAGCATGCGAGGATTATTTAAAAAGTTTTAGTAATAAGAAAAATATTACAATGGAATATGTCTTGATAGATGGAGTGAACGATTCTATCGACCATGCAAAAAAACTTTCTATTCTTTTGAAAGATGTCTCATGCAAAATAAATTTAATACCTTTCAATAGTTTTGAAGGATCAAGTTACAAAAGACCTAAGAATAAACAAATGAATTCTTTCAAAAAATATCTTATGGGAAAAGGCTATATTACCACTTTGAGGACCACAAGGGGTAATTCAGTTAGTGCTGCCTGTGGCCAGCTTGTAGGGGACTTATCTAATACCATAAAAGGTAAAAATCTGATAAACCACAGAACAATACAATGACTATAGAATTAAAATCTGCAAGTTCAGTTAAAACGGGTAAAAAGTTTTTGGAAAAAAGGAAAGATTTAGGTGTTTCAATAAAAGAAGCATCAGAAATTTTATATATAAATAAAGACTATCTTCAAGCAATTGAAACTGGGACTTATAATATTTTTCCAAGCGAATCATTTGCAAAAGCATATTTTAAGAAATATGAAGACTTTTTAAAAATTAAAGAAGAATTTCCAAGCGTTTTTGACTTAAAGCCAAGTACAAATCAACCAAAGATATCACAAGAAATTATTATTAATAAGAATCGAGATGTAAAGAAAATTTTTATTTCGTTGGGTTTAGCAATTTCTTTGATATTCGCAATATATCTTTTTTTTGCACTTGATTCTTCATATAAAAATCTAAATGAAGAGAGCATTTCCGATATAGAAAATCAACCTGTAAATGAAATAGACTATCAGAATAATGCTGAGATAATTGAGTTAATCGAAGCTGAAAAGCTAGTAGCACCAATTGAAAATGCTAACAATATACTCAAACTCCAATTTCAAGGAGAGTCCTGGATGGAAATTTATATCGATAATAAAATAAGCGAAGCACAACTATTTAATGCAGGAGATTCGTTTGAAAGAGAGATTTTAAGATCATTTAAAATTGTTGTTGGTAATGCTGATTTTGTGAAAGGAACATATAATGGTTATGAAATTGATTTTATTGCTGATGCTAATAGACTATCAGGAGTGAGCACTATTATTTTAAATGAGTAATTGGATAAAACGAAAGAATACCAAGGTTGTAAATGTTGGTAATGTTCCAGTTGGCGGTGGAAATCCGATTTCTATTCAGTCAATGACAAATACTGACACTAAGGATGTTGTATCAACTATTAAACAAATTAAGAATCTTGAATTAGCCGGTGCAGATATTGTAAGAGTCTCAGTTCCAGGTTTTGAGGAAGCACAAGCATTTAAAGAGATTAAAAAGGGCGCAGATATTCCTTTAGTTGCAGATATTCATTTTGATTATAAAATTGCTTTAGAAGTAGCTGATACGGCTGATTGTTTAAGAATAAATCCAGGCAACATTGGAAAAGAGAATAGGGTCAAGGAAGTCATAAACTCTGCAATTGATAATAATATTCCTATAAGAGTTGGTGTAAATGCTGGTTCATTAGAAAAAGATCTGCAAAAAAAATATGGAGAGCCAAATGCTGATGCTCTTGTTGAGTCTGCTCTTCGGCACGTAGAAATACTCGATAAGTTCAATTTTGAAAATTACAAAATGAGTCTTAAAGCTTCAAATATTGAAATGACTGTAGATGCATACAGAAAAATCTCTACACTCATAAATCAACCTCTCCATCTTGGAATAACTGAGGCCGGAAGCTTCAGAGCTGGAACTGTAAAGTCTTCAATAGGAGTAGGCATGCTTTTGTCAGAGGGTATCGGTGACACTATAAGAATCTCATTAGCTTCAGATCCCATTGATGAAATTAAAATCGGATGGGATATTTTAAAGAGTCTTAACATTAGAAGTCGTGGAGTAAAAATTATTGCATGTCCGAGCTGCTCAAGACAAAACTTTAACGTAATAGAAGTTGTGAATGAACTTGAGCAAAGACTTGAAGACATTTCTGATGATATAGAAGTAGCAATAATTGGATGCTATGTTAATGGTCCAGGTGAGAGTAAAGCAGCAAATATTGGATTAACAGGCGCTAGCCCAAATAATTTGTTATATATTGATGGGGCACCTAATAAGAAAATTGCGAATGAAAACCTGGTGGACGAGCTTGAAGAACAAATAAGAGTTAAGATTTCTAAAAATAAAATTGAATCAGAAAAAATTATACTAAGAAGCTAACATGGAAAAAATTAACTCTTTGACAGGAATGCTTGATTTAATATCCAGTAAATCAGATCAAAATGAATTTGCAAATAAGATATTTTCTACCGAAGAGTCTCTGAGGGTGATTTTTGAAAATTTTTCTCTTTGTGAAATCAGAACACCTGCTCTAGAAAATACAAATCTCTTTAAAAGATCAGTTGGAGACACCTCAGATATTGTAAATAAGGAGCTATACACATTTTTAGACAAGAATGAAAAAAGTATTAGTCTAAGACCAGAAGGAACTGCAAGTGTCATAAGATCAGTTGTTGAAAAAAAACTTGATGGACAACTTCATAAATTATGGTACCTAGGACCAATGTGGAGATATGAGAGACCTCAAAAAGGGAGATTTAGGCAATTCAATCAAGCTGGAGTTGAAATTTTAGGATACGAAGAGGGTGTTGCAGAGTTTGACTTAGTTTCTTTGATTTGCAGCATTAACAAAGAGTTAAAAATTCATGAACCAATTTTAAAGATTAATCATTTAGGAGATAAAGATGCAAAAAAAGAATATTGCAAGGCTCTTACAGATTTTTTAAAACCCATGGAAAATGATTTAGATGAAAAAGATCAAGAAAGGCTTAAAAAGAACCCATTAAGAATTTTAGATTCAAAAAATGAGGAAATAAAAAAAATATTGGTAAATGCACCATCTATATCAGATTTTCTTCCTTCAAGCAGTATAGATTTGTTAACGAAACTAAAAAAAACTTTTTCAGATGATTGCAATATACAAATTGATTACAACTTAGTCAGAGGTTTGGATTACTACACAGGGTTGGTTTTTGAGGCAATCTCCTCAGATTTGGGAGCTCAAGATGCATATCTTGGTGGAGGCAGATATGATAGTTTATGCAAGAATTTGGGAGGTAAAGATTTACCGGCAATTGGTATGGCTATTGGAATTGAGAGACTGACGTTGATTTCAAATTATAAGCATAAAAATAAAACATCGATATCTTTCATAATAATATCTGGTAATGAGGAGCCAAAAGCATATAAAATAGCGCACGACTTGAGGGCACTTAATAAACAAATTAATATTGATGTCCAGTTGTCATATGCAAGTTTAAAGTCAAAACTTCGTAAGGCAAATAAGAATAATGCTTCTTATGCCGTTATTATCGGAGATGAAGAGTTGACTTCAAATACTGCAATTTTGAAATCGCTGAAAGAAAAGGATTCTGAGCAGTCGATTTTGAAGATTGATGAACTTAAAAAGTTTATCTTAAATTTAGAGTAGGTTTAGATAATGAATAATGTTTACGAAAATAATATAAGATTTTTACCATTATTAAAGTTTTTAGATAAATACAAGATATTGTTAATATCTTTAACTATTTTACTTTTGGGAATCATAGTTTTTTTTGTTATTAATAATCAAATTCAGGACAAAAAATCAGAACAAGCTTCTGATCTTTATAAGGAATGGTTGACTATATTTTCAGAGGATAATCCTGATACAGTAGAAATTAACAAAATGTTAAAAATTTTTTTAAACGATTATAAAAAAACTGGTTACACAAAACTTGCTCTTTTAAGCAAAGCTAATTTAGATGCAAAATTAGAAAATTATGAAGAGTCAATTAAGAACTTCAAAGAAATTATCGAACTCACAAACGGTTATAGTGGAAATAAAATTTTTAATAAAATTGCTAGAGTGAGTGCATCAAGACTGCTTTTATCCTCTGATAAATATGAAGAAGCGCTTCAGATGCTTGATATTTATTCTTCTTCAGACACGAATGCATACATTCATGAATTAATGGGTGATATTTTATATAAACAGCAAAAAAATGAACTTGCTATGTCTCAATACGAAATGGCTGCTCAGAAATATACTGATGAAACATCAAAATCTATTATTTCAATGAAGATTTCTAATATAGATAACTAACATGAATTTCCAAAAGATATATCCACCAATTTACTTAAGTTTGATTATTGTTTTAAGTTCGTGCTCAACAATTGATGGTCTAAGATTTTGGAAAAGTGACGAAATTGATCCAGATGAGCCAAAAAAACTAGTTCAAATACCTAATCAACAAGATATTAAAATTTTGTGGAAAAATTCATTTGATGGTTTAAATGAAATTGGAAATTTTTTACCTGGTTTTAGTAAAGAAAATCTTTATTTTAGTGATTCAACAGGAAATGTATCTTCAATAAATTCAAAAACTGGAAAAGAAAATTGGTCTGTTGAACTTAATTTTTTAGCTGCTGGAACATCTGCTGGATTTGATATTTTAATTGTTTCTGATGTTGATGGAAATGTTATTGCCTTAAATCAAGTGGATGGAAGCAAATTATGGTCTACAAATGTGCAAGGAGAGGTTTTAAGTAGGGCCGCTATTGATGCAAAGGTGGTTGTTGTAAAGACAAATTCAGGCGAGTTAATTGGTTTAGATAAAAGTGATGGAAATATTATTTGGTCATATAGATCAAAATTACCATTATTAACTATAAGAGGCAGTAGCAGCCCTGTAATTGAAGACAATTTAATATATGCATCTTTTGACAATGGTAGATTGGGTGCTTTTGAGCTTGCTTCAGGATTTCAAATTTGGGACGGTGCTATATCTTACGTAAGAGGAGTGTCAGAACTTGAAAATTTAATTGATTCTGATTCAGATCCTGTTGTTGACTCAGGTCTTATATACACCACTAATTATCAGGGAAATGTTAATATTTTTGATACTTCTCAAAGAAGATCTATATGGAATTATGAAACATCATCATTTTATTCGCCTTTAATATCAAGAGGCATGATGGCTGTTGTTGAGACAGATTCAACTATTAGAGCTTTTGCATTAAAAACATTACAAGAATCATGGGTAAGTGATGAATATTTAAATAGAGAACTATCAAATGCTGTCAACTTTAAAGGTAGTCTGGTTGTGGGTGACTTTGAAGGACACATTCATATTATCGATCTATTAAATGGAAGAACGCTTAGCAGAAAAAAAGTTTCAAAAAAACCAATTAAGACAATTTTTAGTAGAAGTGATAGCTTGTATGTAGTTGACGAGGCTTTTAATTTAATTTCAATTAACATATAAATGATTCTCAGAAATGGTTACCTCAATTGCAATAATAGGGCGTCCAAACGTAGGTAAATCCACCTTATTTAATAAATTAACAAATTCAAGAGACGCAATTGTCTCTGACTTTCCTGGTTTAACTAAAGACAGGAATTACGGATATATTGATCTTAAAAATAAAAAAACGCTTTTAATTGACACAGGTGGAATAGCAAGCGAAAAGGATAAGATAATTGAGGCAATTTCAAATCAAGCATGGTTAGCTGTGGAGGAATCAGAACTTGTAATTTTTTTAATGGATGGCTCTGAGGAGCTTAATAACTATGACTATGAAATTATATCCAAATTGAGAAAATTAAATAAACGGTTTATAAGTGTTTTAAATAAGCTTGACAAAAAATCAAAATCATCAATAAAAGTTGATTTAGAAAAAAACGGAATTAAAGATTTTATTGAGATAAGCTCAGAACATTCATTAAATCTTAATGATCTAAAGTCTGTGCTAGAAAAGAAAATAATACACAATTCCATTGAGGTGCCAGATGGTAAAAAGGTTGCAATTCTGGGAAGACCAAACTCAGGCAAATCAACTTTCATCAACAACTTAATTAATGAAGATAGATTAATAGTAAGTGAGATTGCTGGAACAACTATAGATGCTATAAGTATCCCTTTTGAATTTGATAACGAAAAATTTATCCTAATTGATACCGCTGGAATAAGAAAAGGATACAAATATAATCACAAAGTAGAGTACTTCTCTTATGTCAGAGCAATACATGCAATCGATCAAAGTGATATTGTTATTCTCATATGTGATATAAATGAGGGAGTTGTCGATCAAGATTTAAAGATACTAAATATGGTTGTTGAAAATGGAAAACCAGTTATTTTGGCGCTCAATAAAATTGATTTAATTTCAAAATCAGAACTAGAAAAAAAATATGATTCAAAAAAAATGCGAAGTGATTTTTTTGATAACTATGAGCGTGTTGAGATATCAGCCCTCAAGGGAAAGGGCTTTAAAAAAATATTTAATTTAACAAATAAAATCCTAAAAAAATCCCAAGAAACTTTCACGACATCAGCACTTAATAAGATGCTTGAAAAATTTGTAAACGCAAATTCTCCGCCATCAATTTCTGGAAGGCAAATTAAATTTAAATATGTTCACTTTGGTGGAGTTAATCCAACAACTTTAATTATCTACGCAAGTCAAGATAAGAAAATACCTCAAAATTATAGAAGATATTTGGAAAATTCATTTAAATCTGCACTTAACTTCAAAAGTATTCATCTAAAGATCATATTTAGAAAATCTGATAATCCTTATGAATCTAAAAAAAATCAATTATCAGAGAGACAGACTAAAAAAAGAAAACGCTTAATTAAACATAAAAAAAAAATCAAAGAAGTAATGTTTATTATTTAATTAGAGAGAAAAATCTACTGTATAATTCCTTAGTAAATTATTAGTATTTATAATCTAGCACACAATGCAAGAACGACCAGTATATTTAGATTTAAGTAAAATTAGACTCCCAATGTCTGCTTTGATCTCTATAACACATAGGCTATCAGGCATGTATATTTTTTTTGTTACATTACCCTTATTATTGTTTGTAATTGATCAATCTACATCCTCAAAAGCAAATTATGAAAGATTAATTATGGATATGAGTTCAATATCTTTATATTCAATTTTCATATTTTTAAGTGTCTCTATTTTTTGGTATCACATTCTTACTGGAATCAGACATTTGATTATGGATTTTTTACATTTGGGTGAGTCTTTAAAAGGTGCACACTATTCATCTATTTTTACAATAATATTTTGGATTAGTTCTTCTTTAATTTTCTTTGGATATATTTTTGTATGAAAGGCTCAATAATATGGAATATACAAAGGTATAGCTCGTTGATAGTCCTTAGTTACATTTTTTATGTGGTCACATTTGTTCTTAGAAATGAATTAAATTTTTTTTCTTGGTCTAACTTCTTTTTATCATTTGAAATTAGATTTATTACAACTTTAGTTTTTCTTTTAATTGTTACACATGCTTTTATAGGGCTGTGGACAGTTGGAACGGATTATTTAACAAATAGAACTTTAGGATTTCTAAGTAAAAATCTTGCAGGGAGGGCAGATTTTTTAAGATATGTATTTTTTAGTGCTTTTTGTTTGTTAGGTTTTGTTTACTTAACTGCCATTTTTTATATAATATGGTTATAATAAAAGATTATATTTAATTATAAATTTTATGAATAATATATTCACAAATAACATTAAAAAAATTGAATTTGATGCATTAATAATTGGTGGAGGCGGTTCTGGAATGCGTGCCTCATTAGAACTTGCTAAATCTGGATTAAAAACAGCGGTAGTATCAAAAGTTTTTCCAACAAGATCTCATACCGTGTCTGCTCAAGGTGGCATAACATGCGCTATTGCAAGTGCTGATCCAAATGATGATTGGAGGTGGCACATGTATGATACTGTCAAAGGTGCTGACTTTATTGGTGACCAAGATGCTATCGAATATTTATGCTCTGAAGGTCCTAAAGCAGTTTTTGAGTTAGAACATATGGGCCTTCCTTTTTCAAGATTTGAAAATGGAAGAATATATCAGAGGCCATTTGGAGGACAGTCGAAAGATTTTGGAAAAGGTGGTCAAGCTGCACGTACTTGTGCTGCTGCTGACAGAACAGGCCATGCTCTTCTTCATACCCTATATCAAAATAATGTTAAAGAAGGAGCTAATTTTCTTAATGAATGGTTCGCTGTTGATTTAGTTAAAAATTCAAAAGATGAGGTAACTGGCGTAATTGCATTTTCTATTGAAAATGGTGAGGTGGCATATTTAAAAGCACAGGCAACTGTTTTAGCGACTGGTGGCGCTGGAAGAATATATGCATCGACAACTAATGCTCTAATAAATACTGGCGATGGTTTAGCAATGGCCCTAAGAGCAGGATTTCCAGCTCAAGATATGGAAATGTGGCAGTTCCACCCAACTGGAATATATGGTGCGGGCTCATTAGTGACTGAGGGATGTAGAGGTGAGGGCGGTTTTTTAATAAACAAAGACGGCGAAAGATTTATGGAAAGATATGCACCTAACGTTAAAGACCTTGCAGGCAGAGATGTTGTTGCGAGATCAATGGTACTTGAAATTTTAGAAGGAAGAGGTTGTGGTGAAAATAGCGATCATATTTATCTTAAACTAGACCATTTAGGTGCCGAAGTTTTAAACTCAAAGTTACCAGGTATATGTGAGCTTTCAAAAACATTTGCTCATGTAGATCCAATTTATGAACCTATCCCTGTCGTACCAACATGTCACTATATGATGGGAGGAACTCCTACAAATGTTTCAGGACAGGCGTTTAATAGAGTTGATAATCAAGATTATTTAATACCTGGATTATTCTCTGCAGGTGAAGCAGCATGTGTTTCTGTTCATGGAGCAAATAGACTTGGTGGAAACTCTTTGCTGGATTTGGTTGTCTTTGGAAGAGCAACTGGCAAACACATACAAGGAGAATTAAAGTCTGGAGGAGGAGTTGAATCAGCATCTAAAAGTGATATTGATAGCTCGCTCGAGAGATTAAACAAATTAAATGAGTCCTCTGAAGGATTTGATCCAGCTGAAGTCAAAAAAGAACTTCAAGAATGTATGCAGAATTACTTTGGTGTATTCAGAAGAGGCGAATATATGAAAAAAGGTCTCGATAAACTAAATGAACTGAGAGAAAAAGTTGATAATTTACATCTCAAAGATAAGAGTGATGCTTTTAATACTAATCGGGTTGAAGCTATTGAACTACAAAACTTATTCGAAGTTGCTGAATCAACTGCAATTTCTGCATATAGAAGAACTGAAAGTAGAGGTGCCCACGCTAGAGACGATTACCCAGATAGAGATGACGATAATTGGTTATGCCATTCTATTTATGATCCAATATCAAAAGAAGTGTCCAAAAGAGAAGTTAATTTTGAACCACAGAAGGTTGAAGCTTTCCCACCAAAGATAAGGACTTATTAATGTTTGATAAAAAATTACAAGTCAGCCTATATAGATACAATCCGGAAGAAGATAAGTTCCCTTATATGAAAAATTACACTATTAATAAACCTGAAAAAGATATTATGGTTTTAGATCTTCTACACTTACTAAAAGAGGAGGATCAATCAATATCCTACAGAAGATCATGTCGAGAAGGTGTTTGTGGTTCTGATGGAATGAATATAAATGGCAAAAATGGTCTTGCTTGCATCACACCAATCTCCTCAGTTGTAAAAAGAAATAAAATTGAATTAAGACCTTTGCCTGGTCTTCCAGTAATTCGTGATTTAGTAGTAGATATGACTGAATTCTATGCACAGTATGAAAAAATTAAACCTTTTCTTCAAAATGAAACAACAGCACCAGAACAAGAAAGACTCCAATCTCCCGAAGAAAGAGATAAATTAGATGGATTATACGAATGTATACTATGCGCATGTTGTTCAACAAGTTGTCCATCTTTTTGGTGGAATCCGGACAAATTTGTTGGTCCTGCTGCACTTCTTCAAGCATACAGATTTCTTGCAGATTCAAGAGATCTAAAAACTAAAGAAAGGCTTGAAGCACTGTCTGATCCGTTCAGTGTATACAGATGTCATGGAATTATGAATTGTGTAAGTGTTTGTCCAAAAGGCCTTAATCCAAATAAGGCAATTGGAGAAATAAAATCAATGTTACATAAAAATAAAAAGGATATAATTGTCTCGGATGGGGTATAAAAAAGATTAAGTATACGTAAAATGACAATATCAATGAAAGAGCTATGGGGGAGCTCACATGTCTCGGCAGGGCATGCAGCATACCTCGAAACCCTCTACGATACTTTCTTAAAAAATCCAGAACATTTATCAGAAGACTGGCTAGATTTTTTTACCAATCTTCCAAAACAGCCTAATTCCAATGGTGAAATATCACATCTTGAGATTATCAAGGAGTTTAAAAATTTTTCAAGAAGCAAAGCTACTCCAAAAAATGAAACTACGCTTGATGATAAACAGGGTAAAGTAATTAGATTGATTCAGTCATACAGAAATAGAGGTCACCTCAAGGCAAAGCTTGATCCTTTGGGTATGATGGAAAGACGGGAGATAGAAGATTTAAATATTGAGTTTCATGGCCTATCTCATAGTGACTTAGATCGAGATTTTTTTACAGATACTTTTACTGAAAGCAATAAATTATCATTAAGAAACATTATTAAAACCCTCGAAGAGGTATATTGTGGAAAAATTGGCATAGAGTGTAATCATATTCTTGATTCAGAAGAGAGAAGATGGTTTCAAAAAAAATTTGAATCAAAGCTAACTGAATATGTTTTTGATGATGATGAAAAAGTAAACATATTCGAACGACTAAATTCTGCAGATGGATTAGCTAAATATCTATCTGCAAAGTATCCAGGAATGAAGCGTTTTGGAATTGACGGAGCTGAAGCATTAGTACCTCTAGTAGAAAGTGTTATTCAAAATTGTGGTTCAATTGGTGCATCACAAATTTGTTTGGGAATGGCACACAGAGGAAGATTAAATCTACTGGTAAATGTTTTAGGTAAACTTCCAAGCGAGCTATTTTCTGCCTTTGATGAGGATTTTGAATTAGAGGGAGCTAGCACTGGTGATGTTAAGTATCATTTAGGATTTTCTTCTAATTTTGAGACTCCTGGTGGAGAAGTGCACGTATCTTTGTTTAATAATCCATCACATCTTGAAATTGTAGATCCAGTTGTTCTTGGCTCTGTTAGAGCAAGACAAGATCGAATAGGTGATACAGACAGAACTGAGGTAGTACCAATTCTTCTTCATGGAGACGCATCTTTTTCAGGCCAAGGGGTTGTAATGGAATCATTGCAGATGTCACAAACAAGAGGCTTTAATGTAGGCGGAACTATTCATATTATTGTAAATAATCAAATCGGTTTCACAACAAGCAATGTTAATGACTCTAGATCAACTGATTATTCCTCTGATGTTGCAAAAATTATCCAAGCTCCGGTAATCCATGTTAATGGTGATGACCCAGAAATGGTTCTTAACGCTGCAAAAATAGCATGTAAATATAGAAAAAGATTTAAAAAAGATATTGTTATTGACTTATTTTGCTATAGAAGAAGAGGACATAATGAGGCAGATGACCCTTCTGCAACTCAACCATTGATGTATCAAAAAATTTCAAAACATCCCTCAGTATTAAATCAATACGAAGATTATTTAATTAATACTGGAGTTTTAACACCTGATATAGCAAATAAAATTAAGAGTGATTATAGAAAATCTCTTGAGATTGGAGAGTCTGTTGCAAAAAACTTGTCAAAGAATCCTAATAATGAACTTTGGTTTGATTGGAAGCCATATCTTAATATAAAGTGGTGGCCAAAAGTTGATACTAAGTTTAGTGCAGAAAAGCTTCATAAGCTTGGAAAAGAAATTTGTGAAATACCTGATTCCTTTGTTTTAGGAAATCAGGCTAAGAAAATTTTTGAAGAAAGAATAAAAATGAATGATGGTGATATCCCAGTTAATTGGGGATATGCTGAAAGCATGGCATATGCATCCTTACTCGAAGAAGGTTATCCAATTCGAATTACAGGACAAGATGTGAGGCGCGGCACTTTTTCTCACAGACATGCATGTGTTTTTGATTCAGATTCTGGAATGGGCTTTATACCTCTTAAAGAAATAGCAGAAAAAAATAATACAAAATTTGATATTTATGATTCATTACTATCTGAAGAAGCTGTTCTTGCATTTGAGTATGGTTATTCTGCCACATGGCCAAGTGGCCTAACAATTTGGGAAGCTCAATTTGGTGATTTCGCAAACGGTGCACAAGTTGTCATTGATCAGTTTATTGTCTCTGCTCAACATAAATGGGAAAGATTATCTGGCTTGGTTATGTTATTACCTCATGGATATGAGGGTCAAGGACCCGAACATAGCAGTGCAAGAATTGAAAGATTTTTACAACTATGTGCTACTGAAAATATTCAAGTTTGCGTGCCAAGTTCTCCAAAACAGATATTTCATTTGCTAAGAAGACAGGTTATTAGAAAAATGCGAACCCCGTTAATAGTTATTTCACCAAAGAGTCTTTTAAGAAACCCAAAGGCCGTTTCAAGTACAAAAGAATTAATAAATGGGACTTTTGAGTGTGTCATTGACGATGAAATTAAGAAAAATGAGAATGTCAAAAAAGTAATAATGTGTTCAGGGAAGGTTTATTACGATTTAGTAAATAAACGAGATAAAGAAAAGCATGATGATATAGCAATTATCAGGATAGAACAATTGTATCCTTTTCCATACGATGACCTTGAAGAAATCTTAACAAAGTATCAAAATGTAGAAGAATATATATGGTGTCAAGAAGAACCAAGCAATCAAGGAGCATGGTTCAGTCACAGGCATAGAATTCAGAGAGTTTTAGATAGACTTGGAGATGGTAAAGAAGCCAATTTAATTAGCAGGCCACCTGCGGCAGCACCGGCAGTTGGTTTGATGAAGTTGCATCTTCAACAACAAAAAGATCTAATAAATGAGGCAATTTGTAAATGAGTATTGAAATAAAAGCACCAACTTTCCCAGAGTCAGTGGCTGATGGAACTATTGCTAATTGGATTAAGAAAGAGGGAGAAAGTGTAAACCAAGACGAAGTAATTGCAGAAATTGAGACAGACAAAGTTGTGTTAGAGGTGCTTGCGCAATCTAATGGAGTAGTATCAAAAATTCTTAAAACAGAAGGTGAAACGGTATTAAGTTCTGAGGTAATTGGTGAATTCAGTGAATCTGAAGGTAAACCAGAAACTCTAAAGAAAAATAATGAAACAATAGTTGATTTAAAAGAAGACAAAAATGAAGAAACTGAAGTAGAAAGGGATAACAAAAAAATAAGTCCAGCTGCAAAAAAAATAATAATAGAAAATAATATAGAGACAGAAAATGTAAAATCTTCTGGTAAAAATAATAGAATTACTAAGGCCGATGTTATAAATCATATTAGTCCAGATATCGAAGAAAGTTCTGTGTTATCTGAATTCTCTGAAGATGATAGGCCTCAAAAACGAGTACCTATGTCTAGGCTTAGATCAACTATTGCCAAAAGGCTTGTTTCTGTCAAGCAAGATACTGCAATGTTAACTACTTTTAACGAAGTGGATATGCTACCTATTAAAGATTTGAGATCAAAATATGGTGAGGAGTTTGAAAAAGAGCATGGTGTAAAATTAGGTTTTATGGGTTTCTTTGTAGTAGCAGCAGTTCAAGCTCTTAAAAAGTTCCCAATGGTAAATGCATCTATTGATAAAAATGATATTGTATATCATGGTTTCCAAGATATTGGTGTTGCAGTATCAACAGAGCGAGGTTTAGTTGTACCTATAATAAAAGATGCAGATACCAAATCTCTTTCTGAAATAGAAAAATCAATTCTTGAGTACTCAAAAAAGGCAAAAGAAGGAAAATTATCTATTGATGAAATGCAAGGCGGAACATTTACAATATCTAATGGTGGTGTTTTTGGCTCTTTGCTGTCAACACCAATATTGAATGCGCCACAAACTGCAATACTTGGAATGCATGCTATTCAGGAAAGACCAATTGCAATTGCTGGCGAGATAGTTATAAGACCTATGATGTATCTAGCTATGAGTTATGATCATAGACTACTTGATGGCAAAGAAGCTGTAACTTTTCTTGTTTCTATCAAAGAGCAGCTTGAATCACCAGAAAGGTTACTATTAAATTTATAATATTTAAAATATGTTTGACGTAGTTGTAATAGGAAGTGGTCCAGCTGGATATGTTGCTGCAATTAGAGCATCCCAACTTGGCCTAAAGACCTTATGTATCGAGGAAGCTCTCGACAAGAAAGGAAAACCAACCTTTGGTGGGACTTGTTTGAATGTTGGATGTATTCCATCGAAAGCACTTTTAGATTCATCACATAGATATCACGAAGCTAAAAAAAACCTTGGTTCGCATGGTGTCAAAATTGAAGGTATTAAATTGGATCTTCAATCAATGATGAAAAGAAAAAATGATATCGTTTCAAAATTGACCGGTGGAATTGATGGTCTTTTTGCATCAAATAAAGTTGAGACTATTTCTGGAAAAGGAATGATAGTTTCATCTAATAAAATTAGAGTTGAAAAAATTGATGGATCGTATGAGGAAATTGATACTAAAAATATTATTATTGCCACTGGCTCAACTCCAATAGAAATACCATCAGCAAGTTTTAGTAAAAATATTGTAAACAGTACTGGGGCACTTTCATTTGAAACTGTGCCAAAGACATTAGGAATTGTTGGCGCTGGAATAATTGGATTAGAGTTGGGAAGCGTTTGGTCACGACTTGGTTCAGATGTAACAGTTTTAGAAGCAATGAATGATTTTTTACCAATGACAGATCCAGATATCTCAAAAGATGCTTTTAAGGAGTTCAACAATCAAGGCCTCAATATTCAATTAGGAGCAAAGGTTACAGGCACGAAGGATTTAAAGAATTCTGTTAAAGTTAAATACGATCTTAAAGATAAAGAAGTTGAAGTAGATTTTGAAAAGTTAATTGTTGCGGTTGGAAGAAAACCAAATTCATCAGAAGTATTTTTAAATGATTTAGATATTAAAATAAATAATGGATTTATTGAAGTAAATGAATTTTGTCAGACATCAATCGATAATATTTGGGCGGTTGGAGATGTTGTTAGAGGACCAATGCTTGCTCATAAAGGGAGCGAGGAGGGTATTATGGTGGCAGAAAGAATAGCAAATAAATTTATGCAGGTAAATTATGACTTAGTACCGTCTGTTATCTACTCACATCCAGAAATAGCTTGGGTTGGTAAAAATGAAAATGAACTTAAATCTGAAGGTGTAAATTATAAAGTTGGTAAATTTCCATTTGCTGCAAGTGGAAGAGCTTTGGCTGTAGATCAATCTGTTGGATTTGTAAAAGTTTTATCTGAAGAGAGAACAGACACTATTCTTGGTGTTCATGTTATTGGACCTGCTGCTGCCGAAATAGTACAACAGGCTTTAATATCTATGGAATTTGGATCTAGTGCCGAAGATATTGCTCTTACAATGTTTAGTCATCCAACAGTATCGGAAGCATTTCATGAGGCTGCTCTTGCTGCAAATAACCAGGCAATTCATATCGGAAATAAAAGAAGATGAATCTTCACGAATATCAGGGCAAAGCTTTATTTGCTGAATTTAATTTACCTGTTTCAAAAGGTAAGGTTGTTTTCGATGCAGATGAAATTATTGATGCATGTAACGAAATAGGTGGTTCAAAATGGGTAGTGAAAGCCCAAGTTCATGCTGGAGGACGAGGAAAAGCAGGGGGTGTAGAGTTGATTGATAACCCTCAAGATGGAGTAGAATTTGCAAAAAAATGGCTTGGTAAAAATTTAATCACTTATCAAACTGACAAAAAAGGACAACCAGTCAATTCTATTTTAGTTGAAGAATGTATGACCATCGCTAAAGAACTTTATTTAAGTGCTGTAATTGATAGAGAAACCCAAAAAATAGTATTTATAGGATCAAGCGAGGGTGGTGTAAATATTGAAGATGTTGCTAAAAAATATCCTGAAAAAATAATTTACGAAGCTGTAGTTTATGGAGATAAAGCCCTTTCAGAAAATGCAGAAAATATAGCTAAGGTACTCAAATTAAATAAAGATCAAACAAATCAATTTATACCTATGATTGAGAATCTATTGAGATTATTTGTAGAAAAAGATTTAAGCCTTTTAGAAATAAACCCCTTAGTAATAACTGAAAATGGAGATTTGCATTGTTTAGATGCAAAAATAAATATTGATTCAAATGCTTTGTACAGACAACCTGATTTAGCTGAAATGTATGATCAATCCCAAGAAGATCCTCAAGAAGCTGAGGCTGCAAAAAATGATCTTAGTTATGTTTCATTGGATGGAAATATTGGCTGTATGGTAAATGGCGCTGGCTTGGCAATGGGCACGATGGATACCATTAAATTTTATGGAGGAAATCCTGCAAATTTTCTTGATGTTGGAGGAACTGCAACTCAACAAAGAGTGGCTAAGGCTTTTAAAATTATCCTTGATGATCCTGATGTTAAAGTTGTTCTTGTTAATATATTTGGTGGCATTGTAAGATGCGACTTAATTGCCGAGGGAATTATTTCAGCAATCAAAGAGGTTGATGTGAAAATACCTGTTGTCGTTAGATTGGAAGGAAATAATGCCGAAAAAGGATCACAAATTTTATCAAAGGCAAGTATTAAAATTGATAGCATAAACAATTTAGCTGATGCAGCAAAAAAAGCAGTTGAGTTTGCAAAATGAGTATCTTAGTAAACAAAGATACCAAACTTATTGTTCAAGGATTTACAGGTTCTCAAGGCACTCTTCATTCAGAGCAATCCATAGAGTATGGAACAAATATTGTAGGTGGTGTCACTCCTGGGAAAGGAGGTATCAAACATCTTGGAAAACCTGTTTTTAATTCAGTTCGTGATGCAGTAAAAGAGTTAAATCCAAATGCCTCTATAATTTTTGTGCCAGCAAAATTCTGTAAAGACTCAATAATAGAAGCAGCAGATGCAGGGATTAAGTTAATTATTTGTATCACAGAAGGTATTCCGACTATTGATATGCTTGATGTGAAGAGGCATATAGATGATCTTGGAATTAGGTTAATTGGACCTAATTGTCCAGGCATTATTACTCCTGGAGAGGCTAAGCTTGGAATAATGCCAGGGGATATTCATATACCAGGGTCTATTGGAATTATTTCTAGATCTGGAACACTTACATATGAAGCAGTAAAACAAACCACAGACCTGGGTTTCGGTCAAAGCAGTTGTGTTGGAATTGGTGGCGATCCTATTCCTGGCTCATCATTTATAGATATGCTGAAATTATTCGAGGATGATGATAAGACTGAAGCAATCGTGATGGTTGGTGAAATTGGAGGATCAGCGGAAGAAGCTGCTGCAGAATATATAAAAAATAACATAACAAAACCTGTAATATCCTATATTGCTGGACAAACTGCACCAGCTGGAAAAAGGATGGGTCACGCTGGAGCTATTATTGCTGGAGGAAAGGGAACCGCAAAAAATAAAATTGAAAAGCTAAAAAAATGTGGTGTTCATATTGCAGATAACCTAGTCTCAATTGGCAGCAAAGTCGCTGAAGTTATTGGTTGAGATTTTTTTAATTTGATTTTTTACAACCCATTTCAACCTAAAAATAGAGAGAAAAGAAAAAATTGTTAAACCAATAATCATTCCAAACCACATTCCCTTGGCGCCTAAAGGAGTACCAAATCCAAAATTAGTAAGATAGTATCCAATAGGCATTGCGAAAATCCAATAAGATATCATTAGTAGTATCATTGGGATAAAAGTGTCTTTATATCCTCTTAGACTTCCAAGAGCTCCCATCTGAATACCATCAGGTAATTGAAATATTGCAGCGAACAATATCAAACTTATAGCAAGCTCAAGAACAGGAACTTCTGTAGTATATAAACCAACAATAAATGAGCCAAATGAAATTATTATTATACTGTTTAAAAGCGCACCAGAAATACAAAGTAAAATTGTTGAAGTTGCAGCTATTTTTGCTTGATATGGATTTTTTTCACCAATCAAGTTACCAACTCTTGTTGATGAAGCTAAACCAATTGCCAGCGGCACCATAAAAAATAAACTTGCAATACTAATAGCAACAGAATGACTTGCTACAACAATTTCTCCAAGAACACTCAATATTATTGCAGCACCAGAAAACATACTTAATTCGATAAAAATTCCAAGACCAATAGGTAGACCTAATTTAAATACTTCTTTTGTTGTCTTTAATGAAGGAAGTGTAAATCTAGAAAATGGCTCTGTTCTTTTATAATTTTTTGAATAATTTATATAAACAAATATTGATATCATCATAATGAAAGAGACGATAGAAGTTGCAATTCCACAACCAATACCTCCAAGTTTTGGTGCACCAAACCATCCATATACAAATATCAAATCAAGAGGAATATTTAAAAGCATTCCAGAAAAAGCAATATAAAATACTGGTTTGGTAAATGTCATTCCTTCGCTATAACATCTAAGACAGGTAAAAATTGTTACAAAAAACCATCCAATTGAAACAGCTTTTAAGTAGCCAATTGTCACCGATGTAATTGAATTTTTTATTGGAAGAAGCTCAATAATGATATCCATATTATAAAAAATAAATGCCATCAACAATCCAAGTCCTGCAGCAACCCAAATAATTTCTCTAAGTTTTTGCCCAATTTCTAGAAATTTCTTTGCTCCATATAGTTGAGCAACGATTGGAGTAACTGCAAAAATAATTCCTGTGAAAAAAAACCAAATTGTATTTGAAAAAGCTGTACCAACTGCTAACCCTGCAAGATCATTAGCGCTTGCTCTGCCAGCTATTATAGTGTCAGTAGCTCCCATAAGTGTATAAGATAATTGAGAACCAAATATTGGAACGCCAATCTTTATAAGTTGTTTAAATTCAAATAAATACTTCGCCATACAGAAATAAAGTTGTTATTAATTAAATTTTGAGTACTTTATCATATTAAAATATCAATTTTCGGAGAAAATTATTAGAAAAGATAACCGACCATACTGGCTCAAAAAATATATAACCAAATTAAATAATTTGTATGTAAGACATTTTTTAAAGCCACAATTTAAATTTTTAGGAAAAGGAGGTGCATTCTTTAAACCAAGATACATAAAGGTATTTGGTTTTAATGTAAGTATTGATGACTATCCTACAATTATTGGTGCAAGTGATGCCAATGTCCAACTTACTGCATGGAATATTGGTGATCACAAAGGGGAGATAATTATTGGAAAATATTCTCTAATTACACCTGGAGTAAGAATAATTTCTGCGGAAAAAATTGAAATTGGTAAGGCATGTATGATTGCTCATGGAGCATATATTTCTGACGCTGACTGGCATGGAATATACGATAGAGCTGAGCCAGTAGGTAAAACCAAACCAATTAAATTTAAAGATAATGTCTGGATAGGAGATAGCGCTATAATTTGCAAAGGCGTAACCATTGGTAAAAATAGTATTATTGGCGCAGGATCTGTTGTAACCAAAGATGTGCCTGATAATTGTGTTTTTGCAGGAAACCCAGCAAAGCTAGTAAAAAAACTTGATGCTGGAGATTTCAATACAAGAGAGGATTTTTTTAAAGATCCAAAAAAACTAGCTCAAGATTTTAAAATGCTTGATAGATATGCTCTAAAAAATAATACATTTTTGAATTGGATAAAAAGCATCATTTCACCTAACGAAACTCATTAACCAGCTTTGTATATATAAAAAACAATTATATTAAAAATATATACTATGTTGTATAAATTTATTGGCATATTAATTGCATACAATCTAATGAAATTGTTCTTTTTCAATTATTTTCACAAGTGGAGGTTTTTTTGAGTTTATTAAAAAAAGATAGTTACATTTCGAAAGCAAAGATTCTAATTAATACCATTTTGAAAAATATGGATAATCCTTTAAAACCAGAATCACTTAATTTTTTTCAAGCTGATGCATACAGATTTTATTTTTTGATGAGTTTTATGAACGAGCACATTGAAGAAAATGAGATGTCACAAGAGTACGCTATTTCACTGGTACCAAAAAAATATGCATCAAGGATTAAACGTCTTCAGGTATTAAAACAAGCGGTAGCTCTTGGTTATATAAGTGAAAAGTCATCTTCAATTGATAAAAGAAGGAGAATTTATGAACCCACAGAAATATTAATTAAAGATTTTTTAGAATACTCAGAATCCATACTCCGCGATAATAGTTCTTCATCATAAAAGCTATTACCTACCTAAATACCATCTTTTTAATTACAATTAGGTATGACAAAGAATACCAAAACAGATAATGACTGGAAAAATCTTTTGGATGCAGAATCATATCGTGTAACTAGACAATCTGGAACTGAGAGACCCTTTACTGGTAAATATTGGAATTTTTCTAAGGAAGGTGTCTATAAATGTATCTGTTGTGGCGAAAGTCTATTTGAGTCAGAAACAAAATTTGACGCTGGGTGTGGTTGGCCCAGCTTTTTTATTCCTTTTAACGAAAGTTGTATAAATGAGTTTGAAGACAATTCTCTTGGAATGAGAAGAGTTGAGGTAAAATGCTCGAATTGTGATGCCCATCTTGGACATGTCTTTAATGATGGTCCTCAGCCAACTGGCCTAAGATATTGTATAAATTCTGCCTCTTTAGATTTTGAAGACAATCAGTAAAAATCATAATGATATTTCTAATGGATTATTTACTAATCTAAAGAAGGTTGTATCTGGAACTGGTTTATCAAGAATTTTTGGTCTCATAAGAGATATATCTACTACAAATCTTTTAGGCGCATCACTATTTCATGACATCTTTGTGATATGTTTAAAAATACCAAATCTTTTTAGAAGATTTTTTGCTGAGGGAGCATTTAATCAAGCATTTATTCCTATATACAGTGATTATGAGCGAGTAAATAATATTGATGAAACAAACAAATTTCTTAGCTCACTCTTGGGCGTACTCATAACTTCTTTATTTATATTTACAATACTAGTTTTAATTTTTGCACCTATATTTATTTTTGTATTTGCGCCTGGATTTTATTTTGATCCTGTCAAAAAAGACTTATCTGTAGATATTCTCAGAATTATGTTTCCCTATCTTGCTCTTATATCATTGGTAGCTTTTGCTGGAGGAATACAAAATACGCATAAAAAATTTTCTATTCCTGCATATACACCAGTACTCTTTAATCTTAGTCTTATTATTGCTGCAATTTTTATTGCTCCAATATATGAGATGCCAATATATGTTCTTGCATGGGGAGTATTTTTGGCCGGAATACTCCAACTTTTAATTCAAATATTACCCCTTAAAAGAATTGATAGACTTCCAGTGCCAAAGTTTAATTTAAAAAATCCTGGCTTAAATAAATTTTTCAAATTAATTATTCCTGCAATTCTTGCAGGTGGAATCATTCAAATTAATCTTTTAGTTGATACAATCTTTGCTTCTTTTCTTGAAACTGGAAGTCCAACATGGCTATATGTTTCTGATAGATTGATTCAATTTCCAATGGGTATTTTTGCTATAGCAATTGGCACTGTACTTCTACCAACATTATCAAAGTTTGATTTAAACCATGAGAAAGATAAATTTGTTAACGGTATAAGAAAAGGACAGAAATTTGTTTTGTACATTGGAATACCTTCAATGATAGGCTTATTTTTTTGTGCTGAAGATTTAATAAGTACAATTTTTTATAGAGGAGCTTTTTCTGGAATAGATGTTATTAATTCTGCATATAGCTTAATGGCTTTTTCATTTGGATTACCATTTTTTATGTTAATGAAAGTATTGACTCCTGCTTTTTTTGCTAGAAAAGATACTAAAACTCCAATGTATGTTGCAGGCATGTCATTATTTATAAATGCTTTCTTAAATTTTTATTTAGCATTTATTTTAGATCTGGGACACATAGGTATTGCATTAGGAAGTTCAATAGCAGCAATAATAAGTGTTTGTGTTCTTGAGATAGCCTTGTACAAAAACGGATTTATTCAGCTTAGAAGCATTTTTAATAAATTTAATTTTAATATTTTTATTTCGAGTATATTTTTAATCACATTCTTATATTTTTATACATCAGAAATAAATTTTTTAAAATTAACTCAATATGAAAGAGTTTTTTATTTAATAATTGAAGTTATAGTCTCTATCTCAATATATTTTTTTATTTCTAGATTGGTATTAAAGAAACCTTTAAAATTTTTATTCAATTAGTATGTATTTAATTAGAGGCCAACATAATCTTAGTTTATTTAAATCAAGATATCCTGATATTTCTTTATCAGGAACCATTGGAAATTTTGACGGATTACACATTGGACACCAAGCAATTTTAAATAAGATACAAAATAATGCTAAAAAATTTCAAGCAAAAACTATAGTATTTTTTACTGAACCTCATGCATCAGAGTATTTCTCTAAGGTACAAAATTCTAATAAAAATCCTCCCCCAAGAATATGTCCCTGGAGGGAGAAGGTAAAACTTTTAGAAAAAAGTGGTATAGATTTCGCGTGTTTCCTAAAATTTAATAATGCTTTAAGAACAATGTCTCCAGAGAATTTCATATCTGAAATTTTAGATTCAATTAATTTAGTGAGTTTTACAGTGGGTGATGATTTTCGATTTGGTGCTGATAGAAAAGGCGATACCGATTTATTAAAAGATTGGGGACAAAAAAATGGAATTTTGGTTGAAAATACTGAAACAGTTATTTTAGATGGGCAAAGAGTTAGCAGTACTAGAATAAGAGAGGAACTCCTAAATAATAATTTTAATAATGCTGAAAAATTACTTGGAAGGCCGTATACCTTTTCTGGAAAAGTTGTTCATGGTCAACACTTAGGAAGAACAATTAATATTCCAACAGCAAATATATGGCTTCCTAATCAAAGACTACCAATTACAGGAGTTTATGCTGTTAAATGTAAATTAAATAATTTAAGTCTTAAAGGAATTGCCAATATGGGAATTAGACCAACTGTTGGAGGAGAAAAACCTGTGTTGGAAGTTCACTTATTTGAATTTAATGAAAATATTTATTCTCAACGACTTCAAGTTAAATTTATAGAAAAAATAAGAGATGAAAGGAAGTTTGAAAATTTAGACATGTTAAAATCTCAGATTCAAAAGGATATATCAATAACAAAAAATATTTTAAGTACTCCAAATGACAGTTAATTACAGAGATACATTAAATCTTCCTGAAACTGATTTTTCTATGAAAGCTGGTTTGCCAAGAAAAGAACCAGAAATATTGGATAAATGGTCTAGTACAGATTTATACGGAAAGATAAGAAAAAAATATGAGGGTAAAGAATTATTTCTTTTGCATGATGGGCCTCCCTATGCAAATGGTGACATACATCTTGGGCACTCAGTAAATAAAATCCTGAAGGATATAACTATTAAATATAAAACTCTTCAAGGTTTTGATGCTCCTTATGTACCTGGTTGGGATTGCCATGGTCTTCCAATCGAGCTAAATGTTGAAAAGAAACATGGAAAAAATAGCGAGCTTGTAAAAAATAAAGAGAGTTTTCAAAAAGCTTGTAAAGAATATGCTGAGAGTCAAATAAATAAACAGTTAGATGACTTTAAAAGACTAGGTGTGCTTGGTGATTGGGAAAATTCATACAAATCATTAGATCCAAAATTTGAAGCAGATATTGTTAGATCTTTAGGCATTATCTATAAAGAAGGTCACCTTGAAAAAGGTGAAAAACCTGTTCATTGGTGTCAAGAAAGCGGATCGTCCCTTGCAGAGGCAGAAGTTGAATATATTGATAAAACTTCAAAAGCTATTGATGTTGCATTCAAGGCTCATCATTCATCTTTAAAAAAGTTGAAAGATGTTTTCAATGCTGAAGATTTAGATGAAGTGTCATTTGTAATATGGACTACAACACCATGGACGATTCCATCAAACGTAGCTGTATGTATAAATCCTAAATACAAATACTCACTAATTAAAATGAATAACAAATTTTATGTCATTGCATATGAAATGATTGAACAGTGCTCTAATAGATGGAAGCAAAAATTTGATGTTATATCGACAACGCAAGGTAAAAAATTATGTGATATTGATCTTGTTCATCCCTTTTTAGATAGAAAATCAATTCTTCTTCATGCAGATCACGTTACAACTGAAACAGGAACAGGTTGTGTTCATACTGCTCCTGCTCATGGCATGGATGACTATTTAATATGTAAGAAAAATAATATTGATACAATCCACTCTCTAAATAATAAGGCTTTTTTCAAAGATGAATTGGATTTTATTGCAGGACTTCCTGCAATGAAAGCAGATCCATTAATCGTTGAAAAATTAAAAGAATATAATGCCTTAATTAATATAGAGGACTATCATCATTCTTATCCTCATTGTTGGAGACGAAAAACGCCTCTAATTTTTACATCCACTCCTCAGTGGTTTATTTCAATGAATAAAAATAATCTAAACAAAGATGCTCTTAAACATATTAAAAGCGTTAATTGGGAACCCTCATGGGGTCTTCAAAGAATTGAATCTATGCTTACTGATAGACCAGATTGGTGTATCTCTAGACAGAGAAATTGGGGTGTTCCTATAACTTTAGTTGTTCACAAAGACACGGGAGAAATTCATCCTGATCAGAAAGATTTATTTGAAAAATTTGCACAAATTATTGAGAAAGATGGTATTTCAGCTTGGGATAATCTGGATTTAAAAGATTATATCGATGATTATGAAGAATATATTAAAACCTCTGATTCACTTGATGTTTGGTTTGATTCTGGAGTAACTCACTATGCAGTTTCTGCAAAGAAATTTGGTAATAATGTTGTTGCAGATCTTTACTTAGAGGGTTCAGACCAACACAGGGGATGGTTTCAATCATCATTATTAACAAGCATAGCTATGAATAACCATGCGCCATATAAAACAGTTCTGACTCATGGGTTTGTTGTTGATGAACAAGGAAGAAAACAATCAAAATCACTTGGAAATGTTGTTTCTCCTCAGAAAGTTTGGGATAGCTTAGGAGCTGACATTTTAAGATTGTGGGTAGCTTCAACAGATTTTAGAAGTGAAATGGTTGCATCCGATGAAATATTAAGGAGAACCTCAGATCAATATAGACGTATTAGGAATACTTTTAGATTTATTTTAGGAAACTTGAGCGACTTTAGTGACAAATATAAAATTTCTTTTGAAGAACAAGTTGAATTAGATAAGTGGATTATTAATGAAACAAAAATTCTTCAAACAGAAGTTTTAAAATTATATAAATCATATTCTTATCATAGGGCAATTCAAAAAATTCATAATTTTTGTGTTAATGAATTAGGTGGGATATACCTAGATATTGTCAAGGATAGGCTATATACCTGCAAAAATGATTCTTCAGCAAGAAGATCATGTCAAACAAGCCTTGATTTTATTTTAAATGTTTTGGTAAGACTTACTGCTCCAATTCTTTCTTATACATCAGAAGAAATTTGGCAAACAAGCAATAGATTGAATGGCCAAGAGGAATCTGTTTTTCTCTCAAATTTTGATATTTCTGATATAGATTTTAAATCTAATATCAATCAATCTGAATGGAAAAGAGTTTTTGAAATTAAGGATGCTGTTAATCAATCAATAGAAGAAATGAGAAATGAAAATAAAATTAAAGGATCACTTGATTCAGTAGTAGATATTCAAGCAGATTCAAGCGACATAAATATTCTTAGGAAGCTAGGCAAAGAACTTCATTTTTTATTTATTTCTTCAGAAGCAAATATAAGTGAGGGAAAAAGTTTTAAAATTAAGGTCAGTCCCTCAAAAAATACAAAATGTGTAAGGTGCTGGCACAGATGTTCATCAGTAGGATCTAGCAAAGAACATCCTGAGCTATGTAACAGGTGTATTGATAATATAGAAAATGATGGTGAGCAAAGAAAATCTATATAACTATAGATTTATAACAATTATTCTTGTCTTGGTAGCTTTTGATATATTCTCTAAAGTTATTGCAAATAACAATTTGTTATTTGGTCAATCAACTGAAACCTTTATACCTTTTATCAAATTATTGCTAATTTACAATTCAGGAATTGCTTTCGGAATTTTTGATGATAGAGGAGACTTAGCTTCAAATTTATTATTAATATTGACAATATTAATAACCCTGTATCTTCTATGGATGATAATTACAGAGACAAGATATAGATATAAAATTGCTCTGTCATTTATAGTTAGTGGCGCAATTGGTAATGTTCTTGACAGAGTTTATGATGGAAGCGTAACTGACTTTCTTCATTTGAAAATATATAATTACTCGCTTTTTGTATTTAATTTAGCTGATGCATTTATAACGATAGGTGCAATATTAATTATATACTTTGAATTTAAAGTTTATTTGAAATGACAAAAGAAATAAAATTAGCTAATCCACGAGGCTTTTGTGCTGGTGTTGATAGAGCAATAGACATTGTTAATAAAGCTCTTGATATATATGGAGCTCCTGTGTACGTAAAACATGAGGTTGTTCATAATAAAGTAGTTGTTGAGGATTTAAGAAATAGGGGTGCAGTATTCATTGAGGAAATTGACGAAATTCCTGATGATTCTTTAGTAATTTTTAGTGCCCATGGGGTATCCAGTGAGGTTGAGGAAACTACCAAAGCTAGAAATCTTAATTTCTTTGATGCCACATGTCCATTAGTTACTAAAGTGCACATGGAAGTAAGAAAGCACGCTAAGGCAAACAGAGATATTATTTTAATTGGTCATGAGGGTCATCCTGAAGTAGAAGGCACAATGGGTCGCCATATAAATTCTGAAAATAGCACAATCTATCTTGTTCAAGACGAAAATGATGCATTAAGCGTGAGTATAAACAATAGTGAAAGACTTGCTCTTGTCACACAAACAACACTTAGTGTCGATGAAACGTTATCAATAATAGATATTCTTAGAAAAAGATTTCCAAATATCGAAGTTCCAAAAAAAGATGATATTTGCTATGCAACACAAAATAGACAGGATGCCGTAAAACAACTAGCACTCGAATCAGATTTTATTATTGTAGTTGGCTCAAAAAATAGCTCTAACTCAAACAGGCTGAAAGAGCTTGCTGAAAAATGTGGCTGCAAATCAACTTTAATTGATGAATTTTCAGATTTAAATTTAGAGGATCTTAAAAAGTGTGAAAATATTGCTATAACTGCTGGAGCATCTGCTCCAGAATCTAGAGTTATGGAAATTGCAAAATCTCTAGGAGACTATTTTGGTGCAAAGCTTATCGAAGATGGTGAAGATACTGAGAATGTTTATTTCAAGATGCCTCCTGGATTGAGATAAATGGAAATTGAAAATCATATTTTTAAAAATATAAAGCTCCTCAATTCTCCAAATTTTAATAAAAGACCAGAAAACTCAAATATTAGTTTAATAGTTATTCATTCAATTAGCCTACCTCCAAATAAGTATGACAATGATTATGTAGAAGATTTTTTTATGAACAAACTTAATATATTAGATCACGATTATTTTAATGAGATTAAAGATTTAAAAGTTTCATCACACCTATATATCAAGAGAAGTGGCAAGATGATTCAATTTGTCCCTCTAAATATGAGAGCTTGGCATGCTGGAGAGTCTTCATATAAAGGTATCACGGATTGTAATGACTATTCCATAGGTATAGAACTTGAAGGATCGGATGATGACTGCTTTACAGATAAGCAATACGAAACGCTAATTCAAACAACAAAATCTATCATAAAAAACTATGCTCAAATAAATAAAGAAAAAATAGTAGGACATTCTGATATTTCTCCTGGTCGAAAGACTGATCCAGGAAATAAGTTCGATTGGAATAGATATTTTGAGGCACTATGATTAATCAAAACTTTCTTAAAATAGTCTCATTTACTGGCTATGGATTTGCTTCTGGCCTTCCTTATGTTCTAATTTTTATCACTCTTACAGCATGGTTAAGAGATGCTGGTATTGATTTAAGTTTAATTGGATTTATTAGTTGGATCATGCTGACATATTCACTAAAATTTTTATGGGCTCCACTTGTTGATAAATCGCCAACAAAACTATTTAAAAAATTTGGTCACAGAAGAAGTTGGATTATTACAATGCAGCTTCAAATAATAGTGTCTTTAGTAGTTCTATCATTTATTAATCCAGTAACTGATTTAATAGTCTTTGCCTTATTTGCCTTCATTATTGCATTGGCAGGGTCAATTCAAGATATTGCAATTGATGCATACAGAATAGAAAGTGCAAAATTATCAGACCAAGGAAACTTGGCTGCAGGTTACCAATTTGGTTACAGGTTAGCTATTTTAGTTGGATCTTCATTTGCATTAATTTATGCTGAAAATTACTCTTGGTCTTCAACTTATCAATTGATGGCAATTATTTTGGGAATAAATATATTTCTATCAATATATATATCTGTAGAAAAACCAAATCCTGACCTTGTTAAATTAAATTATCAGGATTCTTTAATTGAACCTGTTAAAGATTTCTTTAATAGATTTGGTGTAAAAATTGCCTCTATGTTGTTATTGATAATTGCTACATATAGGCTTACTGATATTGTAATGGGCCCAATGGCAAATCCTTTTTACATAGATATGGGCTATTCATTATCTGAAATAGGCTATGTTGTAAAAGTTGTTGCATTAATAGCAACTATTATAGGTGTATTCGTTGGAGGTATTTTTATAAAGAGGTTTGGTTTATATCAATCGCTTTTAATAGGAGCTTTTCTGGTAATGATCACAAATTTACTGTTCTCTTATGCTTCCATATATGAAAAAAATCTTGCTTTACTTTCATGTATTGTTGCTTCAGATAGCCTCGCAGCTGGAATTGTTGGTACTGTAAACATTACTTTTCTAACTAGCTTAGTTTCTGCAAAATATACTGGATTTCAGTATGCTTTGTTGACATCACTAATGGCATTCTTAGGAAAAGTTTTTGGAGGTTTTTCTGGTGTTTTTGTAGAAAACTTTCAAATGTTATTTGGTTTTAACTATGGATGGATGAGCTTTTATATTTTTACTTCAATGTTAGCAATTCCAGCAATTATAATAATTTTGTTCAATAAAAAATTCTTTTTGTTACAAAAATAATAATGTTTATTAGAGGTGTATTTTTTGTATCTATCTTTATTGTATTTATTTTAAGTATTGTAAATGCTGGGAGCATCCCAACTTTTAAAAATTTTTCATTTGATGCTGACAAGATTGTCCACTCGGTAGTTTATTTTATTCTTACCTACTTGGGCCTTTTGAGTAGATTTAATATATCGAAATTAACTTTATCCTTATTGATATTCTTTTTTGGACTTTTTGTTGAAATAGTTCACTTTTTTGTTCCATATAGATTTTTTGAATATTTTGACTTACTTGCAAACCTAATTGGAGTTACAATTGCGCAGCTTGTTTATAAATTAAAAAGTTAAATATTACTATTGATTTATATTTTTTAGCCCTTAACTATTGATTTAGATAAATTTTAGTTATTTATATGGAGAGATAAATGAAGTTAAAACCATTACATGACAATGTTCTTGTAAAGAGAACTGAAGAGGAAGAAACCTCTTCCGGCGGTATAATTCTTTCAGGTTCTGCAAAAGAAAAACCTTCACAAGGTGAAGTAGTTGCAGTTGGGCCAGGTAAGGTTTCAAATACAGGTGAATCTGTATCAATGAATGTGTCTGTTGGCGATACAGTTATATTTGGCCAATATGGCGGAAATGAAATAAAGCTTGACGGTGAAGAGTATCTTATTCTTAGCGAGAAAGATATTTTCGGCGTTGTCGTATAAATTTTTTAATAGGGAGATAAAATATGTCAGCTAAAGATGTGAAATTTGGAGATAATGCTAGATCTCAAATGCTTGATGGTGTTAATACATTAGCTAACGCTGTTAAAGTTACACTTGGTCCAAAAGGTAGGAATGTAGTATTGGATAAATCATTTGGAGCTCCAACTGTAACTAAAGATGGAGTTTCAGTGGCCAAAGAAATTGAATTAGAAAACAAGTTTGAAAACATGGGTGCACAGATGTTAAAACAAGTTGCGTCTCAGACATCAGACGAAGCAGGTGATGGGACTACAACAGCAACTGTTCTAGCTCAATCAATCGTAAACGAAGGCAATAAAGCTGTTGCTGCAGGAATGAATCCAATGGATTTAAAAAGAGGTATTGATAAGGCAGTATTGAGCGCAGTTGAGTTTGTAAAAAGCCTTAGTGTTCCATGTACCGATGATAATGCAATTTCTCAAGTTGGTACTATCTCTGCGAATGGAGATACTGCCGTTGGAGAAATAATTGCAGAGGCGATGGAAAAAGTTGGTAAAGAAGGCGTTATAACTGTCGAAGAGGGTAGTGGAATAGAAAACGAGCTTGATGTTGTAGAAGGTATGCAATTCGATAGAGGTTATTTATCTCCATACTTTATAACTAATCAAGATAATATGACGGTTGAACTTGATTCACCATATATTCTTCTTTTTGATAAAAAGATTTCAAATATAAGAGATCTTCTACCATTATTAGAATCTGTTGCAAAAGCTGGAAAGCCATTGCTAATTATTGCCGAAGATATTGAAGGAGAAGCGCTAGCTACTCTAGTGGTTAATAACTTAAGAGGTATTGTGAAAGCTGCAGCTTGTAAAGCACCAGGATTTGGTGACAGAAGAAAAGCAATGCTTGAAGATATTGCAATACTCACTGGAGGAACTGTAATTTCTGAAGAAGTTGGTCTTTCATTGGAAGGTGCTTCCATTGATGATTTGGGAACTTCAAAAAGAGTTGTTTTAAACAAAGATAACACAACCATTATTGACGGGGCTGGAGACGAAAACTCAATTTCAACCAGAGTAAATCAAATAAGAGCTCAAGTTGAAGAAACAAGTTCTGACTATGATAAAGAAAAACTACAAGAAAGAGTTGCAAAACTTGCTGGTGGTGTTGCGGTTATAAAAGTTGGAGCAGGTTCCGAAGTTGAAATGAAAGAGAAGAAAGCAAGAGTTGAAGATGCACTTCATTCAACAAGAGCTGCTGTAGAGGAAGGTGTAGTTCCTGGAGGTGGTTCAGCTTTGATTAGATGCTTAGAAGCTGTTGCAAAACTCAAAGGTGATAATGACGATCAAAATGTTGGAATAAACATTGCTAAAAAAGCGTTTGAAGCACCATTAAGACAAATTGTTTCTAATGCAGGTGAAGAACCATCTGTAATTGTTAATAAAGTTATTGACGGTAAGGATTCGTTTGGATTTAATGCTGCTACTGGTGATTTTGGAGACATGATTGAAATGGGCATTCTTGATCCAGCTAAAGTAACAAGAACTGCTCTTCAAGCAGCCGGCTCTGTTGCAGGTATGATGATTACAACTGAAGCAATGGTTACGGACGTTCCTAAAGAGGAAACTCCAATGCCACCAATGCCAGATATGGGCGGCATGGGCGGCATGGGCGGCATGATGTAATTTATATTTGATGTTTAAATAAAAAACGGGGATTTATCCCCGTTTTTTATTAGATTTCATTTATTATTTACTTTAATATGTATACACACACTTTTAAGGAGTAATTATGGATTTGTTTACTGATCAGGCTTTTTTTAGATCTTTTCATATTCTTTTTGGCATAGCATGGATTGGTCTTTTATATTACTTTAATTTTGTTCAGACTGAATACGTAAAAGTTGCAGATCCTGACGCTAAGGCAGATGTAATGAAAAAACTTGCTCCTAATGCACTTTGGTGGTTTAGATGGGCTGCCTTTTTTACCTTTTTAACGGGCTTAATTCTTTTCTATCAAATTACAGCAAGAATTGGAACAGAAATAATACTAGGTTCAACAATGGGTACCTTAATGATGTTAAATGTTTGGGGTATCATTTGGAGAAATCAAAAAATTGTTCTTGGGATGAAAGAGGGTGATGTAGCGAAAGCGGCGGCAAAAGCCGGTCTTGCATCAAGAACTAATACTCTTTTTTCAGTTCCAATGTTGATGTATATGGTTTATTCAGCACATGCTCAGGGATCCTATCTAGTATTAGATAATTGGAGTGCAACTAGTTTAATTATTGGTTTAGCTATAATCTTTGCAATTGAAGCAAATGCCATTTGGGGTAAGATGCTGCCAGCCATTGCTAGTGTAAGGGCTGTTATCACATCATCATTTGCTTTAGCAGTAGTCTTTAAAATTATTACAGACTTATTGTAAAAGCACTAATAAATTTGATTGCTATTTATTTTTTTTAATTTTAATTTTTGATATTGAATTTTCATCAAGTTCTAATATTTCAAAACGATAATTATTTACTTCAATACACAAATTTGCTTGAGGAATTTGATCCAAATATTCTGTTATTAGTCCGTTAATAGTTTTAGAATTATCTTCAGGAATAGCCCAGTTTAAATAGTTATTTAAGTCCCTGATTTTTGAGTTGCCATCAGTTAAAATAGATCCATCTTTTAATTTAGTAAATTCTTTTCCAATTCTTCTTTGTCTCCACCAAATTTACCAGTAATCTCTTTGAATATATCTTCAACAGATATCAGGCCTTCAATCTCTCCGTATTCATCCACAACCAGTGCAATGCTTTGATTACTAGCTAGGAACTCTCTCAACTGTTTCATAAGTAATGTTGACTGAGAGACAAAATAAGTTTTTTGAAGAATCTCTTTAATATCTCTGATTTCTCCTTGATTTAATTTATCTAAAAACGAATATGAGTCTTTAAGATGCAAAATTCCTATCATATTATCAATTGTGTCTTGAAAAACTGGAAGTCTTGTATATTCAGTAGACTCGATTATCTTTGTAGCTTCAACATAATCTTGATTAATGTCTATACCAATTATTTCTGATGTTGGAATCATAATATCTTCAACTATAAGCTCTTCCATTCCAAGAACTGATGAGAGCATTTTTCTGTATTGCTTTGGTATAAGGTCACCAGACTCTTCTAAGAGTGTCTTAAGTTCTTCTGTATTAAGGTTTTCATTCAATGTTGCATCTTTTGCATCTAACTTGAATATTTTGAGGATCTGCTTACTTAAAAAATTTGTAAGAAATATTAGTGGCTTAAAAACATAAACAAGAATCTTTAATATAAAAGATGATCTTGTTGCAAAACTTTCTGGTTTTATAGCAGCCATTGTTTTTGGAGTAATTTCTGAGAAAATCAAAATAATAATTGTAAGAATTACTGACCCAAGAACAACATTTCCACCAAAATAATTTAGCATCATTATAGTTACTAATGCCGAAGCTAAAATGTTAGCAAAATTATTTCCTACCAGTATTGCAGAAAGCAACTGATCAGGTCTTTTTAGCAGATCTAAAGCTCTTTTGGCACTTGTTTTAGATTTTTTTGATAAGTTTCTAAGCTTAATTTTATTTGCAGCCATCATTCCAGTTTCTGAACCAGAAAAAAATCCACTAAGTATTAATAAAAATATAAGTGTTAAAAAAAGAATTAATAATGAGGGATCTTCTTGCATTATGCTCCAACTAAATATGAATTCATATAATATGCACCGAGAACAGCACACATAGAAACAAAAAGACTTCTGGTCGCATATTTTATTGGAAAATTGAAGTACTTAACGCCAATAACTGTTATGACAAAAATGAGCCACGCAATAAATGTAAAAAGCGCTTTAAAAATTATATTTGCTTAAAAAACTGTTTGTAAGCTGAAACCTGACACTAAAGAGAAAGATAAAAATAATAATCCAATACCAAGTAATTTGAACACAATTTTATAATTTTTCTCAACAGAAAAAGGCTCAATATTTATGAGTTCACCTTTTTTTAAATTCCTTATTTTTCTCTCAAGAATACTAATTTCAGAATAGGCGATGAAAATAATAAGTAAGCTTAGTCCTGTGACCATAAAATGAATTGTTGGCATTAAAGATATCACTTCGTAAGCTGTGGAATAAATTAAAATATAGGAAATAACTGCTATAGAACTTGCTACGTAGAGCGATTTTTCCTGTTTGTAGAAAAATCTAATAATAAAGTATATGACTATACTTATAGTCACTTGGCTTATAAAACTCATTAAAAATAAAGATTAATTAAAACTTTGCATAATAATACTATCAATATTAGCAAGGTTAACCTAAAATACACATCTTTTTAAACAAAATTAAATATTTTTGGTATGGTAATTATAAGATTAGCTAGAAGTGGAGCAAAAAAAAATCCATATTATTTTATCACTGTCGCAGATGAAAGACGTCCAAGAGATGGTGCATTTATTGAAAGATTAGGCTTTTTTAATCCATCAGCAAGTGGAAATGAAGAAAGGTTAAGAATAGATCTTGAAAAAATTGAAGAATGGACATCAAAAGGTGCTCAAGTAAGTGATAGAGTCAATTCACTCGTTAAAGAAGCAAAATTAACTCCAGAAGAACTTGCAGCGAAGATTGAGGCAAAGAAGCTAAAAGCAGAAGCAAAAAAGGTAGCATTAGCAGAAAAATTAGCCAAAGAAGCGGCGGAAGCTGCTTCACAAGAAGAAGCACCAGCTGAAGAAGCTCCTGCTGAAGAAGAAGCACCAGCTGAAGAAGCTCCTGCCGAAGAAGCACCAGCCGAAGAAGCACTAATCGAAGAAGAAACTCCTGCTGAAGAAGAAGCACCAGCTGAAGAAGCTCCTGC